>NZ_JAJNIQ010000001.1:0-493682 GCF_022386395.1 Mammaliicoccus sp. J-M40
GTTAATAGGTTCGGGGTGTAAGCGCAGTAATGTGTGTAGCTGACGAATACTAATCGATCGAAGACTTAATCAAATTTTTAAAATCGGTTTTTGAGCCGTAAAATCTGCTTACTATCTAGTTTTGAATGTGCAATACATTCTCATAACGTTGCGAAGAGAAAACGCTTATAGACGACGAATCACAATGGATGACAAATGAGTTTACTCCGGTAAATGAATGCGGAAGCCAGCAGTGATGAGGAAGTATGTAAACGATTGTCTCAAGCAAGTATTTTGTCTGGTGACGATAGCAAAGAGGTCACACCTGTTCCCATGCCGAACACAGAAGTTAAGCTCTTTAGCGCCGATGGTAGTTGGGCTTACGTTCCGCGAGAGTAGGACGTTGCCGGGCAAATATAAAAATTACATATATTAAATGGAGAATTAGCTCAGCTGGGAGAGCATCTGCCTTACAAGCAGAGGGTCGGCGGTTCGAACCCGTCATTCTCCACCATTTAGCCGGCCTAGCTCAATTGGTAGAGCAACTGACTTGTAATCAGTAGGTTGGGGGTTCAAGTCCTCTGGCCGGCACCATGTTTTAGAGCCATTAGCTCAGTTGGTAGAGCATCTGACTTTTAATCAGAGGGTCAGAGGTTCGAATCCTCTATGGCTCACCATTAGCGGGTGTGGCGGAATTGGCAGACGCACTAGACTTAGGATCTAGCGCCTTACGGCGTGGGGGTTCGACTCCCTTCACCCGCATTATTTAAAGAAATTAAGCATTTAATCTTGCAGAAGTAGTTCAGCGGTAGAATACAACCTTGCCAAGGTTGGGGTCGCGGGTTCGAATCCCGTCTTCTGCTCCATTATTTGCCGGGGTGGCGGAACTGGCAGACGCACAGGACTTAAAATCCTGCGATAAGTGATTATCGTACCGGTTCGATTCCGGTCCTCGGCACCATTTTAATATGCGCCCGTAGCTCAATTGGATAGAGCGTTTGACTACGGATCAAGAGGCTAGGGGTTCGACTCCTCTCGGGCGCGTAATGACCAGTTAAGGTTACGGGAAGTAGCTCAGCTTGGTAGAGCACTTGGTTTGGGACCAAGGGGTCGCAGGTTCGAATCCTGTCTTCCCGACTCTTTAAAAGTTATATATTAAATGGGGGCTTAGCTCAGATGGGAGAGCGCCTGCTTTGCACGCAGGAGGTCAGCGGTTCGATCCCGCTAGTCTCCACCATTTAAAATTAATACATTACCATTATGGCGGCGTAGCTCAGCTGGCTAGAGCGTACGGTTCATACCCGTGAGGTCGGGGGTTCGATCCCCTCTGCCGCCATTAAAATTAAATATGTCATACATATTTTGATTTTGGACCTTTAGCTCAGTTGGTCAGAGCAAACGGCTCATAACCGTTGGGTCGCAGGTTCGAGTCCTGCAAGGTCCATACTTATATAGTGGAGGAATACCCAAGTTCGGCTGAAGGGATCGGTCTTGAAAACCGACAGGGGCTTAACGGCTCGCGGGGGTTCGAATCCCTCTTCCTCCGCCATTATATTTGTACACTAATTATTTATTATTAAAGCGGGATGGAGCAGTTCGGTAGCTCGTCGGGCTCATAACCCGAAGGTCGGTGGTTCAAATCCGCCTCCCGCAATTATTATTTTTAGGTCCCGTGGTGTAGCGGTTAACATGCCTGCCTGTCACGCAGGAGATCGCGGGTTCGATTCCCGTCGGGACCGCCATTTTTAAAAATTTAATGTATGGCTCAGTAGCTCAGTCGGTAGAGCAAAGGACTGAAAATCCTTGTGTCGGCGGTTCGATTCCGTCCTGAGCCATCTTTTAAAGTTTAAGCCGGCCTAGCTCAACTGGTAGAGCAACTGACTTGTAATCAGTAGGTTGGGGGTTCAAGTCCTCTGGCCGGCACCATCTATCGGAGGGATAGCGAAGTGGCTAAACGCGGCGGACTGTAAATCCGCTCCTTCGGGTTCGGCAGTTCGAATCTGCCTCCCTCCACCATTATTATTTATAGGGGTATAGTTCAACGGTAGAATAGAGGTCTCCAAAACCTTTGGTGTGGGTTCGATTCCTACTACCCCTGCCATGGCGGTTGTGGCGAAGTGGTTAACGCATCGGATTGTGGTTCCGACATTCGTGGGTTCGATTCCCATCAGCCGCCCTTATTTTTATTAATGGGCTATAGCCAAGCGGTAAGGCAACGGACTTTGACTCCGTCACTCGCTGGTTCGAATCCAGCTAGCCCAGTTGTTTGGCGGCATAGCCAAGTGGTAAGGCCGAGGTCTGCAAAACCTCTATTCACCGGTTCAAATCCGGTTGCCGCCTCCATTAATAAATATTGCGGGAGTATTTCAACTCTTAGAATACATTCCTTCCTGGAATGAGATATAGGTGCAAATCCTATCTTCCGCTCCAATTCCATTTTTCCTAAATGATTAATTATTAAAATGCGGGAGTATTTCAACTTTTAGAATACATTCCTTCCCGGAATGAGATATAGGTGCAAATCCTATCTTCCGCTCCATTATTTCTTCCATAGGGAAGATTTTTTTATAGGATAAAGTTATGCCGGCGTGGTGGAATTGGCAGACACGCGGGACTCAAAATCCCGTGTCCATTGCGGACGTGTCGGTTCGAGCCCGACCGCCGGTACTATATTGAAAGCCATAAACTTAGGTTTATGGCTTTTTTATTTTATATAATATTAAGAAGTTTAGGATAAATGTGAAAATACGATTGTTTAAAAAGATAAAGTCCTATATCATTAATACATATTTACATCTGGAGGAATACTATGGACAAACATTTCACTGCAAAAGAATTTTTTTCTAATATTTTAAATGGTATTGGTGTTGGTATCGTTATTGCTTTAATACCAAATGCTATTCTTGGCGTACTTTTTACATACTTAGCACAGTTTCATCCTATATTAGAAATGTTTAACCAAGCTTTACTGTTAATGCAGTTTGGTATGAGCTTTATAATAGGAGTGATTGTAGCAAATCAATTTAAATTCCAAGCTACTGATGCTGTTATGATTGGAGCTGCAGGATTGATTGGATCAGGTGCTGTTAAAATAGAGAATGGTACATATACATTTGCAAGTATTGGGGATGTAGTAAATTTAATCGTTGTATTGGTAATAAGTTGTTTCTTAATGATTAAATTAAAAGGAAAATTTGGTTCATTAGATATGCTTATATTACCAATTTTAGTTTCTGTTGTGAGTGGATTTATTGGCATGTTAACTTTGCCTTATGTAAGTACTGTAACTAAAGGTATTGGCAATTTAATTGGTCATTTTTCTACTTTAAATCCATTATTAATGTGTATCTTAATAGCAATTACATACTCTTTATTAATGGTAACACCTATTTCCTTAGTTGCTATTGCTACTGCTGTAGGATTAGAAGGTTTGAGCTCTGGCGCAGGTAATATGGGTATTGTAGCAGCTTGTATGACGTTCTTAATAGGATCATGGAAAGTTAATAATAGAGGCACAAATATTGTATTGATTGTTGGTGCAGCAAAACTAATGATACCAGTTTATTTCAAACATCCTATAATTGCAGTACCGTTACTGTTTAATGGATTAATTTGTGGACTATTAACTTACTTTGTTGGAATTAAAGGAACACCAATGTCTACAGGTTTTGGCTACACAGGTTTTGTCGGACCAGCTAATGCTATAAAATATATGGACGGACAGTTTATAGTTAACGTATTATTATTGTTATTAGCATACTTCATTATACCTTTAATAAGTGCATACATTATACACACACTATGTTTGAAAGTATTACCAAAATATCAAAAAAATATATTTGCTTTTAATAATAAAGCATAGAGAGAGGGCCAGAAACCTCATTTTGTTAAATAAGATTTCGTAGTCCATTTTTGAGCTAAGGATTTATGTCCTTGGCTTTTATTTATGTAAAAAAGAATAAGCCCTAAAACTACATATTATATTCTGAATAGTAAGAATATATTGAAAAATAGATTGTTTGTTTCTTTGTTTTCTTGTACAATTAATGATTATTCACAATATTGCATATTGAAAGGAAGTAAATGATGAAAATAAAATTATTTGATATAAGAGAAGACGAGAAAAATTTTGCTTATAACTGGGGGAAAGTGAATAATCATGAAATAGTATGTGTTGAAGAACATTTAACTTTAGATAATGTATCTTCATTAAAAGCATTTGATGCTATTAGTACTCAACAACTACATAAATATGATGATGATATATATGAGGCACTTAATAAGGTAGGAATTAAGCAAATAGCTGGCCGAACTGCAGGTTTTGATATGTTCAATAAAGAAGAAGCAGCTAAACATGATATTAAAATTACTAATATACCAGCATATAGTCCTAATGCCATAGCAGAGTTTGCGGTATGTAGAGCATTAGAATTAGTTCGTAACATTAATAAAATACATAAACGTGTTACTAATCAAGATTTTACATGGGATGAAAATGTTATTGCTAATGAATTAAGAAGTATGACCATACTTGTTATTGGAGTAGGTCGAATAGGAAAAGTTTCAGCTCAATTATTCAATGGATTTGGTGCAAAGGTTATAGGTTATGACCCTTATGACCAAAGTTGTGATAATGTTGAATTTTTTGATGACTTAAAAGAAGCTATATCTAAAGCGGACCTTATAACTCTGCATGTTCCTGCTAATGATGAAACAATGCATATGATCGATGAAGAAACGATAAGTTATATGAAAAATGGTGCATATTTAGTGAATACTTCAAGAGGTATTACAGTTGATACTAAAGCCTTATTGAAAGGATTAAATGAAGGAAAAATACATAGCGCTGCTTTAGATGTATATGAACATGAATTTGATTATTTTGCATATGATTATTCAAATAAATCTATTGAAGATGAAATATTAAAAGATTTATTGTCGCGTGATGATGTGTTAATTTCACCCCATATAGCATTTTATACAAAAACAGCTGTTCAGAATATGGTTGAGATATCACTTGATAGCGCACTTGAAGTAATAAACACAGGGAAAAGCTTAAACGAAATATAATGATAATCAAGTATGAGTGTTTGAACATTCATACTATTTTTTAAAAAACACTGTTGCATAAAATTACAATAATGCGTATAATAATGAATATTATTAATTCAGGAGGTTGGAACTGTGAAAAGAAATGTATTATTAAAAATTGTCTTCACCATCATTTGTTTATCACTTATGATTCCAAACATTAGTATAAGCCAAGCTAATGCAGCACAAACGGATCAATGGGAGAAAGCAAAAGAACGTGGAGAATTAAGAGTAGGATTATCAGCTGATTATGCACCATATGAATTCGAACATACTAAGGATGGTAATCGAGAATATGCCGGGATTGATATCGAGCTCGCTAAAAAAATAGCAAAAGATAACGATATAGAATTAAAAATTGTGAATATGCAATTTGATAGTTTACTCGGCGCATTAAAAACTGGAAAAATCGATATGATTATTTCTGGTATGGCACCAACTCCTGAAAGAAAAAAAGAAGTAGATTTTTCGGATTATTATATGGAAGTCAAACAAAGGATGATTGTCCAGAAAAAAGATAAAGACAAATTAAAAACGGTCGATGATTTTAAAGGTAAAATGATTGGTGTTCAAAAGCAAACGACTCAAGAAGAACTTGCAAAAACTGAAATGCCTGAATCACAACTTAGCTCTCTTACTAGGGTACCCGAAGTTATCATGTCACTTAATTCTGGAAAAATAGACGGAATGATTATAGAAGGTCCAGTTGCAGACGCTTATCTAGAGAAAAATCCTAATTTAACTTATTCTGATGTTGAATTTTCTGATGCCGATAAAACAACCGCGATTGCTTTACCGAAAAACTCGCCAGAATTAATGGATAGAGTAAACAAAAGCGTAAAAGATGTGAGAGATAATAATTTGATAAAGGATTATCAAGACAAAGCAACAGAAGCTATGTTTGATGATGGTTCATTCTTTAGTAAGTATGGTTCTTATTTCTTACATGGTATCGGTATTACAATTCTATTATCTTTCTTAGGTGTAGTAGCAGGTGCAATTATTGGTTGCGTATTAGCACTAATGAAATTAGGTAATAGCAAAATACTTAAGTCTATCGCTTCAGTGTACATAGAATTTATTAGAGGTACACCTTTACTTGTACAAGTATTTCTAGTGTACTTCGGTACAACCGCAGTACTCGGACTCGATTTATCAGCACTTATTTGCGGTATTATCGCATTAATCATTAATTGTAGTGCTTATATTGCAGAGATAATAAGAGCAGGTATTAATGCTGTAGATAATGGACAAATGGAAGCAGCTAGGTCATTAGGATTAAATAGAACTCAAGCGATGAAGCAAGTAATTATGCCACAAGCTATTAAAAATATTTTACCTGCTTTAGGTAATGAATTTGTAACTGTTATTAAAGAATCATCAATTGTATCTGTAATAGGTGTAAGCGAACTGATGTTTAATGCACAAGTAGTACAAGGTGCTTCGTTCGATCCATTTACACCGTTACTAGTCGCAGCGGTATTATACTTCATATTAACCTTTACATTATCAAGAGTAATGTATTTCGCTGAAAGGAGGTTCAGTGTAAGTGATTAAAGTTAACGATTTACACAAAACATTTGGAAAAAACGAAGTATTAAAAGGCATTAATTTAAATATTAAACAAGGTGAAGTTGTTGCTATTATTGGACCTTCAGGAAGCGGTAAAAGTACGCTTTTAAGATGTTTGAACTTATTAGAAGAACCAACCTCAGGACAGATATTATTTAAAAATAATGATTTAACGAATGCTAAAGGGACAAAGTTAGACCAATTAAGACAAAAAATGGGGATGGTTTTCCAAGGATTTAATTTATTCCCACATAAAAAAGTAATAGAAAACGTCACTTTAACACCATTAACATTAAAAAAAGGAAGCAAAAAAGAATTAGATGACCAAGCCATCCAATTATTAAATAAAGTTGGACTAGAAGATAAATATAATGTTTACCCGTCTAAACTATCAGGCGGACAAAAACAACGTGTTGCAATAGCACGTGCGCTTGCAATGAATCCTCAAGTTATATTATTTGATGAACCAACTTCGGCATTAGACCCCGAAGTTGTAGGTGAAGTATTGAGTGTTATGAAAGATTTGGCTAAAGAAGGTATGACTATGGTAGTGGTGACGCACGAAATGGGATTTGCTAAAAATGTAAGTGATCACGTTATATTTATGGACGAAGGAATAGTACAAGAAGAAGGCACTCCCGAACAAATATTTGATAATCCTCAAAATGATAGAACAAAGCAATTTTTGTCAAAAGTTTTATAATACAAATATAAAAAAGAGGTGTCGTAATGATTGAAATTGGAATTGTCGGCGGAAGTGGATACGGAGCAGTGGAATTAATTAGATTATTAAATCAACATAAAGAAGTTGAAATTAAATATATATTTTCACATTCTAAATCAGGAGAAGCGATAAAAAACACGTATCCTCATTTACAAAACAGTATTCAGGCAGAATTCTCAAGCTTAGATGTAAAAGATGTAGAATGTGATTTAATATTTTTTGCAACTCCCTCAAATGTTAGTAAACATTTTATCCCTGACTTAATCGAAAGAGACATTAAAGTAATTGATTTATCAGGTGATTTTAGATTAAAAGATCCAAATGTATATAAATCATTTTATGGAGAACAACCAGCCAAACAATCTATATTGAATCAAGCATTTTACAGTTTACCCGAATGGTCAGAGGTAAATGAAAATAACCAAATTATCGCAAACCCCGGCTGTTTTCCTACATCTATTTTATTAGCATTACATCCGCTAATAACTGATGAGTTAATTAAACTTGATTCTATTATTATTGATGCAAAGACTGGTGTATCAGGAGCTGGTCGAAGTTTAAGTCAAAATGTTCATTATGGTGAAATGAATGAAAATTTATCAGCATATAAATTAGGTGGACATAAACATATACCAGAGATAGAACAATATCTCACGAATCTTTCTAATACCGAAGTTAATGTAACTTTCACACCACACCTTGTGCCAATGACAAGAGGTATATTATCAACCATTTATATTGATTTAACAAAAGATTACACAGAAGAAAGTCTACATGCTTTATACAAAGATATGTATAAAGATAAGCCTTTTGTAAGGATTAGAGATTTAGGAGATTTTCCCAAAACTAAAGAAGTTCTTGGGAGTAACTATTGTGATATAGGAATTTATGTAGATGAAAAACGAAATAAAGCTATTATTGTTTCAGTAATTGATAACCTTGTAAAAGGTGCTAGTGGACAAGCAATTCAAAATTTAAATAAACTATATAACTTTGATGAGATGGAAGGTTTAGATTTATTACCAATATACCCATAGAGTGGAGGAATTTGATGATTGAAGAAACTAAGCAAGTTATAGACTCTGAAATAACGATTTTGCAAGACGGGGATGTCGCATCTCCTAATGGTTACACAGCAGGTGGAATACATGTTGGATTACGTCGAGCAAAGAAAGATTTTGGTTGGTTATATTCATCAAATCCTGCTCAATGCGCAGCAGTATATACTCAAAATGCGTTTAAAGCTGCACCTTTACAAGTTACACAAGCAAGTTTAAATGTTTCAAAACAATTATCAGCAGTGGTTATTAACTCAGCAATAGCTAATGCTTGTACAGGTGAACGTGGTTTAAGGGATGCAATACAAACAAAAAAATGGATTTCTGAAAAACTTCAACTTCCAGAACATGAAATAGCTGTCGCATCTACAGGTTTAATCGGAGAATTTTTACCTATGGATAAAATTAAATACGGCGTTGAACATATAGATATTGAAGGTGCAACTTGTTCTAAAGATTTTAATGAATCTATTTTAACAACTGATAAAGAAACGAAGCATATCGCTGTTCAAGTAACCATAGATGGTGAAGTTATAACTGTAGGTGGATCTAGTAAAGGTTCAGGGATGATAAATCCTAATATGGCGACAATGTTAGGGTTTATGACGACAGATGCTAACGTACAAGCTGAGGATTTAGAGGACATATTAAAGCCTACAGTAGATGATACCTTTAACATGATTACTGTAGATGGTGACACGAGTACAAACGATATGGTGTTACTTCTAGCTAATGGAATGGTAGGTAAACAACAGTTAACTAAAGAACATCCTGAATGGCATAAATTTGTTGAAGCGGTTCGCTATGTTTGTGAGCATCTTGCAAAAAGCATTGCCCAAGATGGTGAAGGTGCTACAAAACTAATAAAAGTTGAAGTTGAAGGTGCAATTTCAAAAGAAAAAAATAATGCTATAGCCAAAACAATCGTTGGCTCTAGTTTAGTTAAAACAGCTATTCATGGTGGCGACCCTAATTTCGGAAGATTTATAACAGCAATTGGATATGCAGACAATACAATTTCACCAAATAATGTGGACGTGTGGCTTTGTGATCATTTGATTGTGAAACAAGGTATGCCAGTTCCATTTGATGCATTAGACCTTAAAGCAAATATGGAACAGGACACTATTGTTATTAAAGCTAAAGTTGGTAACGGCTTATTTAAATCTACAGCATTTGGTTGTGATTTATCATACGAATATGTGCGTATTAATGCTTTATATAGCACCTAATAAGGAGTTTTTAAAATGAAGTATGCAGTAATTAAAATAGGCGGTAGCATATTAAGTGACCTTTGCGATACGATTATAGAAGATATACATGCTTTAAGAAAAGATAATTACACACCTATTATTGTTCATGGTGGAGGACCATTTATTAAAAAACAGCTCAATAGATTAGGGGTTGAAAGTAAGTTTTTAGATGGTTTACGTGTTACTGATGAACAAACTTTGCTTCAAACTGTAAATACATTGATAGGTGAAGTCAATCCAAAAATTGTACATCAAGTGAACCGTAAAGAAACATTAGCTATAGGATTAAACGGAATAGATCTTAACTTATTTGAGATTGAACCTATAAATGAAAAGTATGGATACGTTGCAGAATGTCTCTCAGTAAACAAACCAGTTTTAGCAGATATATGTAAGTTAGCTATACCTGTAATAGCACCGATTGGTATTAATCATGAAAATGGTCAAAAATATAATATTAATGCAGATAGTTTAGCATATAAAATAGCGAGCGAAATGAATGCAGATTTATTTTTAGTAAGTGATATTCCTGGTGTATTAATAGAGGATGAAGTTAAATCTGAATTAAGCATACAAGAAATTAATACTTATATTGAAACTACTGAAATATATGGAGGCATGATACCAAAGGTGAGTGGTGCTGTATCGGCTATTAAAGATGGATGTAGTAGTGTTAAAATTATTCCAGGCACAGTTAAACACGCTTTAATAAATAGTTCTAATTCAAATTCAATTGGTACTACAATTATTTCTTAAGTTATTTACTACAAAAAAATTAAAAATAAATGCTAAAATAAGTCCAAGACATAAATATTTGTCTCGGACTTATTTTTAATTTTGTTTCATAAAAGATATGCAATTTTTAAGAATTAAATATGTTAAAATATATAGGCATGTTTGATAGTGAGGTGAGTAAATTTGAATTTAGATCAATTAAAACAAGAAGTGATAGATTATGCGCATTCAATAGGAATAGATAGCATTGGGTTTACAACTGCAGATCCTTTTGATGAGTTAAAAAAGAAACTAGCAGATTACCATAACAAAGGTTATGCTTCTGGGTTTGAAGAAAGTGATATAGCTTTAAGAACAGAACCAAAATTATCACTGCCTTCAGCACGTTCGATTATCGCTATCGCAGTAGGTTATCCTAACAAATTAAAAGGCGCTCCAAAAAGTGTGCGTGGTGATAGAAGAGGTATGTTTGCGAGAGCTTCTTGGGGACAAGACTATCATACAATTATGAGAAATCGATTAGATAAACTTGGAGAATTTTTAAAAGAAAAAGTACCAGATGTTGAAATCCAATCAATGGTAGATACAGGTGTATTATCTGACAGAGCTGTTGCTGAAAGAGCGGGACTTGGTTTTGCAGGTAAAAATGGTTTCATAATTAATGAGGATTTAGGGACTTGGACTTATTTAGGAGAAATGCTTGTGAGCATTCCGTTTAAGCCCGATGATCCAGTGATAGATAGTTGCGGAGATTGTAATATATGTGTAGACAGATGTCCTACAGGTGCACTAGTAGGTAATGGTCAATTAAACAGTCAAAAATGTATAAGCTTCTTAACACAGACTAAAGGATACTTAAAGGACGAGTATCGATATAAGATAGGAAATCGTCTTTATGGCTGTGATACATGCCAACAAGTGTGCCCAAGAAATAGAGGTATAAACACTCAACATGATGATATCGTGCTAGAACCTGAAATTTTGAAGCCGAGATTAGTACCGTTATTAAAGATGTCTAATAAAGAATTTAAAAATACTTATGGACATATAGCTGGTGCATGGAGAGGTAAGAAGCCTATTCAAAGAAATGCGATTGTTGCATTGGTACATTTTAACGAAGAAAGTGCTATACCTGAATTGAAAGATGTTGCTTTAACAGACCCTAGACCAATGATTAGAGCTACTGCTTATTGGGCGATTGGCCAAATTCAAGGGGAAGAGGCAAGAACCTTTATTATGTCGCATTATGAACATGAAATTGAAGAAGTACAAGAAGAAATGATTAAAGGATTAGAAATGAGGAGACAATAAATTATGACGAACCACGTAGTTTTATATCAACCAGAAATACCAGCTAATACAGGAAACATTGCACGTAGTTGTGCTGCTACAGACACACATTTACATTTAATTAAACCATTAGGATTTAGCACTGACGATAAGATGTTGAGAAGAGCAGGATTAGATTATTGGAAATTCGTTAACATCACTTATTACGATAGCATTGAAGAGTTTTTTGAAAAAACAGAAGGTGGTCACTATTATTTATTAACTAAATTCGGTACACAGCCGCATACTGATTTTGATTACAGCAATACTGATGAAGATCATTACTTTGTGTTTGGTAGAGAAACAAGTGGTTTACCTGATTGGGTTAAAGAAAAATATAAAGAAACAGCTTTAAGAATACCTATGAATGATAATGTAAGAGCTTTAAATCTATCTAATACAGCAGCTATATTAATTTATGAAGCATTAAGACAACAAGATTATCCAAATTTAAAATAAAAAAAACTGAGGCCGTAGGGGTCTCAGTTATTGATTATTTTGTTTTAAAGATTCAAGCTCTTTGTTTAAATCTTCTTCTTTAAGTCCATAGTCTTTAGAATCACGACCAGCTGTTAACATTGAAGTAAGAAACGCTACACCAACCATGCAGATTAGTAATGTATTCATTTAATTAGCCCCCCAGTAATGTTATGTTATCTTTATTATATACGAATTAGGTGAATATTTAAATATAATTTTTAAGGAGACTTTAAAATGGGACATTATATTTTAGATAATGCAGTAATTTATACTGAACAAGGAAAAATAGAAAATGGTTATATTGAAATACAGGATGGATATATACAAGATATACAAGAAGGTTCATATAGCGGCAATTTAGAAGTTGTTGATGTAAATGGTCAACATATTATTCCAGGCTTTATTGACATACATATACACGGGGGATATGGTCAGGATGCAATGGATGCAACACCGGAAACATTGAATATACTATCTGAAAATCTTTTATCAGAAGGAACAACAAGTTTCTTAGCGACTACAATGACACAATCATCAGAAGCAATTAATAAAGCGTTAAAAAATGTAGCAGAGTATAAGCCTTTAGATGATAAACGCGCAGAAATATTAGGAGTACATTTAGAAGGTCCATTTATTTCTGAGCATAAAGTTGGTGCGCAAAATCCTAAATATGTAGCAAGACCTTCAGTTGCAAAGTTTGAAGCATTTCAATCAGTAGCTAAAGATAAAATAAAAATTATAACAATAGCTCCGGAAGTAGAAGGTGCTAAAGAAACAATACAGGCACTTAATGATAAAGTGATTTTTTCTGCTGGTCATACGATTACGGATTATGATGGTATAGAAGAAGCAGTTGATAATGGCTTACAGCATATTACTCATTTATATAATGCTCAAACTACATTTACTCACAGAGAGCCGGGCGTTTTTGGAGCTGCATTGACAGATGAAAGGTTAACGACAGAAGTTATTGTAGACGGTGTACATTCACATCCAGCGTCCGTTAAATTAGCTTATTTATCGAAAGGCAACAAAAATTTCTGCGTGATTACTGATGCAATGAGAGCAAAAGGTATGAAAGATGGAGAATATGATTTAGGTGGACAAAATGTTCACGTGAAAGATCATGAGGCGCGATTAGAAAATGGTTCATTAGCTGGAAGTATTTTACTCATGAATAAAGGATTGAAAAATTTGATGAACTACGCAAATATCCCGTTAGAAGAAGCTTGGAGAACAACTAGTTTAAATCAAGCTATACGATTAAACGTAGAAGATAGGCTAGGTTCAATCAAAAAAGGTAAACAAGCAGACCTTGTTATAGTTGATTCAGAAATAAATGTTTTAACAACGATTAAAAAAGGGTATATTATAGATAATGAACAATGATTATTGACATGATAATAGATAAGTTGAAATGAGGAGTGGAGAAAATGGCTTTAAATTTTAAAGTATTCGAAACAAAAAGTATAGCTGCACGTTATGCCGCTGATATTGTACGTAAACAATTTAATGGTGACAGTACATCAGTAGTAGGCGTACATCTAAATGACGAAAACACAACATTTTTTGATGAGTTATTCGATAATGTAAAAAAGAGTCCAGTTAATTTTAGTCAAATTCATGTTTTAGATTTTGACGATAAAGAAGACTATTACACTGAATTAGGTGTTCCTAGTAAGCAAGTCATAAAAACTGATGTTGGTGGCGATGTTGAATCAGTGATTAAAGATAAAGTAAATACTGATAAGAAGAAAAATAAATTAATGTTAAATGTTTTAACATTAACTGACGATAGTAGAATCGGTTTAGATTATGATTCTTCGATACATCCTGCTCGCGAAGTCGTATTACTTGTTACGGGTAAAGAAAAAGCTAAAGCAGTAAAACAATTATATGAAGAACCTGCTAATGGTTCTGTTGATTCAGCAAAATTAAAACAACATAGAATGGTTACTGTTGTACTAGATAATGAAGCGGCGCAAGGTCTACCTGAAGATGTAAGATCTTACTTCTCAATTCAATTTTCGTAAGAAGGTGAACAATTTGGATAAACACATTGATCATAATGAAAATGAAGAAGAAAATGAAATGGTTCAAGATTTAGAAGACGTCAAAGAACTAGGTAAAGAGATGGAACAAATCTCTGAACAAAATGACGAAGAAAAAGAAGAAGAAAAATAATTTAGTGTTGATATATCTTCAAACATTTCAAAAAAGGATTTATGCATGAGAACTTAGTGCGTAAATTCTTTTTTTATTTTAAAAATATCAAATATCAAAATCTTTATTTGTAAAAAATTGAATTATGCACTTTTACGATTGTATATTGTTTACAAATTTGAATTATCAGACTACTAACAGTTTTATTCATTATATTTATAGGCTATAATAAAGGTGAAGTTAAATTGATTTAAACATGTAATAAAGGGGAGTAATGTAAATGGATTACAGAATTGAACATGATACTTTTGGTGAAATAAAAGTACCGAGTGACAAGTTTTGGAAAGCACAAACACAAAGAAGTAAACAAAATTTCCCAGTTGGTAAGGAACAAATGCCAATTGAAGTAATATACGGATTCGCTCATTTGAAAAGAGCGGCAGCTATTGCTAATCATGAACTAGGTAAGCTATCAGATGATAAGAAAGATGCTATCGTATATGCTACTGATGAAATTTTAAAAGGTAACTTAGATGAACATTTTCCATTAGTTGTATGGCAAACAGGTAGTGGTACACAAAGTAATATGAACGTTAACGAAGTTGTTAGTTACGTTGCAAACAACTATTTAGAAGAAAAAGGTTCAGAGGAAAATGTACATCCAAATGACCACGTCAACATGTCTCAAAGTTCGAATGATACATATCCAACTGCGATGCATGTGGCATTATATCATGAAATAGAATCAAAATTATTACCTGCATTAAGTAAGTTAAGAGATACATTTAAAGAGAAAGAAACTTCTTTCGAAGACATTATTAAAATAGGTAGAACGCATCTTCAAGATGCAACACCATTAACTTTAGGACAAGAAGTAAGCGGTTGGAGATACATGTTGGATAAATGTGAATCTTTATTAAATGAATCTAAAGGTCAGCTACTTAACTTAGCAATAGGCGGTACAGCAGTAGGTACTGGTATAAATGCTCATCCTGAATTTGGAGATAAAGTTGCGAAACAAATTGCTGAACAATTAGGTTATCCATTTGTTTCTTCTGAAAATAAATTCCATGCTTTAACAGCTCATGATGAAGTTGTTTATGTACATGGTGCACTTAAAGCATTAGCTAGTGATTTAATGAAGATAGCGAATGATGTAAGATGGTTATCTTCAGGTCCTAGAGCAGGTCTAGCGGAAATTTCAATCCCTGAAAACGAACCTGGATCTTCAATTATGCCGGGTAAAGTAAACCCAACGCAATGTGAAATGCTAACAATGGTATCAGTTCAGGTAATGGGTAACGATACTACGGTTGGAATAGCAGCATCACAAGGTAATTTTGAATTAAACGTATTCAAACCTGTAATATTATACAATACATTACAATCAATTTATTTATTAGCAGATGGTATGGAAACATTCAATGATAACTGTGCAATAGGTATTGAGCCTATTGATGAAAATATTGATAAATATTTAAATCAATCATTAATGTTAGTTACTGCTTTAAATCCACATATTGGATATGAAAATGCAGCTTCAATAGCTAAAAATGCTCATAAAAATGGTTTAACATTGAAAGAATCTGCAGTACAGTCTGGTCTATTAACAGAAGAACAATTTGACGAATGGATCAAACCAGAAGACATGATAAGCTCTAAAGAATAATAGCAGCTATTAGAAATATAAAGAAGTCAAAAAGGTGCTATAGGCACCTTTTTGCATATCAAAAGATACACTCGGAGGTATATATGAAGAGAATAGGTTTAATTGACATCGGTTCAAATACTATTAGACTCGTTATTTTTGAATGTTCAGATGAAACAGGATTAAATGAATTACAAAACATTAAAACCCCAGCTAGATTAAGTCAATATTTAACAGAAGATAAAGTTATGACTGAAGAAGGTATCGAAATATTAAGTGAAACATTATATAGTTTCAAAAAAGTTGCTATGAAGTTCAATGTAGATGAATTAGTTCCTGCAGCCACTGCAGCTGTTAGACAATCGAATAATTTAAATGAGATTAAAGAAAAAGTAAAAACTAAAACAGGTTTAGATATAGAAGTCATTCCTGATGAAGATGAAGCATTTTATGGTTTCTTTGCAGCTACTCATACGCTTAATATTCAAAATGGAATCACCGTAGATATCGGTGGTGGTTCAACAGAAATTACACATTTTGAAAATAAAAAACTAATGAATGCAGTAAGTTTCCCATTTGGAGTTGTAACGCTACAAAAAATGTTCTTTGAAGGAAAAAATCATAACGATAAGAACGCTATAAAAAAATGTGAAAAATATGTTAAAGATCAATTTGAATCAGAAAAATGGATTAAAAATAAAGAATTACCAATTATAGGTATCGGTGGTTCTGCACGAAATAATGCGAGAATTCATCAATCTTTACATAATTATCCGATAGCAGGTGTTCATGGTTATGACATGAATAAAAAAGGTTTAGAAGAAGTGTTTGATGTATTGAAAAAATCAGACAAAAACGATTTGAAAGATTTAGATGGATTAAGTAGAGATAGAGTAGATATTATTATGCCAAGTTCAATTGTATTTAATACATTATTCGAGGTTGTAGATGCAACAGAATTTAGTTTCTCTAGAAAAGGTTTAAGAGAAGGACTTGTTATGACCATATTAAAAGAAGATTTTTCCAAAGCTTTTAATAAAGATAATGTGGCCACTGATGCACTTAAATATTTAGCAAATGAGTACAATATTAATCCTTCTAATGGACGACAACGGGTAAAACTTGCAGAAACTCTACTAAATAAAGTAATGGAAATAAATGATATTACTATTTCTGAAAGTGATAAATCATTATTTAAAGATGCTGCTTATTTATACTATTTAGGTTCATTTATTGATGCAGATTCCAGTTCTCAACACACATATTATATAATCGCAAATAGTAGTATCAATGGATTGTCACATAAAGAGAGAGTGAAATTAGCTTTATTAGCAAGTTTTAAAAATAAAACTTTATTAAAATTTTATGCAAAAGAAACTAATTGGTTCAAAACTAATGAGATAGATCAAATACAGAAGCTAGGCGGTTTAATTAAATTTGCTCATGCACTTAATGTATCAAATACAGACTGTGTTGATTCATTAACATTGACAGAATCTAAAGATGAATATGTACTAGAAGTACAATATGTAACAGATCCAATAGCGGAGCAATATCAATCTGAAAGACAGAAGAAACATATAGAAAAATTATTACCAAAAAAACTTAATATAAAATTTACTCAAGATTAATGTTTATACGTTTTAATAGAACAGTACTAACTTTTTAAACGATGCAAATTTGTAAAGGGTGTGGTAATTATGGGAGAACAAGCTAAACAATATAATCTAGATAATTCAAAATACTATAATAACAGAGAACTTAGTTGGTTAGACTTTAATTACCGTGTTCTTGAAGAAGCATTTGATTCTAATAATCCATTACTTGAACAATTAAAATTTATAGCAATTCACAGTTCTAATTTAGATGAGTTCTTTATGGTGAGAGTGGCCGGGTTAAAAGACCAAATTAAAATGAACTTTAATGAACCTGAGAACAAAGCGCAATTAACACCTAAAGAACAACTTATTTGTATTGAAGAAAAAAATAGAATCAATGTCGATTTGCAATATAAAAGATTTAATGAATTAAAAGAAAAATTAAAAACTTATAATATTTATATTACTCAACCAGAAAGGTTACCAGACATTCTAATTAAACAATTACACGCTCAATTCAACTCAGAAATACTGCCAACTTTATCACCATTAGGCATTGATGCATATAGACCATTACCCAAATTAAATAATAAAATGCTTAATTTATTTGTGGATATAAAACTAGATGATGGAGAAATCAGATCAGCAATTGTACCCGTTCCAGTTCTATTGGACAGAATTATTAAACTTGAACACGAAGGTAAAAAATATATTGTATTTCTTGAAGATGTGATTTCTTTATTCATCGAACAATTATTCAATGGTTATGAAGTCATTAATACTTATACTTTTAGAGTTACAAGAAATGCAGATTTAACGATACATGAAGATGGTGCGGAAGATTTACTTATTGAAATTGAAAGATTTTTAAAAGAAAGAAAAAGTGGTGTGGCTGTCCGATTAGAAATTGACAGTAGACATATTGATTCTGAAGTAAAAAGTATATTTCTCATGAATGAGTTTGAAATAGATAATCATGATATATACAGGGTAAATGGGCCTGTAGATTTAACTGTTTTATTTTCGTTAGTTAGTCAATTGGAGGATTTGTTACCGAATGAATTATTCAAACCACATACGCCTCAAATTCCTGCGTCTTTAAATAAAAATAATATATATGAGTTAGCATTAGAAAAAGATATATTCTTCCATCACCCATACGAATCATTTAAACCAATTGTAGAGTTTATTAAAGAAGCTTCTGAAGACCCTGATACACTTGCCATTAAACAAACACTTTACCGTGTAAGTAGTGATTCACCTATTATTCAAGCGTTGAAAAATGCTGCAGAAAATGGTAAACAGGTTACTGTATTAGTAGAATTAAAAGCAAGGTTTGACGAAGAAAATAATGTGCAGTGGGCTAAAATGCTAGAAGATGCAGGTTGTAATGTTATTTATGGAATGACATTTTTAAAGACACATAGTAAAATTACTCTCGTGATAAAGCGTGTTAACGGTAAAGTTATGCCGTTTGTACATTTAGGAACAGGTAACTATAATGATAAAACTGCAAAATTATATACAGACATGGGCATCATTACTACTAATCCAGATATAGGAGAAGATGCGATTAATTTCTTTAATTATTTAAGTGGTTATTCATTAAAGCCAAATTATAATGAGCTGATTGTAGCGCCATTTGAAATAAGAGATGTATTTGTTGATCACATAGATCAAGAAATTGAAGCTCATAAAGAACATGGTAATGGACTTATTATTGCTAAGATGAATTCTTTAACAGATAAAAAGGTCATAAAGAAATTATTTGAAGCTTCTCAAAATGGAGTGAAAATTAAACTGATAATTCGTGGTATCTGTTGTTTAAAGCCAGGTATACAAGGTGTAAGTGAAAATATAGAAGTAATTAGCATTGTGGGGAGATATCTAGAACATTCTAGAATATATTATTTTTATCATAACGGTGAAGAAAAAATGTACTTATCATCAGCAGATATGATGACAAGAAATATGATAAAACGAGTTGAAATTTTATTTCCAATTTTAGATGAAAGCATCGTTAAAAGATTAAAAGACTATTTGAATTTACAACTTGATGATGGACTGAAGGGAAGGATCCAAGATTCAAATGGAAAGTATCATTACAATGATGCTGGAAACAAACAAGCTAGTTCTCAACAAATATTGATGGAAGAAGCAATTCTTAAGGCTAAACAATTACAGCAAAGTGAAATTAAAATAGGAAAACCAATAAGAAGTAAAAAATCTAATTTATTTAATAAATTCAAACGAAGGTTTAAAAGATAAATAATTATAAGTAATGTATCCTTGAAAACATATAATTAGAGTCTGGGACATAAAATAATTGTCCCAGACTCTCTTTTTGTATTGGCAGTAGCTGACTGGTATGAAAATGCGCTTATATCAAGCTTTTTTCATATCTAGTCATCCTTGTCGGGGTGGGACTACGAAATCTTTTTAATAAAATGAGATTTCTGTCCCACCCCCTAATTCATTTTATATTTTAATCTTCAAGCGTAACTGAAACGAATTCATCTTTAAATGGATGTTCAAATTCAATTTTGTAACTGTGCAGTTTCAATTGTCTCAGTTTACTATTGTTATAAAGTGGATCTCCAACTACTGGATGACCAATCTCTGCTAAGTGTACACGGATTTGGTGTGTTCTACCTGTGTCTAATTTTAGTTCGACTTCTGCTGTGTGCTCATCAAGCATATGACTTTCAAGAATATGTGTTACAGCGCGCTGACCAGTAGGTGATACGCGACGTTTATTAGGGTGAAACTTATCTTTACCGATAGGCATATCGATTGTTTGTGGTTTCAAAGGCAATAAACTATCTACTTGTGCTTTATAAGTACGCGTAATTTGTCTATCTTCTAGCATACGATCCAATATTTTTTTAGCAATAGGATGTTTTGCTACTAGTAATAACCCAACTGTTTCCTGATCTAATCTGTGCACGGGCTCTACATAATCAGAATCTATAGTATAAATAGCATGGTTCATTAAAGTATTTGCTTCTTGTAAATCGTTAGGATGAGTTTTAACGCCTTTAGGTTTTACAACGATTGCAAAATATTCATCTTCATATTTAACTTCAGCAAGACGATAGCTTGATACATACTGACTTGTTTCATTTAAGACAGGAATATGAAGTTTATCTCCTTTTGACACATGACTACGTAACGTGCTTGGTTCGTTATTAAGTGTTATTTCTTTAGACATTCTCAATAAATGTAATTCTTTCTTAGGTAATTGCAAAGATTTAAACATTTCTTCTATTGTTTGTCCTTCGTATTTCGATGGTATTATTATTTTCATGATATCCTCCAAGAATATTTAGCTTAAAATCGGAAAAATGATGTTATAACTAAATTTAAGTTATAATTAGTATAACAAGAAAATTACATAAGAAGTATCTTTACCGCTTAATTTAAACATTTAAATGATAAAGAGATGGTATGTATAATAGGTGTATAACCAATGATGATAAAGGTGATGTAAATGGAGAAACCGACACGTACAAGTTTATTGAAAGAAATTGCAGAGTTTTTAAATGAAGAAACAGAAATGTATAGTATGATGCATGGTGCTCTTAAAAAATTAGTGAATGGAAGTAATTTTCATACAGGGTGGATTTTTTTCATTGATGAAGAAGGACGTCATGAATTAGTTGCAGAAGAAGCATTACCGCCTGCTTTAACACATAATGATTGTCAATATATGACTGAAGGTACGTGTTGGTGTGTCACAGCTTATCATAATAAAAAATTAACAAAAGCCTCTAATATTATTAATTGTTCTAGAATTGTTAAGGCAACTAGAGAACATCATGATAAAACAGATGGTATTACTCATCACGCTACAGTGCCTTTAAGATCAGGAAATGAACAATTTGGCTTATTAAACATTGCTACGCCAGAAACAAAAAGATATTCTGAAGAAGACTTAGAATTATTAGAATCAGTAGCTTTTCAAATAGGTTCAGCAATCAAAAGGATTATATTAACAGATCAAGAAAAAGAAGCTGCAAGAATAAATGAAAGAAACAGATTAGCGAGAGACTTACATGACTCAGTAAATCAAATGTTATTTTCTTTAAAGATTACAGCTCATGCTGCTAAAGGTATCACAGATCACGAAGAGGCTAAAAAAGCATTCCAAACAATTGAAGAAACAAGTCAAAGTGCGGTAAATGAAATGAGGGCTTTAATTTGGCAATTAAAACCTGTTGGTCTAGAAAACGGTCTTATTTCTGCAATTAAACAATACAGTCAATTTATTCACGTTGAATCTGAATTTGAAGTTGAAGGTTTAATTGACTTACCGAATACAATAGAAGAGAATGTTTATCGCATTATTCAAGAATCATTAAATAATATTAAGAAACACTCTGGAACACATCATGCCAACATTTATATGGAACAAAACAAATTACAATTTAAAGTGGTTATTATAGATGAAGGCATAGGATTTGAAAGTAGTAAAACAGAAAAAACAGTTTCTAATGGTTTAAGAAATATGAAACAGCGTGCACAAGTTATGAAAGGACATATAGAAGTCAGTTCTAGTACAAATAAAGGTACCAAAATAGAATTAACAATACCACTTTAAATGTGATTAGGGGTTGTAAAAATGAATTATCAAGTAATATTAGTGGATGACCACCATATAGTAAGACAAGGGTTAAGATTTTTGATTGATACAGTAAAAGATTTTAATATCGTAGCAGATTTTCCAACTGGAAAATTATTGTTAGATTATTTAGAAGAAAATGAACAACCAGATATCATATTGCTAGATTTAGTAATGCCTGAGATGAACGGTATTGAAATAACTGGTATTCTAAAGAAAAAATATCCAAACGTAAAAGTATTAGTTTTAACGAGCTTTCTTGATGAAGAACATGTCATATCCGCGCTTGATAAAGGAGCGGATGGATATGAAATAAAAGATGTAGAACCAGAAGCACTGATACAAACAATAAGAGACGTATTAAAAGGTGAACGAAAAATTCACCCTAAAGTTCAATCTGTTATCTCTGAAAGTGAACAAAAACCACACAGAGCTAATAAATTATCAAAGAGGGAAATAGAAGTACTAAAAGAGATGGTAAAAGGGAAAACTAATAAAGAAATAGCAGAAACACTTTTTGTATCTGAAAAAACGATAAAAACCCATGTTAGCCATATATTAAATAAGCTTAAAGTTTCAGATAGAACTCAAGCTGCTGTTTACGCTATGGAACACCAATTAATCAATTAAATACTTGATTATTTCAATGAGTTAATATCAAAATTTTGATATTAACTCATTTTTTTGTATAAAATTTTAAATAAGTCTTACAAAAAGAAAGCGCTTACTATATAATGATAACATGGAGAAATTATTTTACGCTAACAATTGGGGGTAGTATAAATATGAAAGTAAAAAAGAATTTAACTTTAAAGATTGTTATAGCGTTAATATTAGGTATAGCAGTGGGATCTATATTTAATATTTTCGAAGGTAATAGTTTTGTTCAAAATACTAATCAGTATGTATTTAATGTACTAGGGCAAATATTTCTGAATCTAATATTCATGTTAGTAGTACCAGTAGTGTTTGTTTCTATCGTATTAGGTGTTGTAGGTGTCGGTGATCCTAAGCTGCTTGGTGGTATTGGTTTAAAGACCGTTATCTTTTTCTTAACAACAACAGCTATTGCAATAATTATCGCAATGGCTTTAGCACTTGTATTTAAACCAGGTGCTGGCCAAGGAGACTTATTAAATAGTGACGAAGTTAAGAAATATGGAGCTGAACAGAAAGCTAAATCTGGGGATGCTGAAGCACCAGAAAATCAAACATTCGATCAAACGCTCATTAATTTATTCCCTAAAAATCCAATGCAGTCTATGGTTGAACAAGATATGTTACCAATTATCACATTTGCGATTTTCATTGGTATAGGAATGATAGCATTAGGTAATAAAATTGAAGTCGTCAGGACTTTTCTCGAACAGACCAATGATATACTCATGTATATCGTTACAATGATTATGAATGTATTTGCTCCAATAGGTACATTTGGCCTAGTTGCAACGGCATTCACGAATGCCGGTTTTGGAGCTATCAAGCAACTAGGTATGTACTTCGTCATTGTATTGTTGGCTTTATTCATCCATTTCTTTGTTGTTTATGGTGGAGCAGTCAAATTCTTAGCAGGAAAAAATCCTTTATGGTTCTTTAAAAAGTTCTTACCAGCAATTGCTGTAGGATTTAGTTCATCTAGTTCAAATGCAACGTTGCCTATCTCTCTAGAATGTACAAAAGATATGGGAGTTAGAAAGGAAGTTAGTTCATTTGTTCAACCACTTGGTGCAACAATCAACATGGATGGGACAGCCATAATGCAAGGTGTAGCTACAATATTCATTGCTCAAGTATCTGGAATAGACTTGACAGTAATGCAAATGGTTACTGTAGTTATAATAGCTGTTATAGCATCTATTGGTACAGCTGGTGTACCTGGGGTGGGATTAGTGATGTTAGCTATGATTTTAACATCAATCGGTATAAACCCAGCCGCAATCGGTATGATTATCGGTATAGATAGATTATTAGACATGACACGTACATCAGTAAATATTACAGGCGATGCAGCATGTGCATTAATTCTTTCTGAGAGAGAAAAGTCAAAATTGGCGAAAAATTAACATTTCAACGTATTAAAGAGATAAATTGATAAAAAATCAATTTATCTCTTTTATTTTTATGCAAAATGTATTATGATGATACTTGTGCTCGAAAAAATCGTGTATTTTTGCAACATAATATAATAAATTAATAATAGAATTTAAATAGAAAGGTAGTTATTGATGGATAAACAAACTTTTACAACGATAATTCAAACAAAATTTAAAATGGTTCGTATTGAGGCAGGTTATACTCAAGATACAATGGCGAATACAGTAGGATTATCTAAAAAAACTTTAGTACAAATAGAAAAAGAACGTGTATTACCAAACTGGACAACTTGTGTATCTATCTGTGCATTATTCAGAGATTCAGACGTTTTAAACACAACATTTGGTTGTGACCCTCTAGAGGTAATTCAAATTATTTCTCGTCATCATTGTGCATATCCAAACCATGATAATACGAGTGATATTTATTGGACTACTATTGATGCAAAATCAGGCTACATTTTACAATCTAATAAAAAAACAGATTTGTATAGAGTTTTAAATGACGAACGTCAACCAATATTTGGTACTGCGAAGAAACGTGAAGCAGAAACATATTTCTTACGTAAAACTCAATCATTATTTGTTTAATATTTGTGAAAAGCTACTTCTTAGATTATTCTAAAGAAGTAGCTTTTTTTAAAGGAGAACAGATATGACAATTATATTAACAATAATAGGAATGATGATAATAGGTTCAATTATTGGTGGCTTTACTAACTTTGTCGCTATTAAAATGTTATTTCATCCATACCATGAAAAGAAAATTTTTGGTTATAAACTACCATTTACTCCAGGACTTATTCCAAAAAGAAGAAATGAATTATCGGAAAAAGTAGGTCAGATGGTAACAAACCATTTATTGACTCCGGAAGTATTTAAAGAAAAACTTGTTAACCCTAATACTAAAAGTGTTCTTGAAGATACAATTAAAGTTCAATTTAAAACATTAAAAGAAAAAAACTACACACCACAAGATTTTATAAATAGAATTGATTATCCATTGGAAGAAAAATTAAATGAAACTTTAAAACATACAATAGAACAAAAAGTGGATAAATATTATGAAATTCATCAAAAAGATGCAATTCATAGTTTAATCCCTGAAGAAATATATGAGGATTTAAGTCGACAAGTGAATCGTGTTACACCTGAGATATTATCGAAAATGGATATTTATTTAGCATCTGATAAAGGCAAAAATGATATATATACAATGGTAGAAGAATTTTTCGAACAAAAAGGAAAAATGGTGGGCATGATTCAAATGTTTATGACTACTGAAGACATTGTATATAAGGTTCGAAAAGAACTGAGAAATGTAATTAAGCAAGAAAAAATTCATAATATGATTGATTTACAAGTACAAACACAATATGAAAAGTGGATGTCAAAATCATTAGATGAAGTTGTTACACTTGGAAGGAAAGATAAGGCAAAAGTTCTTATCGCTGAAGAAATAACTGAATCTGTTAATGTGCATAAATATTTAAACACACCATTATATGAACTTGTACCAAGTTTATTTGAATATATGGAAGGTAAAGGTACAGAAAGATTTATTGACTATATGATTCAAAAAGTTGGAGATAATATTAGTTTAATTCTAGAAAGAATGAAATTAGCAGAATTGATTAAAGAACAAATTGATCGCTTCGAATTGTCATATCTTGAAAAGTTAGTAATAGAAATTTCAAACAAAGAGTTGAAATTAATCACATTACTAGGATTTGTATTAGGTGGCATAATAGGCTTGTTCCAAGGTATAATCGCTATTTTTGTATAAGCTTTCGAAGTGTGATACAGTATTATTGGAATTGATATTCTAATACACTTTTTAATTATAGGAGCGAATTTATTATGGCAGAAGTAAATATTTATGACAAAGCGAATGAACTAGAACAAACTTTACGTGAAAGCAACGAATATAACAAAATTAAAGAGCAATACGAAAAAGTAAATGCTGACCCAGAAACTAAAAAATTATTCGATGAATTCCGTGAAGTTCAACTAGATTTACAAAACAAACAAATGCAAGGCGAAGAAATCTCAGAAGTAGATATCGCTAGAGCTCAAAAGTCAGCACAAGAAATTGAGCAAAACGAAACAATTTCTGAATTAATGCAAGCTGAACAAGCTATGAGTCAACTTATTCAAGATTTAAACCGTGTTATCATGAAACCATTAGAAGATATTTATGGTAGTCTTGAAGATAATCAAGAAGGTCAACAATAATTCTTAATTTCAAAAGTCTTGTTAGGTACGTAGTCGTATCTAACAAGACTTTTTTTAGGTTTAAACCGTTGTTTATTAGCTTTGTCATGTATCGTATATGCCTTGAATATGGTAAAATTAATACATTAAAAGACTACTTATTAATCTGATTATTCTATTGAATTGTGCTTGAATAAAATAATTAAGAAAATGAACTAATAGTGAAAGAGGTTAGTTAAATGATTAAATTTATACATTGTGCAGATTTACATCTTGATAGTCCATTTAAATCTAGACATTATTTAAGCCCTTCTATTTTAAACGATGTTAAACAGAGTGGTTATAATAGTTTTACTAATATTATTGATGATGCAATAAAAGAACAAGTTGACTTTGTTATTATTTCAGGTGATTTATTTGATCAAGATAACAGAACTTTACGTGCGGAAGTTTACTTGAGAGAACAATTTAAAAAGCTAGAACAAGAACAAATATTTGTATATATTATCCATGGTAATCACGACCCATTATCAGATTCAGTTCATACTGTTTGGCCAGAAAACGTTACGGTATTTAGTGATAAAGTTTCAACATATCAACTTATCACAAAAAATGGTCAAGTCGTTTATTTACATGGATTTAGTTATCAAAAAGATGCAAGTTATGAAAATAAAGTTGATGAATACCCTGAATCAACTGGCAATAAAGGTATACATATTGGATTACTACATGGAACTTATTCTCAAGCTTCGAATGTCAAAAACAGATATACTGAATTTAATGTGGAAGACTTAAACAGTAAACTTTATCATTACTGGGCTTTAGGACATATACACGAGCGCCAAATGATTAGTGAACTATCTCAAATTCACTATCCAGGTAATATTCAAGCACGTCATTTTAAAGAAAAAGGCGAAAAAGGCTATTTATTAGTAGAAGGTGATGAGGCGAAGTTAGAAGCCAGATTTAAACCGACACAATATATACGTTTTGAAAAAGCTATAATTGAAACAAAAGCTAAAGGTAAACATGCATTGTACGAAGCGATTCAAAAGTTCAAAGATAGTGTGCGAACTGAAGGGAAAGCCTTCTACCAATTAGACGTATATGTAAAGCATGATGAAGTACTTAAGCAAGAAGAAATTAATCAAGTTATTCAATTGATTCAAGAGTATGAAGAAAATCAAACTAATTTTATTTTTATTGAAGAATTAAATGTATTTTATGAACAAGATTCTGAAGTGATGTTAGCTAACGAATTTAATGATGATATTTTAGAAGATGACCAAATATTAGAAGATGCATTGAGCGATTTATATATGAATCCTAAAGCAAATCGTTTCCTAGAACCGTTTAGTGATATTGATAAAGAAGCACTCATTGAACGTGGCGAAGAAATTTTAAAAAGAAGAATGAGAGGTTAAAGCGATGAAATTAAAATCATTAGAAATTTATGGCTATGGCCAACTCATGTCTCGTAAAATTAAATTTGACCAAAGTTTTATGCAGATTTATGGAGAGAATGAAGCCGGTAAATCCACTATACAAGCATTTATTCATTCTATTCTATTTGGGTTTCCAACAAAGAAAGAAAATGAACCGAGACTAGAGCCACGATTAGGCAATCAATACGGCGGTAAATTAGAACTAGATTTTGATGATCAAAGTGTAGAAGTTGAACGCGTTAAAGGTCGTGTTACTGGAGACGTTAAAGTTTATCTCCCAAACGGTAAAGTTAAAGATGAAGAATGGCTTAAACAAAAACTAAATTTCATTAATAAAAAAACATATCAAGGTATTTTTTCATTTAATGTTTTAGGATTACAAGACATTCATAAAAATTTAACTGAAGATCAATTGCAAATGTATTTATTACAGGCTGGTGCTTTAGGTTCTACAGAATTTACTGGTATGAGTAATTTAATGCAGTTAGAAAAAGATGCATTATATAAGAAAAATGGGAAAAACCCAATTTTAAACGTTCAACTTGAACAGTTAAATGATATAGAAATAAAAATTAAAAACGAAGAAAAGAAAATGGCGGAATATGAACGGTTACAAGATGAAAAAGATAAAGTATCTAGAAGGTTAAACCAACTAAAAGATAATTTAGGTAATCTTACAAATCGTTTATCTAGTAAAGAAAAAGAAATATCTTTACATAAAGATGTAGCTGAATGGAAAGATTTAGAAACAAAATTAAACATCGAACCATATACATTCCCTGAGCAGGGGATAGAGCGTTATGAATCCGCTATTAGAGCTAAAGAAAGTATTAAGCGAGATTTAACTTTACGAAATGAAAAACTTACACAAGTAAATCATACATTAAATCAAGTCAAAGTGATGTCAGAACGTGATGAAAAGGCATTAAATAGCATTCGTCAAAGAGAAACTGATATTAAAGAAAGACATCAAGAATTAAAGCAGTTAAATAAACAAATTGAAGATACAGAACGTGATAATACGTTACTACGTCAAGATATTGGCTGGGATGAAGAATATTTATCTGTAGACACATCTGAAGCAATGAAAACACATATTGCTGAATTAAATAGAATTAAAGATGAAAATATCGCTGAACGTGAACAAATTAAACGTGCGATGAACCAACAAGATATTGAACAAGAGCGTTATAATCATAGCATCGAAAGATTACACAATGACTTAGTTTCAGATGAAAATTATGAACAAAAGAAAGTATATAATCAAAAGGCTTTAGAGCTCGGGGAAAAACGTTCACTCTATCAAAAGATGGAAGACAGTTTTAAAAAGCAAAAAGAAGAAAATGAGAAAAGAACAAAACAATATCGTTTAGGCTCAGTAATTGGTGGAATTCTGTTTGTTGCGATAGCAATATATGCATTTGTTATATCTCAATTTGTATTTTGTGGTATATTTGCCGTTGTTGGTTTATTACTTCTTGTACTATCATTTTTCATTAAAACAAAAGAGTTAGATCATGATGAAGCATTTTCAAGAGAAATTGATGAACTTGAGGAGAAGGTGTCTCAGCTTAAACAGTTTTATAGTTTGGACTTTAATTTAGAAGAACAAACAAAAATAAGACAAGAATTAGATCGTTATTATCAATCACAAGAAATACTTGCTACAAAGCAAGCAGAACTAACTAAAGAATTAGAAAAAGTGGAAGATATCATAGCGAAAAAAGAACGAGCGATTGAGGAAACAAAATCAAGTCTACACGTTTCAAATCAATTATCTTCTCAGTTATTAAATGATGCTCTAAATACAATTAAGAAAATTAAACAAAACAGAATCGAAATAGATAGGCTATCTAAAATAAGAAATGAAAAAGAAGAAACAATAAATGCATTTTACAGAGAAGCTGATAGTATTGTCAGTCATGCTGGTATTCATTATCAAGAAATCTCTTTATTCCATGACGTCAAACAAACTCTAGACGAACAACAAAAAGAATCTAATATTAAAGCGAGAAATATCGAACAACAAGCTTTACTCACAAATGAAATTAACGCTTTAAACGAAAGATTAGAAGAAAATAATAATGTTATACAGACTCTGTTCGATTATATTAATGTACAAGATGAAGAATCTTATTATCGTCATCATAAAGAGTATGTAACGTACCATGAGAATTTAAATAGATTTTCTCAATTAACAAACTATTTAAGTAATCAAAACTATGATTACGACAAAAATACGCAACTTAGTTATATGACGAAAACAGATTTAGAAAATGAAAGAACTCAATTAGAACATCAAGTCGATGAATATAATGATAAATATTTATCAGTACAAGCTGAAATTAGTGATTTAACCGCAAAAATTAACCAGATGGAAACAGATGAAACATTATCTAATTTAAGACATGAATATCATTTATTAAAAGAAAAAGTGAACGAAACAGCAAAAGATTGGGCAGCTTTAAGTTATTTACAAAGCTTAGTTGAAGCTCATATTAAACAAATTAAAGATAAACGTTTACCATTTGTAGTGAAAGATGCCACGGATATCTTAAAAACATTAACAGAAGGTAGATATAATCAAGTTATATATGATGAACAAACGGTGAGTGTAAGGCATGAGAATGGTCAAATATTCCATCCAACTGAATTAAGCCAATCAACTAAAGAGTTATTGTATATTGCTTTAAGATTTAGCTTAATTAAGTCGTTACACAAATATTATCCGTTTCCAATTATTGTTGACGATGCATTTGTTCATTTTGATAAACAACGTAAAGAAATAATGATTAAATATTTAATGTCAATGTCTAAAGATATACAAGTGTTATACTTTACGTGTAATAAAGATAATTCTGTTCCACAAAAACAAACAATAACTCTGACAAAAATAGAAGGAGGCAAGAATTAATGAGAACGATAGAAACACTAAAGCCAGGAGATTCGGTTGATCATTACTTCTTAATACATCGTGCAACTCAAGGCGTAACAGCACAAGGTAAGCCATATATGACACTTTATTTAAAAGATAAAAGCGGAGATATCGAAGCAAAAGTGTGGACTGTCACTAATGAAGACATAAAACAACTTGTTCCAGAAACAGTTATTCGCGTTAAAGGTGATGTTATAGATTACCGTGGACGTAAACAAATGAAAGTAAATAAGTTTAGAGTAGCTACTGAAGAAGACAATGTAAAATTAGAAAACTTTTTAGAAGCAGCACCTCTAACAATTGAAGAAATGTCAGATGAAATCATGACATATGTATTAGATATTGAAAATGCTAAATTACAAAGAATCACACGTATTTTACTAAAAAAATACCAAAAAGATTACTTCACTTTCCCAGCAGCGAGCTCACACCATCATAACTTTGTATCTGGACTAAGTTATCATGTTGTAACGATGTTGAGACAGGCAAAAGCCTTATGTGATATATATCCTATTTTAAATCGTAGTTTATTATACAGTGGCATTATTTTGCATGATTTAGGAAAAGTTAAAGAACTTTCAGGGCCAGTAGCTACAACTTATACAGTGGAAGGTAATTTATTAGGACATATTTCAATTATTAGTGATGAAATATCTCAAGTTGCAAAGGAACATAATATAGAAGGCGAAGAAGTTATGTTACTTAGACATCTTGTCTTAAGTCATCATGGTAAATTAGAATATGGATCGCCTAAACTGCCAATGGTCAAAGAAGCAGAAGTTCTTCACTTCATTGATAATTTAGATGCGAGAATGATGATGTTTGAAAAACATCTTAAAAAAGTAGAAAAAGGACAATTTACAGAACGTATTTTTGCATTAGAAAATAGACAGTTCTATAAACCTGAAACTTTAGATTAATATAACGAGAAATAGGGAGTGGGACAGAAATCTCATTTTATTAAAAAGATTTCGTAGTCCCACCCCCGGCAAGGATGACTAGGTATGAAAAAAGATTGTTATAAGCGCATTTTCATACCAGCCAGCTACTGCCAATACAAAAAAAAGAGTCTGAGACAATTATTAATGTCTCAGACTCTTTTTTATGAGGTAAAGCACGTGGAATATTGCAAGAGAAGGTCCACGTGCAACATAAAGCGACACTTCATATAAAAAATGGGGGTGGGATAAAAATCTCATTATAATAAAAAAGGCTGAGACATGTATTTATGTCCCAGCCGGATTTAGTAGTTTTATTTATTGAGCCGTTTGTTGTTGTGCAGCTTGCATTTGTTGCTGTTGTAGAGCTTTAGCATTTAAGATATTATCTTCGATTGATTTTTTAATATCTTTATCTTTGTAGTCTACTTTGTACTCATCTAATAATTTCTTGTATGCATTAATGATAAGTTTTGGTTCTTTTTGAATTTTCATTTGACGGTATTGTTCTTTTAGGCTTTCTTTTTGTTTTTTACTAGCTTCGCCTTTGTCAGCTCTAATTATATGGTAACCATATTGAGATTTCACGACATCAGAAATTTCTCCGTCTTTAAGTTTAAATAATGATTTTTCAAATGCTTCATCCATTTGACCTTTAAGTACAAATCCTAATGAACCATTTTTATCTTTTGTACCTTCGTCTTGTGTTTCTTCCTTAGCTATTTTATCGAAGTCATCTGGGTTATCTTTGATTTTTTTAAGTAAATCGTCTGCTTTTTTCTTAGCTTCTTTATCACTTAAGCCATCTTTAGAATCTTCAGATTTAACTTTTATTAATATATGAGAGCCTTTTTTAGCATTTTCTTCAATTTCTTTATCAGAAACTTTTATAGAATCGTTAATAAATTCTTCTTGATATTTAGAAGTTTTTTGTGATTCCTTGAAGTCTTTTAAAGTTGCACCAGGTTTCTCTTGTTGCAATGCTTCTTCGAATTTCTTCTTGCCACCATATTGTTCAATTTGCTTATCAACTTGTTTATCTAATTTTTTAGTGTCAACTTTGTCCTCGTATTTATCTTTTAAGACTTTGTTAAGAACAATTTGAAAAGCATTTTGAGCGACTTCATCGCTACCCATTTTATCTAATACGTCTTGAGATGATACATCGCCAGCTTTTGTTTCGATTAAAGTTTCGCCTGAATTATCTGAACCATTACCACAGGCACCTAATGTTAAAACTGATGCTGAAAGTGTTACGGGTAACACTAATTTTTTAATTGATTTCATAAATTAGAACTCCTTTTGTAAGAATACAATGATAAATATAGCACATTTAGGAAATTGATTACAAAAAATATCCTATAAATGTTCTGTATTTAGTGAACGTTTTGTTAACAACTCGATGCCATTCTTTCTTTCTTCTATATAAGTCCCTTTTTTAGTAAACAATATAATTTTTAAATAAAGTAAATCTATAATAGATATACCTATATTAACTGACATAATAAATAAAATATAATGTCCATATTGAGGGATGATATTGATTAGAAAAATAGAAAGTGCAGTTATGGTTACAATAGGGCATATAAGTGCACAACAAAATACAATCTTATTTACTGGTTGATCTACACGTATATTATATAATGGTAGACCACGTTTTGCTTTAGTCGTTTTATTCATCTTAAATGACTTACGATAATAAATGAGTACAATCAGGTGCAAAAATTTATGAATTGGATAAATTAAGCAAAGGACGAATAAGAATAAAATAAACTTATCGTCCTTTAATGGTTGAATTTGTAAATACATGAATATTTCGTAAGTGACGATAAATGTTAAAAATGAAACTAAAGTACTAATTAATACAATTCTCTGTAGTCCATACCGAGATTGTATATTGATGGATTTAGAACATAGAAACATAAGTATGTCACCTTCTCAGATATAATTATCTTGATATTATGCATCATCTTCTGATTGTTCGTCAAGTAGATATTTTTTAAGTTGTTCGTGGTTATCTTCAATATGTTTAATAAAGTCACTACCATAAATTTGACCAACGATATATTTAACATCGGTAAATTCTGGCATATTGAACATAACTTTCTCATAATCAGTAGCTATATCATATAGTCTGTTTGTGTCATTTGAATAACTAAAATAAGTTTTACGTAATACTGACAATCCTTTATCAGTTAACTCTAAATAAGTAGTTCTTTTATCGTGTTGGCTTTTAGGCATTGTTAAATACCCACGTTTTTCTAAGTTTTTAGCAAAATTAAATACTGTAGAAACGTGCATAACACCGTATTTACTAACTTCTGAAATAGTTGCTTCATCTAAGCTTCTTATAATAATTAAAATATGATGTTCATTGATGTTTAAATCAAAAGGTTTTATCCATTGTTGCCAATCCTTTTCGATTGTTTTCCATAAAGCTTTCGATAATTGTGAAACTTTATGAGTGAATAACATTTTCTCTATCATATCCCGTTCATTCGTCATAACAATCTCCCCTTTATTTGTAAAATAAAAGCATGATACTTATGTATCATGCTAAGATGTAACACTTTAATAATATAATAATTTTAACATGTTTTCTATTTTTTTAGAAATGGTAGTTTCGTATTTTGAATTTCTTTTTGAATTTCATTACCACGATTACTTATATTTTCAATATTTTTTTGAATGCGATCAATATTCGGATCGATATCAGCCTTAAATTGACTAATCATCGTTTTTATTTCTTCACTTAATGATTGAATAGCTATTTGACTTTCATCTTTAGTTTTTAAAACATATTCTTTAATTTCTGCTACGTTATCTTTAATTTCATTTATTTGAACTTTTGATCCATCAGCAGTTGATTTTAAATCTGTGCGTAAAGCATCACCTGAACGATCAGTGTTAAGTATTGCTGTTGCAAAACCAGTTGCAAGTCCAACACCTACACCTAAAGCGAATCTTGTAAATTTCATAATTTTTCCTCCTTAGTACTCTTAGTTATTTACTTACCCATTTAAAGAAGAGATAAGCACAATTATTAAAATTGTGATTGGATAGCTTTTGCAATTTCTTCTTTTTTAGCATCGTCTAATTTATCTTCATTTGTTTCCCAAATGTAGCCAAATCCATCGATATCATCTTTATATCTTGGAATAAGGTGGAAGTGTATATGATATACAGATTGTGAAGCAAACTCACCGTTATTTTGAATAATGTTCAAGCCATCAGGATTAAATGCTTTTTTAATGGCATTAGCAACAATTGGTAACGCCTCAGAAATATGTTTCATCGTTTCTGCATCTGTTTCATAAATATTTGGTGAAGCTTTTTTCGGAATTAATAACGTATGACCTTTAGTAACTTGTGAAATATCTAAAAATGCATACACGTGTTCATTTTCATAAATTTTAAATGAAGGAATTTCTCCGTCGATTATTTTGCTGAATATTGTTTCTGACATGTTATCATCTCCTATGTAAATATTATGTTTATTATATCATGCTCAAAGTTTCTTCTCATTAGATTAAGATAATATTTGATGAACGAAACAATAAGAACATGCTACAATGTATTTTGGAGGTGTGTTCACATGGCAATTAAAGTGAATAATTTAACAGGCGGCTATGGCAAGAAAGCTGTCATCCATGATATCTCATTCGAATGTAAAGCTAATGAAGTAGTAGGGCTTATCGGTTTAAATGGAGCAGGGAAAAGTACTACTATTAAACACTTATTAGGATTATTGACACCACAACAAGGTGAGATGTCTGTTAATAATATTGATATAAAATCTGATATAGAATCATATAGAAGAAATCTTACATATATACCGGAAAGTCCAGTATTATATGATGAATTAACATTAGAAGAACATATTTATATGACTGCTATGGCATATGGAATTGATAAGAAAACAGCACTAGATAGAGTGATGCCGTTATTAAAAAGATTAAGACTAGAAAATGAATTGAAAGTATTCCCAATACATTTTTCTAAAGGTATGAAACAAAAGGTCATGATTGTATGTGCATTTTTAGTTGAACCAGCACAATATATTATCGACGAACCATTTTTAGGACTGGACCCTCTAGGTATTCAAACTATGTTAGATCTTATTGTTGAAAGACGAAATCAAGGTGCATCAGTGTTAATGTCTACTCACATATTAGCAACTGCTGAAAGATATTGTGATCGTTTTATTATATTGCATAAAGGTAAACTCATCGCGATGGGAAACTTAGATGAATTAAGGGAAAAGACAGGACTTACAAATGCTACTTTGGATGATATTTATATTCATTTAACACAAGGTGAGACATATGTATGATGCTAAAAGTTTATTTAATACAAGACAAAAAGAAGAGTTAATTGAGAAGTTAAATTATAATAAATTTATATTTAACGGTCACTTTCTTATATTTTTAACAATTATGCTTGGTGCGTTTGCTTTAGGTTATAGTAATTGGCTACAAGATATACCACAAAATATAAATTATAGGTTGATATTAAGCGTAATTTTAGCAGTTGTTTCTATATTTCCACTTAGAACACTTTTCAGAGAAGCGGATAAGTTATATTTATTACCATTTGAAAAACATTTAAGTGTTTATATCAAAAAAGCAATAATATATAGTTATATCAATAGATTGTTTCTACCTATAATCGTATTAATTGTAGGGTTTCCATTATTTTATGAATTATTAGGGAGTAAATTTTATTTATACATTACGGTTATAGTATTAAGTTTTATTTATCCTTTAATGGGGCTCATTATTAAATGGTTTTGGTTAAAGTATGGTCTTGAAGTATGGGGGGCAAACATATTATTATTCATTGTTTATGCCAGTGGTTATTTTATAACGTTAAAAGTAGGGCTATTTTCAGGAATTACGACAATATTAGTACTAATTTCATTAGTCATTTTAATGGAGAGTATTAATAGAGGAACTTTCTATCAATGGGAAACATTAATAGCAATTGAGTATAATCATAAGATGAATTATTATAAGCTTGTAAATATGTTCACAGATGTGAAAGTATTAAATGAAAGAACAGTTCGAAGAAAGTATTTAGATTTATTCTTAAGAATACCATCTTCTAAGAAGTTCAATGAAAATTATATGTACAAATTTCTATTTATAAGAAGTTTTGCGAGAGGGAAAGATGCATTCTTTATTGTATTGAGATTTCTTATTATAGGACTAATACTTATATGGTGGATTGATCAGGCTATTATTTCGGCAATATTAGGCGCACTTATTATGTACTTACTCATTTTACAATTATCGCAGTTTTATAAACAACAAGCGTATGGACTATGGCCACAAGTATGGCCAGTAAATGAAGGTAAAGTCATTAAAGGTTATCATCAATTTTTAATATCTATGATGTGGGTACTAGGTGCTATATTATCAATTATTTATATAGTGAAATTTGTTACGACATCATATTTCTTTATAATATTCTTCATTGTAGGTTGGTTAACTATCGATTCCTCTATTAAAAAAATAAAAAAACATCAAGAACTATTAAGAGATTAAAAAAGGAACGGAACAGAATGACTAGGATTGAAAAAAGTTTTATATAATTGCATTTTCAATCTAGTCAGTTACCGCCAATATAACAAAAGAGTCTGTGACATTGATTATGTCACAGACTCTTATTATTTTTATTCGTCATCTTCAGGTCTATACCAATATTTCGTATAGTTAGCAGTTGAATATTGTTCTGTACCAGAGAATTTTCGTGTTGCTTCTCTTGAGAAATATTCAGCGAAAAATGCTGACTTCGTAAAGTCTTCATAAGATTCATTAGAATCGTAACCTAAAAGAATCATGTAAGTATCACCTTTTTTAGGACGTAATAATCTAAAGGATTCAAAACCTTCAAATCTGTCGAACTCACTATCGATATTAGTATAATGATTTTCAAATCGATGTCTCATTTCTTCTGAAACAGGAATGTAGCTTGCTGCTATGAACTCATGGTCATAAAACTCACCTCGAGATTCGATAACACTATATTCTCTTGGTTGTGCAAATACAGATTCACCATTTGTTTCGTGAATAAGAACTGTAGTATCTTGTCTAGTATAATGATGAATATTTTCGTTTGGATGCTTCTTCATTATGTTTTGAAGAAAATGATATGTTCCTGTTGTTATATAAAAGTTCATAATTTTTTACCCCCTATCTCTTTAATTAAATTATAAACATGTAAGCGGTAAAATAAAACATATATCTGAATGTTTTGTATAATTTATGACTTTTTTCACACAATGATGTGTTTATAACAGAATATGTTAGAATAGATTGTAATGATTATAATGAGGTGAAATAAATGAGTGTACCGTTTAACGATACAATTTTAAAGGCAACAAGAGGAGAAAAAACAACGCATACACCAGTATGGTTTATGAGACAAGCAGGGAGATCTCAACCTGAATATAGAAAGATTAAAGAAAAATATTCTTTATTTGAAATTACACATCAACCTGAGTTATGTGCTTATGTTACAAAATTGCCTGTTGATCAATACAATACGGACGCAGCAATTTTATATAAGGATATAATGACGCCATTAACTGGTATTGGTGTAGATGTAGAAATCAAGGCTGGAATAGGTCCAGTTATTCATAATCCTATTAAGGACATTTCAGACATAAACAAATTAGGAGAAATTAATCCTGAAGAAGATGTTAAATATGTCTTAGACACTATCAAGATATTAACTCAAGAACAATTAAATGTTCCTTTAATAGGATTTACAGGTGCGCCTTTCACTTTAGCGAGCTATATGATTGAAGGTGGACCTTCAAAAAATTATAATAAAACAAAAGCGTTTATGTATCAGCAACCTGAAGCATGGTTTAAATTGATGGATATGTTAGCAGATATGTCTATACGCTATACACATGCACAAATAGATGCAGGTTGTAAGATGATTCAAGTGTTTGATTCATGGGTAGGGGCTTTAAATGCTGAAGACTATCATTACTTTATTCGACCATCTATGAATAAAATTTTCAGCGCAATTAAAGAGAAAAATGTACCGGTTACAACATTTGGAGTAGGAGCTAGTCATTTAATTGAAGAGTGGAATCAATTACCTATAGATGTAATTGGTTTAGATTGGCGTTTACAAATTAAAGAAGCAAGAGCAAAAGGTATAACAAAAGCGCTACAAGGTAATTTAGACCCAGCTGTATTAATGGCTCCATGGGAAATAATAGAAGATAAATTAAAACAAATATTAGATCAAGGCTTAATGAATGATAACTATATCTTTAATTTAGGTCATGGTGTATTTCCAGAAGTTCAACCATCTACATTACAACGCGTAGCAAAATTTGTACATGATTATTCAGCAGAATATAAATCAAAACAGTAATCACATTAAATAGCTTTAATTTTATTAGAGGGAGTAAGGAAAATGAGTAAAAAAATAGGATTATTAGTTATGGCATACGGTACACCTTATGAAGAAAGTGATATCGTGCCTTATTACACACATATTAGACGTGGGCGCAAACCTTCAGATGAACAAATTGAAGATTTGAAAAGCCGTTACAAAGCAATTGGTGGTATTTCACCTTTAGCGGGTACAACTAAAAAGCAAGCTGAAAGTTTACAAGGAGCTTTAAATGAAAATTATAAAGATGTAGAATTCCAACTTTATATCGGCCTAAAACATATCAATCCTTTCATTGAAGATGCAGTTGAACAAATGAATAAAGATGGAATTGATGAGGCTGTTACAATCGTATTGGCTCCACATTATTCAAACTTCTCAGTAGGTAGCTATAATAAACGTGCTCAAGAAGAAGCGGATAAATATGGTATTAAACTACATCATGTTGAACAATTTTATAATGAACCAGCATTTATTGAATATTGGACTACAATGATTAACGATACGTTACAAATGATTCCTAAAGAAAGTCATGATGAAACTGTACTTATCGTTTCAGCGCATAGTTTACCGGAAAAAATTAAAAAAGCTAATGATCCTTATCCAGATCAACTAGAAGAAACAGCTCGTATTTTAGCTGAAGAATCAGATATTAAACATGTTTCAGTAGGTTGGCAATCTGAAGGACAGACAGGTGAACCTTGGTTAGGACCAGATGTTCAAGATTTAACACGTGATTTATATAATGAAAAAGGTTATAAGCACTTTATATATACGCCAGTAGGATTTGTATGTGAACATTTAGAAGTTTTATATGATAATGACTATGAATGTAAAGTAGTATGTGATGAATTAGGCGTAAATTATCATAGACCGCCTATGCCGAATATCGATCCAAAATTCATTGAGGCTATGGTTTCCGCAATAAATAAAAAATTCTAATTCGATTCTCGAAGAAGAAAGAAGTGTGAAATATGTCAAAACGAATTGCAATAATTGGGGCAGGGATAACTGGGTTATCTGCTGCCCATTATTTAAGAAAAGAAGATTCAGATTTAAAAATAGATGTTTATGAACAATCAGATAGAGTTGGCGGTAAAATTAAAACTTACCGTAAAGATGGATATACAATAGAATTAGGACCAGAATCATATCTCGGTAGAAAAACTATTATGACAGAACTAGCAGAAGAAATAGGGATTGCTGATGATTTAGTAACAAACAAAACAGGTCAATCTTATATATACAGTCATAACAAGCTATATCCTATACCAGGTGGTTCTATTATGGGTATTCCTACAGAAATAAAACCATTTTTAAAAACCCAATTAATATCTCCACTCGCTAAAGCTAGAGCTGGGTTAGATTATTTCTTGCCAGTTAAACCAATGCATACTGATATATCAATAGGTCACTTTTTTAGACACCGACTAGGAAATGAAGTACTTGAAAATTTAATTGAACCGTTAATGTCTGGAATTTACGGTGCAGACATTGATAAATTAAGTTTGAAAACTACTTTCCCACATTTTAAAGAGCAAGAAGAACAAGAAGGTAGTCTCATCAAAGGTATGATTGCACAAAAAGCAAAAAATAAAGCGAATCAAAATGTTACTGTAAAACCTAAAGGGCAGTTCAAACAATTCAAACATGGTTTGGAATCTTTCGTTAATACATTAAAAGATAACCTTGAAGATAGAAATGTAAAAATAAATTTAAATTCAGAAGTTCAAAATGTTAAACAAAAAGGCAAAAAAACAGTTGTCACAGTTAATGGTAAAAATCATCATTATGATGGTGTCATTGTAACAACGCCACACCAACATTTTGTGAAGTGGTTCCAAGATGATATAGAATTAGATTATTTCAATTATATGCCTTCTACAAGTGTTGCTACAGTTGTGATGGCTTTTGATAAAGAACAAGTACTTAATGATAAAGATGGCACTGGTTTTGTAATAGCTAGAACGAGCGATACTGCTATAACTGCGTGCACATGGACTAATAAAAAATGGCCACATACGACGCCTGAAGGCAAAGTATTACTAAGAGGTTATGTAGGTAAGCCTGGGTCAAATATTATTCATCATAAAGATGAAGAACAACTTAAACAAGTAGCACTAAATGATTTAAATAAAATTATGACGATTAAAGGTGAACCTGAATTCTTCATTGTAACGAAATTACCTAATAGTATGCCGCAATATGAAGTAGGGCATATTGATCGTATTCGTCATATTCAAAAACATATTGAAGATAATTATAACAATTTAATTCTTACAGGAGCATCATTTGATGCGGTAGGTTTACCAGATTGTGTTCAAATGGCGAAAAATGCAAGTGATAAAATGATAAATTATTTAAATTAATTAAGGATTTATATTTAAAGATAAGGCTATATTTTTATGTAATTCACATTATAATTTTTAGCTTTATCTTTAAAAAATCTTTAAAAATCAAGTCTATTTTTCCCTTTAGTGAAAATTGTATCGAAGATGTTAAAAGTACTTGTTTTTTATTAAAGAAAGTAAAGAAATAGCATTGACCTTTTCTATATTTCTATATATAATAAAGTAGTTCTCATGGAGAGGCCCCTTGGTCAAGCGGTTAAGACACCGCCCTTTCACGGCGGTAACACGGGTTCGAGTCCCGTAGGGGTCACCATTTTAAATAAAATAATTTTAATATTTTCTTGACATAGTATTAATAATTGTGTTATATTAAAAGGGTAGCCGATTTATTTAATATTAAAGCGGGATGGAGCAGTTCGGTAGCTCGTCGGGCTCATAACCCGAAGGTCGGTGGTTCAAATCCGCCTCCCGCAATTACTTTTTTTCAATGATGGTCCCGTGGTGTAGCGGTTAACATGCCTGCCTGTCACGCAGGAGATCGCGGGTTCGATTCCCGTCGGGACCGCCATTTATAAATTTGGCTCAGTAGCTCAGTCGGTAGAGCAAAGGACTGAAAATCCTTGTGTCGGCGGTTCGATTCCGTCCTGAGCCATACTTTTTTACAAGTATGGCGATTGTGGCGAAGTGGTTAACGCATCGGATTGTGGTTCCGACATTCGTGGGTTCGATTCCCATCAGTCGCCCCATATAAATTTTTACTACGCGGGTGTAGTTTAGTGGTAAAACCTCAGCCTTCCAAGCTGATGATGTCGGTTCGATTCCGATCACCCGCTCCATTATTATTCCACAGTAGCTCAGTGGTAGAGCTATCGGCTGTTAACCGATCGGTCGTAGGTTCGAATCCTACCTGTGGAGCCATAAGGCCCCTTGGTCAAGCGGTTAAGACACCGCCCTTTCACGGCGGTAACACGGGTTCGAGTCCCGTAGGGGTCATATAATCAGAGGTGAAATATCGCTTCTGATTTTTTTATGTGGAGAGTTGTCCGAGTTGGCCGAAGGAGCACGCCTGGAAAGTGTGTAGGCGTCACAAGCGTCTCGAGGGTTCGAATCCCTCACTCTCCGTTTGTACCTTAATTATCAACAACTCCAAGACGTTGATATTACTAGCTTTCTTCATTATTTGAAGGAAATTTATAAAGAGCAAGTGTCAAAAAAGTGTCAAGAGAATAATTCTCTGACACGTTGACCTTGCTCTTTTTTTGTTCATGAAATAAACGATAGTGAATATCGAGGGGATTGAAATATTAGAACCTCTTAATTTTTTACTGATGAATTTAACTGGAATAGATTTATTTAATAATATGAACTGTTTTATTACGTTTTTTATACTTTATTAAAAAAAGTTAATGGAGTTCTTTTCTATAAACTATATATTTACAATATTTTTAAGACACTGCAATGTTAATAAGGTAACATTGTGGTGTTTTTTGTATATTTTAAAATTTATTAGAATTTTAACTTGAAATATATGGAATATTTATTGAAAATTTAGTATGATAAAATTCAGTATATAATAATGTTTGCATATCAAAAATTATACATCAAAAGAGAGAGAAGGAGAAAAAATGAAAAAAACATTATTTTTGAGCACTATAATTACAATGCTACTTGCTTCAGGCTTTATGTCTGGACAAGCAAAAGCAGAACTTAATTTAGTATCACCAGTCAATCAATCTGTAACAAAATTAAATATAGATTTTGGAAACTATAATGGGGAGATAGAGAAAGTTAAGCATACGGGTTGTACAGGGACTGTTATTTCTAAAGATACAGTTTTAACAGCGTCTCATTGTCTCTATAAACATGACATCGCTGGCAAGGCTACTAAAGTAAAAATAACGCCTGGTCAAAATAAAGATGAAAAACCGTATGGTGTATTTGAATCAAAAGACATCATCATACATGAAGGTTGGTTAGATCAAAATACTCGCTGGAGTTATGATATTGCGTTAATAAAGGTAAAACCTAATAAAAATAATCAACATATAGGTGATGTTGTTCCTCCAGTGTCTATGGAGACGAAAGATTCAAATAAAAAGTAGGCACACAAGTTTCTTCTGTAGGATATCCAGGCTTTAAAGAAGAAGAAGAAGGTGTAAGTCAATGGGGAGATGTAGGTAAAATAATAGGGTCTTCAAAATACTTCGTTGAGACGGATTTAGAAACTTATCCTGGACAATCAGGAGGTCCGCTGCTTAATAAAGATGGACACACATTAGGTGTTTTAAGTGGGCCAAGAGAAGGAAAAATTACATACATATCGATAAACGATGAAATATATAATTGGATTAAAGCAAATATGAATTAATGCAACATATTGTTATATACTGAACTAAAATTACTATAGTTAATACATTTTAGGGGATATTCAATATTCATTGATAACTATCTTTTAAGATATTTCATACTTAAAGATCTTACTTAGTTAACGCTAGGTAAGGTCTTTTTTACTTTTTAAATAATTTTAGAAAGTGGTGTGTAAACAGAATTCATTGCAATATAAAATCACACGTGTTAAGTTAGTTAGACAACAAAGTATCTTGATTATCAAGATAAAAGGAGGTGCACTTTTGAAAGAAAATAATAAAGATGAAATAACTAATTCTGATGAAGAATTAGTTTCTCTGGTGAGAGGTTTAGGAACACGCATTGTATTATATCAACAACGTGTTTCTGAATTATTGAAAGTTTACAGTCATGACTTTACTTCGATAGATTTATTACGAGAGACTGGGCCTATCACAGCAGGCGAGTTGGCTAATAAAGTAGGATTAACAACTGGAAGTGTTACTTCATTAGTAGATAGATTAGAAAAAGTAGGCTACGTGAGAAGAGAAAGGCATCCTGAAGATCGCCGTAAAGTTATTATCGTTCCACAATATGAACAAAAAGTTGAAGTTCAAGAGGTTTTTTCAGATTTAAATAAGAATTTGCTAGGATTAAGCTCTAACTATAATGAACAAGAATTAGAAACAATTAAAAGTTTTTTAGGAGGATTTACAGAGTTATTAGAAACTCAAATTCAGAATTCAAAAGAAGAGAAAGAGGTAAAAAAATGAAACTTAATCATATAAATATAGCAGTTAAAGATGTTGTGACGACAAAGGAATTTTTAGAAAAATATTTTGGTTTAAAATGTATTGCTTCCGCTGGAAATATGTTTGCAGCATTAAATGACGATGATGGTTTATTATTCAATTTAATAAAAGATGAAAATGCAAGTTATCCAGATACGTTCCATATAGGCTTTCCACAGGAAGATGAAGAAAGTGTAGACAGAATATATGAGACACTCAAAGAAGACGGTTTTGAAGTGTGGGAACCAGCTTTAGCACATGGTTCATATACATTTTACTTTAAGTCACCAGGAGAATTTACAATTGAAATATACACTCAAGCAGAAGAAAAAACAAAAACAGTAGTACATCCATATTTTGATGATTATTCAAACAAAGATAAATAATATACTTTATTTTAATATTTAAAACCCTGTACATTAGGGTTTCTTTTTTTACTTTTATAAATTATTTAGTTAATCAAAATATGAATAATATATCTTTTTTACAATTTTATATTGTAGAATTCTAAATTAATAGTATAATTGATAAAGATTCTCAATAAAGGAGTGTAAAAATTGAAAAGATATTTATTTTTATTTATGGCATGTTTAGTATTCTTGTTAGCTGCGTGTGGCAATAATGATAGTAAAGATTCCAAAGATAGTAGTGATAGTAAGGAAGTTACATATACTGACCAAGATGGTAATAAAATTAAGGTTCCTAATAAACCTAAAAGAATTGTAGATTTAACTGCTAGTTATGGTAATTTTAAAAAATTAGGTGTTGAACCTATAGCAATTACTAATGTATATCCTGATTCAAAGTTCTTAAAACAAGATGATATTAAAAAGGTAGATCCTGAAGATCCTGAAGCTGTTGCTAAATTGAAGCCTGATTTAATTATTGCATATGCTGAGAATAAAAATATAAATAAATTGAAAAAAATAGCACCAACTGTATCGTTTAGAGTTAAGGATTTAACTTATAAAGATATGCATGAAGATATTGGCAAGTTAGTTGGTAAAGAAGATGATGCAAAACAACAGATTAAAGATTTAGATAAGAAAATGAAAGATGATGGTAAGGAAGTTAAAGAGAAACTAGGGGAAGATAATACTTATACGATTATGGATATCCAACCTAAACTTATGTATTTGTTCGGCCCTGGATTTGGTAGAGGTAGTGATGTCATATATAATGGTTATGGCTTGAAACAAGATTCAGATGCTAAGAAAGATATTCCTAAGGAAAGATACATGGAAGTTTCACAAGAAGATTTCCAAAAGTACACTGGCGATTACCTATTAGTGCCGACTCAAGATGGCAAAGCTCCTAATAATGCATTTACTAAGAGTAACGTTTGGAAAAATACTGACGCAATTAAAAATGACCATGTCATTTATTACTCAATTAATGAATTCTTGTATTCAGATCCTATTTCTTTAGAAAAACAATCTGATTTCTTTAAGAAAGAACTTTTAAATAAATAATGAATAAAAAGTCTGGGACATAAATCCTAACTCAAAATAACATCTCATTTCACTGTTTATTCAGTTAGAAATGAGATGTTATTTTTATATAATCTTCCATTTTGTTCGTGCAGGCTTGACTTAATAGAAATAAATATAAGAAAAAGAGCTATGGACATAAAACCTTAGCTCTTTTTTTGGATTGATCAAAAAGCAAGAGTTGATATTGTTGTTGGATTAAGCGTTATATAAATCCAAGTAGTGGCTCCTTATTAGATTTAGTACCTCATTAATCCAATTAACCATACTCTTATTGGATTTACTCCTACAGTAATCCAAGTACACACACCTTTATTGGACTTTCTGCTTCATTAATCCAACTACACATACTTTTATTGGATTTACTCCTACAATAATCCAAGTACACATACTTTATTGGATTTACTCCAACAATAATCCAAGTACACATATTCTTATTGGATTAACGATGACAATAATCCAATTAACCATACTTTTATTGGATTTTCTACCTCATTAATCCAACTACACACGTTTTTATTGGATTTACTCCTACAATAATCCAAGTACCCACACCTTTATTGGATTTTCTGCTTCATTAATACAACTACACACACTCTTATTGGATTTACCCCGTCATTAATCCAACTAATAATAGTATTTTAGGTTTTTTAGGACATTTATGACTAAGGCTCGTTTGTTATATTGGCAGTAGCTGACCGGATTGAAAATGTGCTTATACAAAGCTTTTTATAATTCTAGTCATCCTTGTCGAGGTGGGACTATGAAATCTTTAAAAAAGAATTATGCACCTCTCTCTTTATATATTAATATAATTAATAATTTTTAATGAAATTGTAAAAATAGGTGTTATTCGATTAATATAATTATAAAAGATATATTGATATTATAAAATGTATTTTATTGTATAATCATAAAAATTTATGGCATACATTTTTAATTGTTAATTTATAGGTTTTGTGGTAAAAATGAAGATGAGATAGTGGGATATACCATTAACTTAAATAAACAGCGTGATAGTGATGCGTTTTTTTGGAGGAAGTATGAAATTAGCTTGGTTAATAGATACTACAACTTATATTGATGATAATGTTGATAGCAAAGATGTGTTTGTTGTTTCTTTATCAACAATTATCGATGGAAAACCATATAAAGATACGGAATTTGAAAGTTCAAATGTATTTTTTGAAATGTTAAAAGAAAATGGGAATGGTGCAAAAACTGCTCAACCAACGCCACAAGATTTTATTGAAACATACCAACATATTCAAGAAGAAGGTTATACGCATGTTATAGCAATACATCCTTCTAGCGCTTTATCTGGTACTTATAATTCTTCGTTATCTACTGCACAGACATTCCCGATGGAAATACATGTAATCGATAGCGGCACGGGAAGTTTTCCACAGAAAGATTTATTAGAACAGGGTAGAAAACTTGCTGAAGACGGGTGTTCATTTGATGAAATTGTTAATCAATTAGAATCTTATAAAGACTCAAGTGAACTATATTTATTGCCTAGAAATTTACAGCAGTTAAAAAATAGTGGTCGCGTAACAAATAGTAAATATTTATTAAGTAGTTTATTGAATATTAAACTTTTATTGAAACTTGAACATGGGAAAATCGATTTAGAAGTTAAGTCTCGAGGTATGAAGAAGATAGAAGCTTATTTAGTGCGTCATATTGATGAAGCAATCGCTAAAGGTGTTGAAAGAATTGGTGTATTGCATGCTGGTAATGAAAAAGAAGCACATATTTGGAAAGAGCGTATTCTTACATTGAATAGAAATATTCAAGTATCAGTTGAACCTCTTGTACCAGTGGCAAGTGTACACACGGGATATGAAACAATAGCAATTGGATGGATTAACACAAACAAGTAAATAAATATTTTAAAAGTTGAGAATATTTTCTCAACTTTTTTATTTTGAGAAATATTAAATATACTCTTGTTTTAATTTTGTAAAAGTACTATCATAGATAAATCTGATTAAAATAATATGATTAAGGAGTGACTATAAATGAAAAAATATCCTTTAGCGATTTGGATATTAAGTTTAGGAGCTTTTGCAATTGGTATGACAGAGTTTGTAATTATGGGACTTTTACCAAACATTGCGAGAGACTTAAATGTTTCTGTATCTGATGCGGGTCAACTTATTACAGGGTATGCTCTGAGTGTAGCAATAGGTGGACCAATTATCGTACTAGCAACTTATAAATTACCTAGAAAGAACTTGCTTATTTTATTAATGGCTATATTTATAATAGGTAATGGTATTGGTAGTTTCGCCCCTAACTATGGTTCACTTATGATTAGTAGGGTTATAGCTGCTTTAGCTCATGGGTCATTCTTTGGAATAGGATCATTATTCGCAGCAAATATGGTAGCACCTCATAAAAGAGCAAGTGCTATGGCTTTAATGTTTATGGGATTAACATTAAGTAATATTATCGGTGTACCATTCGGGACATTTATTGGTCAATTATTAGGCTGGAAAATGACATTTGTTGTTATAAGTGTTTTAGGCTTATTTACACTTATAGGGATTATCAAATATGTTCCAAATCAAGAAGAAACACAACCAATTTCGATTAAGAATGAATTGAATGTGTTAAAAGATTTAAAATTATGGCTAACTTTAGGTGTGACACTATTTGGATTTAGTAGTGTATTTGCTTACTTCACTTACATTTCACAAATATTGATTAATGTTTCTAATATTGAAGAACGTTGGATATCATTTGTTTTAATTATCTTTGGTGTAGGGGTTACATTAGGTAATATTATTGGTGGAAGATTGGCAGATTGGAACTTAAACAAAGCCTTACAAATTATATTCGTTATATTTCCTATCTATATATTCTTAATGTATTACATTCAAAACTATAGCGTGCTAATGGTAGTAGGAATATTTGTATTTGGTTTGATTGGATTTAGTATGAGTCCGTCATTACAATTTAAGAGTACAATTGTCTCTCAAGATGCTCCGATGCTAGCAAGTACGTTAAACCAATCAGCGTTTAATATCGGGAATGCATTAGGTGCAGCTATTGGTGGTGTAGTTGTGAGCCAATTAGGAACAGAAAATTTAGCATTAGTTGCGCCGTTCCTAACAATTATTGGTTTAATATTCTTAATATTAGAGCAAGCATTATCTAAAAAAAGAGCTTTAAAAACTGCATAATTTTTTATTGGGAGTCTAGGACATAAATAATTGTCCCAGACTTTCTTTTTGTATTGGCAGTAGTTGACAGAGATACTATGTTGCACGTGGGGCTTGTCATGCAACATTCATGTTTTTATCCATACATATTTAAGCTTTTTTTATGTGTTACCACTAATTTATAGGTATAATATATATTGTTGTAAGGAGGTCAAATAACAAATGAGACATTGGATTGAGGAACGTGTAATTAAAACACCTCATAAAATAGCGATTCAGCAAGGAGAAAACATTTTAACTTATAAAGAATTATTAAAAGATGCAAAAAAATATGCGCAATTTTTGAATGAGTTAAATCTTGAAAGATTAGCTTTATATATTAAAAATGATATCCATCATGCTGCACTTATTATAGGTGCATGGTTGGAAAATGTTGAGCTTGTTATGATCAATACGAAATTAACTGCTAAAGAAATTGAAAACCAATTAAACTGCATAGATGTTCAAACAATTTTAAGTTATCAAGATTTAAAAATAAATCAAAAAGTAATCAATATAAATGATATTGAAGGGCGAAACGAAGTATATGAAATTAAGCCATTTAATATAAATAAAATTGCCACAATTATGTTCACTTCTGGCACAACAGGACCTGCTAAAGCTGTTCCTCAAACATTTAACAATCATTATTATAGTGCACTTGGTTGTAAAGAAAGCTTAGGTTTTGGTGAATCAACTCGGTGGCTTTCAGTGTTACCTATTTATCATATATCAGGCCTAAGTGTATTGATTAGAAGTTTAATCTTTGGTTTTACGATAATCATTGAACCGAAATTTGAGACAAATCGTGTAATGAATCTTATAAAAAACAATAATATAACTCATATATCACTCGTACCTCAAACTTTGCAATGGTTAATGGAATCAAATTTAGACCAACCATACAATTTAGAAAAAATATTATTAGGAGGGGCAAAATTATCTCCTTCACTTATTAAAGAGTCTTTAAGTAGATTGTTACCTATATATAATTCATTTGGTATGACAGAAACGTGTTCTCAATTCGTTACAGCAAGTCCTGATATGTTGAAAGAGGAACCAGAAACTGTAGGAAAAGTACCTTCAAATGTTAAGTTGAAAATTATAAATAGTAATGATCAAGGCCACGGGGAAGTAGCTGTATTGGGTGAAAATGTAATGAATGGTTATTTAACATCTAATAATCCTGAAGAAGATTTTATAAATGGATATTTTAAAACGGGGGATATTGGTTCTATTAATGACGAAGGATTTATTTTTATTTATGATCGGAGAAAAGATTTAATCATAAGTGGTGGCGAAAATATATATCCATTTGAAATTGAACATGTTGTGTTAAACCATATAGACATCATTAATTGTGTAGCCGTTCCGGTAGAAGATGAAAAATGGGGGCAAGTTCCTGCACTTGTATATGAATCATCTAAACAAATTAAAGATGTGGAATTGATCAACTTGTTAAATAATCATTTAGCCAAGTATAAACATCCTAAACATTTTTATAAAATTAAAGAAATTCCAAGAACTTCGACGGGCAAGTTATCTAGACATAAAGTAAAGGCGTGGGTAGATTATGTTAGGAAATGAAATGAACTTTTATACGTTTACTGCTGAATTTAAGATTCCCATTAAAACGCCTTTAATTGAACTTGATAGTAGGGAAGTATTAGTAGTTGAATGGAAAGATTATGAAGGAAATACTTTTTACGGTGAATGTAATGCTTTTTCTACTAATTGGTACCATTACGAGACGATACAATCTGTTCAAAATATTTTAACCATATGGTATGAAAATAATAAATACAACCAACTTGATAGTTATGATAAAGCTAGTTTATCATTAGAGTCTTTAAACGACTATCCCAATGCAAGAAGCGTCATGTCTATGATATTCTTTCAAAAATTTCATAAGTTACAAGAGATAGAAGTAGATTATGGTGCAACAATTAGTGGGAACCTTCAAGAATATTTTAAAAGCTACAACGGTCGATTGCCATCGCGCATCAAAGTAAAATGGAATGATAATATAAAAGAGGATATGAAATATTTGAAGATGAATTATCCTGAAGTTAAAAGAGCAATCGATGCGAATGGTGTTTTAAATACAGATATTATAAAAGTGCTAAATAGTTTTTATGATGAAAATTTTATTTATATAGAACAACCATTTAAAGAACTTAAACAATACAAAGAAGTAACTAATAAATTAGAAATACCTGTTTTTATTGATGAGTCTGCTACAAGTTTAGAAATGATACAAAAGTTTCGAGAATCAAACGTAATTGATGGTGTTGTTATTAAACCATCAAGAGTAGGTGGAATAGACAAAGCTTTAGAAATTATACAATATTGTAAAGAAAATCAATTGAAAGTCGTTATAGGTGGTATGTATGAATTTGGTTTAAGTAGTTATTTCACAGCATATTTGGCACAATATAGTGATTTACCAAGTGATATAACGCCAAGTGATTATTATTTTGAAGATGACTTTGTCTATACATCTTCAAAGTTAATAAATCAAAGCTTGTTATATTCACCGCCTGTTGTTATATATAATAAATTAAAAAAAATTAAGTCTGAGATGTAGAAAGGTCTCAGACTTAATTAGTATTTTTACAGCAGCTAACTGGACTTATAATATATAAATATTAATGTTTATGGTCTTTTTTAGGTGGTACTGGATCAAAACCGCCTGGGTGAAATGGATGGCACTTTAGTATTCTTTTAATAGCCAACCAAGTTCCTTTGAGAACGCCGTATTCGGAAATTGCTTCTATAGCGTAATTAGAACATGTCGGATGAAAGCGACATGTTGGAGGCGTAAGAGGCGAAATATATCTTTGATATAATCGAATTAGCTTAATAAATAATTTTTTCATTGCTAAGCTCCTATTTATATTGATTGTTTGTTAAATTTTTATATGGCTTCACATCTGTGCTGTTAAATTTATAGAAATCTGTCGTTTGTTTCATGTGGATTTTAATATTCTCATTTTTAATTTTTCCAGTAGCTTCTATGTCAAATGTAAGCTGTTTAGGCAAGCTTTTATTCTTTTGGAATGATAATTTAAAGTTACCTTTTTTAATTTTTAAATCACTTATATTACTTAATGAATTTTGGTCAATTAAAGGTGATTGGCTATAACCAAAATCATATAAGTATTTCATAACTTTACCTGTACCTTCGTAAGACAATGTTCTATCTTCTAAATTGATATCATCTTCAATAGGTTTTAGTAAACTTTGGTTAAATGTTGTTAAATCAAACCAATCTTGACCAAGTTTTTGATAATAATCAACTTCTGCATTTTGTGTATGATAATTTAAGTAATTAGATTTAGGTGAAGATTTGAGTTTGTTTGAGTCAACATATATACTTTTGTTCATCGTTTTAAATGCTTTACTATTACTTTCTTGTTCGATATTGAAAGCTAGCTTATCGTGGTGATTAGTACGACCGTGCGATTCTTGATTCAATTTTACCTTTTTATCTTGATAATCAACCGTCGTTACATTTTTAGAATGAATTGAATGAGTATCAATTTTCTTAATGTTTTTCTGGAAAGATTCAATAGCATCTGAGCTATCTTTATAATTATTTTGACCTTGTTGACTACAACTTGCTAGAATAAGAGTAATTGTCATAACAAGGGTTGTAAAAATTAACTTTTTCAATAGTTTCTACCTTTCTAATAAAATATATATACAGTTTATCATAATCAATGAAAGAGGTCGTGTATCATGCGTTATAAAGATCCAAATGGATTGTTTGTTGATCTACAATTTAAAGAACAAATAGAAGCCCAACATGCAAAGCATGTATTAGCGATACCTATATATAACAATCAAATTGTTCTAACACACCATAAAATAAGAGGTATAGAGTTACCTGGTGGAAAAGTTGAAAAAAATGAAAAGAATAAAGAAGCAGTTATTCGAGAATTATACGAAGAAACGGGCGCTAAAGCTAAGTGTGCCATGTTTATTGCCTCATATATCGTCCATGATAAAATTCCATTTGATAAAGATGTATATATTGTTAATGTTGAAGAAATATTCGAAAAAAATGATTATTTAGAGACGTATGGTCCTATAATTGTAGATAATATAAATGAAGTCAACGAAGAAGATAAAAGTTTTTTACTTAAAGATAAAGCAATATTAACATGTTTAGAAAGGGTGTATGAACTTGGATTTCTTAAATAGAAAAAGAATGCCTATATTTTTTAACAATCATTGCACTGAAGAAGTTACTTATTCAGTAGATGACTTAAAAGTGAGAGGCTTGCTCATGACTCCCCATGCCAAAGTGAAACGCATTGTTGTTTATTTAAGAGGTGGTAAGGGTCAAGTAGGTAGAGTTCGACCAGGTAGAATGGCTCAATTTAAAAATCCAAATACACTTGTTTTTGCACCATATTATCGAGGAAGTAACGGTAGCGAAGGAAGAGATGAGTTTTGTGGTGATGATTTAAATGATGTTATTACCGGCATTAATATTTTAAAATCAAAATATCCAGAAGCACCTATTCATATGATAGGTTTTTCAAGAGGTGGAATACAAGGTCTGCTTACGTATCAAAAAGTAAAAGCATCTAGTTATATTATATGGGGCGGGGTAACAGATATGCTTATGATGTATAAAGAACGTGTTGATTTGAGAGGAATGCTGCGTCGTATGGTAGGTCACCCCAAGAAGCAACCGGAAGCTTATGAAAGGCGTGATGCCCTTAAAATGATTCATGAAGACAGCCCGCCTATATTAATTATTCATGGAGATGAGGATGCTCAAGTAGGAATAGAAATGGCTTACCACTTAGAACAACATTTAATAAAAGAAACCGTCTTTCACAAAACGATTTATAAACAAGGGGAAGGTCACGTTTTTAGACCTCAAACAGAAAAAGAAACTTTAATCGAACTACAAAATTGGATGAATTTATGTGAACAAAAAACTGAGCCATAAATAAATGGGCTCAGTTTTTTGTTCTAATATAAGATTAAATTCGATTATAATTAAATCCGCCTTCTTCTTGAATGTGTTCAGAGGCTTCACCGAATTTAGAGAAATTCTCTTTAAAGTCCTTTGCAAGTTGTTTAGCTTTTTCATCATACGCTTCTTGAGATACCCAAGTATTACGAGGATATAAAATTTCTGAAGGTACGCCAGCTACATGTTTAGGAATATTCAAACCGAATATTTCATCTTGAATAAATTCGGAGTTTTTAATTTCTCCGCTTATTGCACGTCTTATCATAGAACGAGTATATTTTAATTCCATTCTAGAACCAACACCATATTCTCCGCCAGTCCATCCTGTATTTACTAAGTAAACGTCTACGCCATGTTCATCAATTAATTTACCGAGTAACTCAGCATATTCTGTTGCATGTAATGGTAAGAACGGTGAACCGAAGCATGTTGAAAACACTGGTTGAGGGCTCGTTACGCCTCTTTCTGTACCAGCTAATTTAGAAGTGAAACCACTTAAGAAATGATACATAGCTTGAGATTTATCAAGTTTTGAAATAGGTGGTAACACACCAAATGCGTCAGCTGTTAAGAAAATAATAGTATTTGGATGACCTGCAATTGACGGTTGTACGATATTATCAATGAAGTCAATTGGATATGCAGCTCGTGTGTTTTCAGTTAATGTTGTGTCGTCATAATCAACCGTACCATCTTTTTGCACACCAACATTCTCTAAGACTGTACCGTAACGAATAGCATCATATATTTGAGGTTCTTTTTCTTGGCTTAAACTTACAGTTTTAGCATAACAGCCACCTTCAATATTAAATACGCCATTTTCGTTCCAACCATGTTCATCATCACCAATTAATTTTCTGTTTGGATCAGCTGATAAAGTTGTTTTTCCTGTTCCAGATAGACCAAAGAATAAAGCAACGTCATTATTGTATCCAACATTTGCAGAACAGTGCATGCTCATGATACCTTTTTTAGGAAGAAGGTAATTCATAACTGAAAAAATACCTTTTTTCATTTCTCCAGCATATTCTGTTCCGCCAATTAAAATTACACGATGTTTAAAAGAAGTAATAATAAATGTTTCAGAGTTTGTTCCATCTTTTTCAGGGTCTGCTTTGAAACCAGGGGCACTTATTATTGTGAAATTAGGATTGATATTTAAAGCCTCTTCTTTTGTTTCAGGGCGGATAAACATATTTTGTGCAAATAAATTATGCCAAGGTAGTTCGTTTATAACACGTAAATCTAAACGAGTAGATTCATCGGCACCCGCATATCCGTTGAAGACATAAAGTTGTGATTTTTGGTTTAAATAGTCAATAACTTGATCATATAAATTTAAAAAACTGTGTTCAGAAATAGGCTGGTTTATAGAACCCCAATCTATATCTTGTTCCGTGTCCTCTTCTTTAACAATAAATTTGTCTTTAGGTGAGCGACCTGTGTATTTACCAGTTTCCATTCTAATAGCTCCGGATTCAGTTAACACACCTTCACCTGATTCTAAAATGTGTTTGTACAACTCAGATCTAGAAAGTTGTTTTAAAGTTGTTTCTTTGCTAAGAAGATTAGTTAATTCGATTGATTCTGTAATTGACTGTATTGCCATAAATGACGACCCCCATGTCTAAAAATTATTTTGTAAGCATTTTCATGGAATTAGTATAACACATTGAGATAAATAGTCTATACTAATAAACGAATTTATTGTTAAAAGTTTATGACAAAATATTTATTTCGTGTTTCATTGACATAATTCTAAAACTTTAGTATTATCATTTCTGACGGATTCTCTTATCCTGAGTGGTGGAGGGACATGGACCCAATGAAACCCAGCAACCTCTTTCTAAATGAAAGGAAGGTGCCAAACCGTTTGCAGACCAATATTGTCTGAACGATAAGAGCGAATGGACACGAGTGTGCCTTCTCTCTATTGTTTTATAGAGAGAAGGCACTTTTTATTTGCACTGAGGAAGAGACCGTACAACATAATCTAAAGGAGATTTTTTATGTCAAAAAACAGAAGACTCTTCACATCCGAATCAGTAACAGAAGGACATCCTGATAAAATTGCCGACCAAATATCTGATGCAATTTTAGATGAATTACTAAAAGGTGATCCAAAAGCGAGAGTCGCTTGTGAAACAACTGTAACTACAGGTATGGCTTTAATTTCAGGAGAAATATCAACTTCAACATACGTAGATATTCCGAAAGTAGTAAGAGAGACTGTAAAAGATATAGGGTATACTAGAGCGAAGTATGGTTATGATTTCCAAACAATGGCAATACTAACAGCTATCGATGAACAATCACCTGATATTGCTCAAGGTGTTGATTGTGCTTTAGAAGATAGAGATGATTTAACAGATAGTGAAATTGAGTCTATCGGTGCTGGAGACCAAGGCTTAATGTTTGGTTATGCTACAAATGAAACTGAAACATATATGCCGTTACCAGTATATCTAGCTCATCAGTTGTCAAAAAGATTAACTGATGTACGTAAAGATGGCACTTTAGAATATTTACGTCCAGATGGAAAGACACAAGTAACAATAGAATACGACGAAAATGATAAACCTTTAAGAGTAGATACTATTGTTGTTTCTTCACAACATCATGAAAAAATAGAATTAGAAAAAATTCAACAAGATATTAAAGATCATGTTATATATCCAATCGTTCCTAAGGAATTATTAGATGATCAAACAAAATTCTTTATTAATCCTACTGGAAGATTTGTTATTGGTGGGCCACAAGGAGACGCAGGTTTAACAGGTAGAAAAATCATCGTTGATACATATGGTGGTTATGCTAGACACGGTGGAGGTTGCTTCAGTGGTAAAGACCCAACTAAAGTTGATAGATCTGGTGCTTATGCGGCTCGTTATGTAGCTAAAAATATCGTAGCTAGCGGCCTAGCTGATAAATGTGAAGTTCAACTTGCATACGCAATTGGAGTAGCACAACCTGTTTCAATTGCTGTTGACACTGCTGGTACTGGTAAAGTTGAAGAAAATGTACTAGTAGAAAAAATAAGAGAATTATTTGATTTAAGACCAGCGGGTATTATTCAAATGCTAAACTTAAGACAACCAATATATAAAAAGACTGCAGCATACGGTCATTTTGGTAGAACTGATGTAGAATTACCATGGGAACAATTGGATAAAGTAGAATTATTAAAAGATTTAGTAAATAAATAAACCTAAAAGTAAAATCAGTATTAAAAAAGAGTCTCATCATTAGTTATATGATCTAGTGGTGAGATTCTTTTTATATATATTCTTAGATATCTGAGAATTTTAATTTACTAATAAAGTGTGTATTAACTATAGAAATGTACGATGTATTTAAAAAATCAAAAAATAATGCTTAAATTAGAGAAGAATATTGAAGATATATACTGAATTTATTTATAATATTTACTATAATAGATGTAATACATAAGAAAGGGAGCGATCAGCAAATATGAGTCAATTAGAACCGATTCATTATGGATTAATCGCAGCTGTCGTTATTGCGATAATATTTATCATATTGTTCTTTGTTTCATTAAAACAAAGAAAGAATTCTTTGGCGAAAGTTCAGGAACAACATAAGAAGCAAAATGAGTCACTTAAATCTGAACACAAAGAAAAATTGGACCATGAACGAGTAGAAAACAAAAAGGTTCTATCTAAACAAAAAGAAGAGCATCAAGTTGAAATTTCTCAAAAAGAAAGAGAAATTGACTCATTAAAAATATTTTCGAAAAATGAAGGAGAATATATAACTGATAGACATTTATTAGATCTCCGTGATCAACTTGTTAATGAACGAAGAATAAGACCTGAAGATATGCATATAATGGCAAATATCTTTTTACCTAAAGATCCTTTAGGTAAGGTACATCAAATCGATCATATTGTTTTAACGAGAACTGGTATTTATGTTATTGACTCTAATTTGGTAAACGGCCATATATATCATGGTATAACTGAACAGCAATTTAGTGAGTTCCCTGTACTTGGGCAAGTGTTTGAAACATTGGATTTAAATCCTAAAAAAGAACAAACTTTACTCCTTGAAAAACAAGCTAGTAAAAAATCAGCTGCATTTCATGATTATACTGATAAAGTTAAAGAAGTGGACGAAACATCTGAAGAATTACAAAGACAACTCGAACTTAAATATACGCCAACACCAATCATCTATTTCCATCCTGATGAAGTGGATGAAGCCACAATTAGTAATTACTCACAAGATCCAAATATTAAAGTGCTTGTTGGTGAACAACAATTACAACATTTCTTCAATAAATTTGTATTCCATGGAAGATTCCAATACAGTGTTGAAGATCTAGAAAGAATAATGGACGAGTTAGAAAAGTTTAATCCTTAAGCAGAAAACGCTACAATAATAGTAGCGTTTTCTTTTTTTATAAATAATATGAAAAGGTGGTTGTGAAAATGAGTGAGAAACAATTTGATGTTAGAAATCCTGCTACGGAAGAAATTATTGAAACTTTGAACAATAATAGTGAAGAAGAGATTAACGAAATGATTGAAAATGCTCATCATGCTTTTCAAAAATTTAAAAAAACAACAGCTCACGAAAGAAGTGCACTTCTATATAAATGGCGTGAGCTCATTTTAGAACAAGAAGAAGAAATTGCGTTAACTATGACTAAAGAAAGTGGTAAACCATTAAAAGAATCAAAAGGTGAAGTAAAGTATGCTACAGATTACATTTTATGGTTTGCTGAAGAAGCTAAAAGAACTTATGGCAGAGCAATACCAGAGCATGTAGATAATAAAAGATTAATCGTAACTAGAGCACCGGTGGGTGTTGTCGCAAGTATTACACCATGGAATTTCCCAGCAGCAATGATGACAAGAAAAGCAGCGCCAGCTCTAGCAGCAGGATGTACATTTATTTGTAAACCTGCACAAGATACACCATTAACAACAATGAAATTTGTAGATTTAGCTCATGAAGCTGGTTTTGATAAAGATGTTATACAATACGTTAATGGTTCAGGTAAAGACGTTGGTAAAATCTTTACAAGCCATGAATTAATTTCTAAAATCACTTACACTGGTTCTACACCAGTAGGTAAACAATTAATGGAGCAATCTAGTTCAACTCTTAAAAAAGTTACGTTAGAATTAGGAGGGCACGCACCTTTAATTGTTCATGAAGATGCTGATATAGAAAAAGCCGTACAAGGTACAATAGCATCTAAGTTTAGAAATGCTGGTCAAACTTGCGTATGTGCTAATAGAATATATGTACATGAATCTATTAAAGATAAATTTGAATCTTCATTAAAATCTGAAGTGAACAAATTGAAAGTAGGTAACGGGCAAAATGAATCTACTGACATTGGTCCTGTAATCAATAGTGATGGATTTGAGAAAATAAAATCACATATTGATGATGCAACTAGTAAAGGTGCCCGTGTAGTAACTGGAGGAGATAGTTATAAAAATGGTGGTTATTTTGTAGAGCCAACTATTCTATCTGAAGTTACTGATGATATGAAAATTATGTTTGAAGAAACATTTGGACCAGTTATACCAATTCAAACATATAACTCATTAGAAGAAGTAATCAAGAAGGCGAATGATACACCATTTGGTTTAGCAGCATATTTCTTTACAGAAAATTATGCAACTGGCATAGAATTATATGAAAACTTAAATTATGGTGTGATTGGTTGGAATGATGGAGGTCCAAGTGCTGCACATATCCCGTTCGGTGGTATGAAAGAAAGTGGTTTTGGCCGAGAAGGCGGTTCAGAAGGTATTGAGCCATATCTAGAAACAAAAGTAGCTTCAATACTATTATAAAGATAAAACCAGGAGGAAATAACATGACACAGAAACAAGTAGAATTTTACAATGGTAATACAATACCAGCACTAGGATTAGGAACGTTTAGAGTTGAAAACAATGATGAATGTAGAGAAGCGGTTAAACATGCTATAGAAAGTGGTTACCGTCATATAGATACAGCACAAACTTACAAAAATGAAGAAAAAGTAGGCCAAGGTATTAAAGAAGGTTTAGAATCAGCAGGCTTAAATAGAGAAGATTTATTTATAACTACTAAATTATGGATGACGGATTACGGTATGGAAAATGTCCAAAATGCATATGAAGCTTCATTACAAAGACTTGGGCTAGACTATGTAGATTTATATCTGATTCATTGGCCTGGAGACGATAAAGAATTAATTGCTGAAACGTGGAAAGCAATGGAAGCTTTATATAACGATGGAAAAATTAAAAATATAGGTGTGAGTAATTTTAATGTTTCACATTTAGAAAGTTTGTTACAAGAAGCATCTATTAAACCAGTGATTAATCAAATTGAATGCCATCCATATCTAACTCAAAAAGACTTAAGAACATACTTAAAAGCACAAAAAATTGTAGCTCAATCATGGTCTCCATTAATGAATGGACAAATTTTAGAAGATGAAACAGTTAAAGAGATAGCAAAAGAAATAGGTAAAACACCGGCTCAAGTTATCATTAGATGGAATATTGACGAAGATATAGTTGTGATACCTAAATCAGTAACACCATCAAGAATTGAAGAGAATTTAAATGTTTTTGATTTTGAATTAAATGAAGATCAATTGTCACGATTAAATAATTTAAATAAAGACGAAAGAATTGGACCTGACCCAGAGAAATTTACTGGTAAATAAGGTGAATAAGTAAAATATAAATAAATTCTCCTAATCCGTTAGATTTTAAAATTTTGGATTGGGAGAATTTTTTCGAATTTTTAAGTGTATGAATGCCTAAGTATAGGTGTTATTACTTTAAAAAACTTTGAAATTTGTTAAATGATATAGCCTAAATAACAAGCAGTTAATGATAATATAACCGTTAATGCTATATATAATATCATTTGTTTATATGATTTTAATAAGTAACGTTCATATACTTCAAGTATATGTGTTGAAAAAGTTGTGTAACCTCCACAAAAACCGATAGCTAATATCGAATAAATATGTGAACTTTCTGCTATATATTGTGCACAAAGACCAATAATAAAGCTTCCAACAACATTAACGATTAATGTAGCAAAGGGGAAACTTTGCGTGAAAAATTTACTGATAATTTGATTTGTCATATGTCTAAGTACTGCTCCTACACCAGAGCCTATCATTATTAAAATTAATATCATTTTTCCTCTGTCCCTTTCTTATATCCGAGAGCAACAAATATAAATCCTAAGATAATACTTATAGTTACATAAGTAAAAGCTAATATAAATTGTCCGCTTTTTAACAAGTGTATTGTTTCTAAACTTAGACTAGAATACGTAGTGAGCGCACCTAAGAAACCAGTTGTTATCATTTTCTGTATATAAGGGTGTTTTTTAAAATATTTTATAAAATAAGTAGAGCAAATACCCATAAGAAGAGCACCAATTAGATTTACTGATAAAGTCGAGAAGGGGAAGGTATTACTTGAAATAATAAAACTTGAAAGATAGCGTAATCCACCTCCAATTGCACCACCTATAAATATTACGACATAAATCATATAAAAACCTCCAAAATAAAAAGGAGCGGGACAGAAATCTTATTTTTCAAAAAAGATTTCGTAGTACCGCCCCGGTAAGGGTGACTAGGAGTAAAAAAAGCTCGATATAACCGCATTTTTCATTCCAGTCAGTTACTGTCAATATCATGACAGAGGTTGAGACATTGATAATATCCTAACCTTAAATTATACCAAAGAATTTCACTATAACGACAATGTGGTAAATAATAACTACAAATAATAAAATTGGTAAAAATTTACTGATTTTCGCAATAGTTTTATGCTTTTCAGTTTGATATTTAATTGACTTATCAGTTGTAATAACAGCAATAAGTAATAGAATACCGTTTAAAATACTGCTGATTAATACAAGTGATACTAGAGATCCAAACCATGATTCTATGAGAGGATTCTGTGCACTTAAAAATAAACTAATAATCATGAGTACAACTGATATATAAAAATAGCGTTTAGCTTTATCCATGATGGCCTCCAAAATTTCCATATAATCGCTTATGTTATCATAAATGTTAATTCAATGCATCTAATAACTTTAATACCTCTTCAAAATCATCCATCTTTTTACAGTGGCTTGGAAGAATAAATAACTTTTTGTTACTGCTATGCTTAAAATCAATTAATTTCATATGGGTTTCTATAAAACGCTCGCCATTGTATGATTGTTTAAGTAATCGTTTTGTAGGAAGTTCATTTTTGTCTAAATTTGAACGACACCATGCAGCGTCACTACACATGAATATATTTAAATCTTGAAATTTCATCATTAAGCCAAATTGACCAGGCATTGCTCCAGGTAAATAATAACTTATTAGTGAATCATTATTAAAAATTTTAAATCCTTTACCAAGAACAGAATCATCAACTTTCGAAAAATTTTCTATAAACTCTATACGATCTTTAAAGTCATCAGGCATAACATGGAAACTCAATTGTAGGCTATTGTTTGAAACTTGTTGTGTTATGAAATCATGATAAGCTTCATGAGAAGTGATAATCGTAGCGTTTTTAAAAGCATTTAAATATCCAATGTGGTGACTAGCGAAATTTGTAATAATACAGTAATCAATTTGATCAGGATGAATATGGTCTTTCATAAGTTGACTTGGCAACGTTTCAAAAACTTTATAATCTTGTCTATGAAAAAGTTTTAAAGTTTTTAAATCGGTGCTAGGCTTAACGCGTTCTGAAAAACCAGTATTGATTAAAATTTTAAAATCGTTAATTTCTAAATAATAAGAAAAGATATAATAGCGTTCGACTAAACTTTTCTTTCTATTATTTATGATGGCTTCGTCTCCTAGAAAGGAGCCCGTTGAATATAGCTTGAAGTGTTTAATTATTTCATGCTTGTCAATCATCGTAACTCACCGCCTAGTTAATCCATATTTTAAATATATAAATCATATTTATAATTAAACTTATATTTATGTATATTATGACATAAAACTATTGAAATTACATTTAAGGAAGCTTAACAAATGTTATATAAATCAAATAATTTAGTAAGCGATTGCAAATTGTGGTACGATAATGTTACATAAATTGAAAGGAATGAATAGCATGAGTAATCTAAAAGTACAAGTATTTGCTGATGGTGCAGACATCGAAGAAATGAAGCAAGCATACCAAAATAATGAAGTAGATGGTTTTACTACAAATCCTAGTTTAATGAAAAAAGCAGGCGTTACTGACTATAAAACATTTGCTGAAGAAGCAGTTAAAGCAATCCCAGACGCTTCAATTTCATTTGAAGTATTTGCGGATGATATAGAAACTATGGAAAAAGAAGCGGAAATTTTAAAACAATACGGTGAAAATGTATTCGTAAAAATTCCTGTCGTTAATACTAAAGGTGAATCTATGATTTCACTTATTAAAAAACTGTCAGAGAATGACGTGAAAGTAAACGTTACGGCAGTATATACAATAGAACAAGTAAAAGAAATTGTTGAAGTGATTAAACCGGGGGTTGAAACATACGTATCTGTATTTGCAGGACGTATTGCTGATACTGGTGTAGATCCACTTCCTTTAATGAAAGAAGCAGAAAAAGTTTGTCATAGCAAAGAAGGCGTGAAATTGTTATGGGCAAGCTGTAGAGAATTATTTAATGTCGTTCAAGCAGATGAAATTGGTGTTGATATTATTACATGTCCAAAAGATGTAGTGGCTAAGGTTCCTAACATTGGAAGAGATGTAAATGAATTATCAGTAGATACAGTTAAAGGTTTCGCTAAAGATATTAAAGCAAGTGGTTTAAGCATTTTATAATTAATATTGTGAAGTTATAAAAATGGAGTTTGGTACATAATATACCAAGCTCCTTTTTACTGAAATAAATATTAAATTATAGGTAGACCTAAACTAGAATTAACCCACTAAATTAATATTATTTTACGATAGCTAATTCATTAACTTGTCTGTTGTTTTGTTATATAATCATATTTCAATGACAAAAATGGAGTGGACAATATGGCAAACAACTTAAGACTAGCTCAAAAGGGTGCATATATTAGTATTGTTATGTATATCATTCTTTCAATTATAAAATATATAGTAGGTACCAGTTATCATTCTTCTGCTTTAAGAGCAGATAGTTTAAATAACTTAACGGATATTTTCGTTTCAGTGGCTGTATTAGTAGGATTAAAAATATCTATAAAGCCAGCAGATAAGAATCATCCGTATGGACATATGAAGACTGAGAATATCACAACTTTAATCGTTTCATTTATAATCATGTTCGTAGGTATTCAAGTTATATCATCTAATATACCTATACTTTTCACTGGAGAGTACGGTCAACCTAGCACTTTAACAATATGGGTCAGTTTCATCAGTGGTATTGTCATGCTTCTCGTATATAAATTTAATGATTCGTTATCAAAGAAAACAAAGAGTACATCTTTAAAATCTGCATCTAAAGATAACTTATCCGATGCATTAGTCAGTATTGGTACTGGTATAGGTCTAATATTCACACAAATTGGATTTCCTATAGTGGATATTGTCTTAGCAGTTATTTTAGGTGTGATTATTGTGTTTACTGGTTTTTCAATATTTAAAGAATCTATATTTACACTTAGTGACGGATTTCACGAAAAAGATTTAAACAATTATAGTGAGGATATATCTAAAATACCTGGTGTAATAGATGTTCCATCGATTAAAGGCCGATACCACGGAAATAGTGTGTTTTTAGATGTTACAATTGTTGTAGATAAAAAACTTTCTTTAGACGAAGCTCACGATATATGTGACTTAGTTGAAAAAGAATTACAAAAATCAGGGGTATATTCGTCTTATGTTCACCCTGAACCTAATTTATAAAAAACTTATCGAGTCTGGGACATAAATATGTCTCAGACTCGTTTTTCTGATTTTTAAATTTCCTATTTTTCTTATATTTGTTGCTATTATAGCAACAATTAAATCATGTTTCATTTTAGACTTTTCTCGTGAAGATTTACAAAAGTGCTTTATTTTTGGTTCAACTTTTGTGGTGCACTTCATAAAGGTATGGTTAGTTGGATTATTGTCTTAGAAAATCCAATAAAGGTGTGTGTATTTGGATTAATGAGATAGAAAATCCAATAACGATATCAACTCTTGCTTTTTGATCAGTCCCATCCAAAAACGAACTAAGGAATTATGTTCCTAACTCTTTCGTTACATTGGCAATTGTTGATTGGATTGAAAATATTTTTCAATTCTAGTCTTACTCTCTATTTGTTTATATTAAATGTATAATGTAAAATGATGTTTCATTAATAGAAAGGAACGATAATATGACTGAAAAAGAGAAAATGATAAGAGGGGACTTATATTTACCGAGTGACAATGAATTAGTAGAAGATAGAAAAAAAGCACGCGAATTAACATATGAGTTTAACCAATTACCGATTAAAGAAAAAGACAAAAGAAAAAAAGTACTACAAAGATTATTAGGTGGTTATAAAGAAAACTTTGAAATTAATCCACTATTTAATGTTGATTATGGATATAATATTTTTATAGGAGAAAATTTTTATTCTAACTACAACTGTACAATGTTAGATGTTTCTACAATACATATCGGTGATAATTGTATGTTTGGTCCTAATGTAGGATTATACACAGCGACACACCCAATTGATCCAGGTGAAAGAAATTCCGGATTAGAATTTGCTAAACCGATAGTAATTGGTGATAATGTTTGGATTGGCGGTAGCGTTGTTGTTAATCCTGGGGTCACTATCGGTGATAATGTAGTAATTGCCTCTGGAGCAGTAGTGATTAAAGACGTTCCTTCTAATAAAGTAGTCGGAGGAAATCCAGCTAAGATAATCAAAAGTATAGATTGATTCTTGTGTTATTTACTATAAATTAAAACTAATTCATAATAATAATCATATCAATATGGTATATTATGGTCATAGCGTTCGATAAAAACAAAAGGGGATGTTATGCATGCAAATATTAGGAAAAGGCTATGAAAATGATCATCATTACTTTCATGTCATAACAAAACAAAACCATTTAATCAAAGTGAGAGTACCAGATGATATGGATGATGATGAATTAAGATATTTATTAGAAGCGGTTTGTAATGATTATGATGAAAGCCATTAAGAATATTTACTATAAAGATTGAGTTCGGGACCTAGATCCTAATTCAAAATAAATAAGCATATCACTTAACTGATTATCTCAGTTTGAAAGTGATATGCTTATTTTTATTAGTTATATTTAGGTAACGGTTTTTTGAGTTTTTTTCCATAATATAAATTCAACTATTGCTACAATCACTAATGAAGCTCCAAACAACGGCATTATTATGCCTAACAACACTAGTGGTATTATTAATCCAAGTGACCACTTTCCTTTAACAATTGGAGGAGCGCCAAAGGTACCAGTTTTTCGTCGTTTCATCCAAGTGATAAAACCTAATACTATGCCACCTATGAATGTGATGCAAACTAGTAAATTCATTACTTTATTTGCTGTACCGAATAGATGACCTTCGTGAAGGGGAATACCATAGCTAAACCATTTCCCTACAATTCCATAATCTTGATAGTCAACTTTACCTAATTGTTTGCTAGAATATTGATCATAATAAGCTGTAGTTTCTTCTTTAGGTGGAACGTCTAGACCAGTTACACCACTGTTACTGCTTTTAGAAACAGTGAAGACCCCATCTTTATCTCCTGGATATACTATTGAGAAGGGTTCTTTAATGTCATCTTGTTTACTTTGAGTTATAATGTTCTCTAAGCTTTGTTGACCATTTGTACCAATCATACTTGTTGAATTACCATGATGCTCTGCATGTGCATCCTTTTCCGATTTCGGTTTTTCTTTAGTTCTAGTTGCCCAAGGTAATTCATTATCCTCAGATTTTGGAGGGTTAGATTTTAATGCTGTATATCCTAACTTTGGATGATCTTCTGCAAACTGATTAATTTGTTTTCCCATAAACGCCGACCAAGGTAAGCCTGTTAAGACTACTATAAAAATAGGTATAGCTATGATTAATCCAACTATTGCATGTAGTCGTCTATTAAATAAGAATGCGTTTTTCTTTTTAGTATTCTTTAATGCTTTTGATTTGAAAGTTAAATAAACACCAGATAGTATCATAAAGATTGTCCAACATGCTGCTAATTCAACTAAATAATTTACGATTGTACCACCAACAAATAAAGAGCTGTGCAATTCTCTAAGTACATTTGAATAAGTGAATTTAGCATTTTGATTAGCCACTCTTTGATTATGTTCATCTAAAAATATGTATCTAGAGTCTCCTTTGTCATTACCGATTGTGACACGGTTATTGTAAGGTTCATCCATAATACTTATTTTTTTGATTTCGTATCCTTTATAAACTTCTTGTATTTCTTTAACTGCACCATCTAATGATTGATGACCTTTTGTTTCGCTATTTGAGAAAAATTCATCCTCATATATATGATTCTCTACATTGGTAAAAAATAAATAACCAATGCCTGTTAAAGATAAAGTTAGAAGTAAAGGCGTAATAAAAAATGCTGCGTAAAAATGTAAACGTCTTAATGGGTTATAAACTTGTTTCACAATAACATCCCCGATTTCTTTATTTATTCTCGCCTAGTTAAAGGTATAACTTCAAGAAAATAAATACAATATGAAAAAGTGGAAAATTATGAAACTTTAGTGAATTTAGAAAAAGCCATGTAATAAATGTATCCAAAATGTAATATTAAAACACTCTAAAAATTCAGAATAAAATGTTAAAATTGAATAAATGAGATGAGGTGAATTACTGTGCTTACAAATGTAACTTTAATCAATGACAAAAAAAGTCGAAAAAATATAATAAATAAATTTTATAAAGGCTTAAATCAAGAAAGTATTCACGAAGCCGTTATAAGTTTAGAAGAAAGAAAACATCAAAATTTTGAGCATGGTGAAGTTTACTTTCAAGGCGATCTTAGTTCGGAAGAACAACAAGATTTAAATTTAAGTAAATCAGACGGGTTATTTATTATTAATGAGGATAATAAAAAGTGTGGAGCAATTGTCCCTTTACAACTTATTGTCCAATATTTAGCATCTAATCAAGAAGCAATTGCTAAAGAAAAAGGGTTAAGTATTATACAATTGGAGAATATTATCGATCGTTTAGAGTTAACTCTAAAATCAGAAGGTTTATAAAATACAAATAAGTCACGATTTCGTGACTTTTATTTTTTTAGAATGGAGTGTTAAATATGTACGAAGCAATTATTTTCGATTTTGACGGTACAATTATAGATACAGAGATTCATTTATTTAATACACTAAATAAGCATATTGAAAATTATAAAAATCCACCTATATCTTTAGATGAATATATAGCCTCAATCGGATCAGTATCAAAAGAATTAGATGAAAAAATATTTAATGCACTAGGTTCAGAAATTGCATTAAAAGAAATGTTTGAAGATCATTATAAAGGCACATACAATTTACCACTAAAACCAGAAGTTAAAAAATTATACGATTATAGTGTGGAAACTAATTTGAAGATGGGTATTGCTACTAGTAGTTACAAAAAAGATATAATACATAACGTTGAACGTTTAGAGTTGAATAAAAATATAAATGTTATAAAAGGAAGAGAAGATGTAGCATTTGTAAAACCTAATCCGGAATTATATATTCAGGCAGCTCATGAATTAAACGTAGAACCTGATAAGTGCTTAGCAATTGAGGATACACCTAATGGAGCTCAAGCAGCTGTTGATGCTGGAATGGATGTTATTGTTATAACACATGATATTACAGAAGACTTGGACTTTAGTCATATAAATATTTTAGATAAGAATGTAAAGGCTGAAGAAATTATAGAACGTTATCTTGAACGAGCATAAAATAGGTTTTATTTAATAGTTTAAATCTAAGATTAATTTAATCCCAACGTATATTGATTAATGTTATAATAAATTTACTAATGACATTTAGAGGTGTTGCATGAATAACGAACAATATAAATCAGTTGTTTATAAAAAATTGTGGTTTATAAACAATAAAGAAAAAGAAGTTGCTACAGAGATGCTAAATAGCAATGAAAATCTATTAGAGCAACATGGTAAACCTAGTCATTTTGTTTCTAATTTTCTTGAGAAAGAAATTATAGATAAAGCTAAACCACCGAGTTCAATAGATAAAGCTATGACGTTAGGCGGACTACTATTTGGTAACGTCCTCATGGTAGGTATTCTCATTACGGCAGCATTGTTAATTTTAGGTACATTCACTTTATACTTTACAAAACCTTTAAGTGAGGCGCTATTATTTCAGCTACTCTACATCATTCTAGGTGTCGTATTACTTTTCATTGGTTATAAAGGCATAAAGTGGGTAAATGCTTACTTCACAAAAAGAATACTAATAGCCAAATGGCTCAAAGATTTATCGTAGCATATGTAGGGGGTGTCATGAATGAGTTTATTATATTTTGACGAGTGGCGTGAAACACGAGCAACTATAAGATATATAGCACAAATAATGGGTAAGTGTTGTATAGAAACAAAAGAACCAGAGCCACTATATAAACATGTCATGCTGACAGTTAATCAAGTTGGTTTATCAACAGGTGTATTACAAAGTAATGGTCATGAATTTGAAATAACTTTAGATTTATTGGATCAAACATTGGTTGTGAAAGTAGACAAAGAAGAGCACTCATTACTAATAAAAACAGGACAAACAATTCAGGAATATTATGAATTTATTTTCGAAATATTAGAAGAACATGATATAACAATTAAAATTAATACGAAACCTTATAATATACCTTATGAAACAACATTAGATAAGGATGATAAAGAACGTACTTTTAATCCTAAAATAGCTTATCACGCGCTTCGCTTGATGCAACAAGCACAATACGATCATTATCAATTTCTACATTCAAGAAATATTAAAGATGTAAAAACAGGTTTATTCTGGGATAAATTTGATGTTACTTCTATTTTTTATGTTGAAGGTAATGATGAATATACAGTTTCATTATGTTATTATTTTGGAGATAAGTATAGAGAGTCGCCATACTATGTTCTGAAGATTAATCCATTTAAAAAAGATAAAATAAATTTAAAACAAGTTGAACCCTCTTATGCTGAATACAATGGTAAAGATGGTAGCTTTTTAATTTATGAAGAAGACTTAGAAAGCATTATGAGAAGAGATGAAGTATTACTAACTTTCTTTAATAGTGCTTATCAAGCTTTACTTTCTGGTGTGAGTAGTAAATTAACAAAATAATAAAATGCATTTTAAAGAGAGTGGGTAATGAGTCTAATTTTATTATAAGATTTCATGTGCCCACTCTTTTTTAAATCCTTAAATGATATTTTTGGTAGTGTATGAGTCTTAAGGATTCACCAAACTTTTTACTAATCAGATGATAATCTTGATCTATCTTGATAGTATTATTATTCTTGAATTTTATTTCTGTATGATATGACAATGGTTCAATATGTTGTATTTGCTTAGCATTGATTAACATATAATCAAAGTGAGATTTTGATGTAGTAGGGAATAGAACAAAGTCTTGTGTAGCGTAAATCATGAGAGGAATAAGTTTATGAACTTTCAAAATATATTTAGCATATTGTTCGCGAGTGCGCATATTAGCACCTTCAATTTTTAAAGCATCGTCTATAAGGGTTTTAACAGGAAGGTTAGTGTATTGGATTGGATGCTGTATATATTCTATTTGGTATTTATATATAGGATTTTCTGAACGTTTTAAAAAGGTCATGTCTGCACAAATTAATGTCTTCAGTAACTACACCTCCTAACACTTAATATTTTATATATAAATGCTGACAGTGTATAGCTCATTGTTAAAATCTAAAATAAGAATTCCGATTTCAATTTTTCTCTAGTTGATTTTCTATATCTTTTAATTGATGAAGGACTCTTATTCATATATATGCTTATTTCGTTTGTAGAAAAACCTTGTAATGTTAAATTGAGCCAAGTCAACTCCTCTTCATTTAAAATCTCCAATAAACTATATAATTCATATTGATAAAAATCACTGTACGATTGATCAAGTAGTGTATAATCAGACGTAGGCAAAAAACGGTTTATTTCTTTAATATTTCTTCTTAGACAATCGATTAAATAATACTTTAACTTTAAATAAATGTATTTTTCCTGATTTGTAGATTTCGATTCATCATAGGATTTTAATAAATCCCATAGTTTTATAACCATAAGTTGAAAGTAATCATCGTAATGATATTTAATTTGGTGTTGATGCAAAAGATGATGTATCATCTTTTCGTATTTTTTATAATTCAAATTGAATTGCTTGTCTAACATGGTTGCCTCTTTTTGTGGGCATGCACACTAGTATTTCCGGATGTAATAATTAGATATATTTTAGGAACAAGCGTTTAATTTGAAAACAACATATATAAAGGTCTAATATAGATTAAACAAAATAAAACGTAAATTTACGTAAAAAATATAAAAATATAGCCGAAATAAAACATAAAAAAGCACATTAAAAATTATACGTTTAAATGATTTACAATTGCCATAATAACGTGTATATTTGGATATATATGGACATATGTTTTATTGGGGCAAAGACTAGGAGGTTCATCTTATGGATTATGAACACTTAAATTTAGAACATTTTTTTGCGAGAAACAATGAACTAAATAATATTAGAGATAATGCTGATTTTGTAATGATTAACAATGTAAACCGATTTATGAATTATAGAAATGGCGAAGAAGAAGGAACGATTAATCTAAGTCATTACAACTATAAAAATAGATCAGCTGCAATGTCATTTATTTTCATGGACTATACACCTTATAAATAAGCAAACATGCTTTTAAAGTATGTCTGCTTTTTTTATTTGAATTGAAATATAATAGTAATTAAAACTTAATAATTTAAATTTTGAATATTCCGTTGTAATCCTTTAAAATATAAGAGGTAAACTTTTTAAAAATAGTTAATCAAAATGATATCGGTTATAAGTTTACAAATTTAGAGGTGAAACGATGAAGAATGCCAGGCTAGAAACAATTAAAAATATAGTCGTATTATTATTAGTTTTAGCAATAATTGTTGGCCTGTTCTATTATTTAATTTCAAATCATTTAAAGTTTTACGAAGTAGATAAACAAGAAGAAAATGTAGAGGTACCACTAACTTTAAGTAAAGCCGTTGAAAAACAATATAAAAATGATACGAAAATGCAGGTAGCAACAGAGTCAGGCAATTGGAAGAATGCGTCAAGAAGTGAAATACATGATGTAATGGATGTTGAAAAGATACTAAATGATAAAAAACAAGTTTATCAGTTTTTAAATTTATCAGAGTATCAAGGTATTGATGAAAAAAGATTCCACCACATGCTAAGAGAAAGAGGAGCACTTGAGAAATACTCAAATCAATTTTTAGATGCTGCTAAACAAGAACATGTTAATGAGGTGTACTTAATTAGTCATGCTATTTTAGAAACAGGTAATAATAAGAGTAAACTAGCTAATGGTGTATTATTAACGGATAAAGGAAAAGTGACAAATTCTAAAGAAGAATCTGATGGTAAGAAATACTACAATTTCTATGGTGTAGGCGCATTAGATGAAGATCCAATAGGTACTGGAGCTAGATATGCTAAGAAAAAAGGTTGGGATACCCCACATAAAGCAATATCAGGCGGTGCTAAGTTTATTCATGATCACTATTTATCAAATCCAGAGCAAAATACTTTATATAGTATGAGATGGAATCCTGAGAAACCAGGTGTACATCAATATGCAACGGATATTAAATGGGCACAAAGTAACGCACGTATTATTGCAGAATTCTATTCAGATTTAAAAACAGAAGGTAAGTACTATATTGTTTATAAATATAAAGATACTGATAAATCACTTTCTATAAAAGAATTAGATAAAAAACTAGAACAAGAAGAGGCTAGAAAATAAATTCTAACTCTATAAAAACAGCCAATCCAGGAAAAGGATTGGCTGTTTTTTTATATGATAAATCACTTTTAATAGAAGATAGTGTCTATGTGAGCTAATATCATGCTTAATCCAATAAGAGTATCTCTACATAACACAGATGCTTAATATCGAAACACTTGATATAAGCGTATTGTCAGTCCAATTATATACTGCTAAAATAATTAAAAAAGTCCGAGACATATTATATATGCCTCGGACTTTCTATCGTTATATTATGATGCTTCATCTGAATTTGAGCTTTCAGAAGATTTCTGATCAGAAGATTGCTCTTTTTGTAAGTCTTCTATTTTCTTAGCATCTTTTGCTTCGTCTGGAATTTTAATTTCATCTATATCATTGATTTTATCATAAGTAACTTTTGTCTTGATATTTGCTGTGTCTTTGTCTTTTTTAAGTTTAGAATCTAAAATATATGATTCAATTTCATTATCTTTATTTACTTTAAGAACTGCATCACCAGAAACGTCATCAATTTGATCTTCAAATTGTTCAAGTTGGTCTTTATTACCTGATGAACTAGCTAATTTTTTGAAGTCTTCTTTATTTTTGATGTTATATTTTAATTCATATCCATCATCGACTTTTTTAGCTTTAGCATCTTTGAATCCATCTAATGATTTAACGTATTTTTCATAGTTTAATTGATCTAATGAACTATCTATATCCATGTTATCTACTTGAGATGATAAATCTATCCATTGATCGTTCGCTTTAGCTACCATTTTTTTACCTTGTACGTAAATCGTCATTTCTTGACCGGCTTGATTTGTTACTAGTTTTGCTGTTTCTTTTTCGTCAACATCCATGCCGACTTTGACTTTTTGTGATTCACCGTCTTTAGGTTTCATTGCAATCGCATTATCTGTATGATAACTATTAACATCTTTAGCATTGTCTTGTAAATCAGATATTACTTGACTAGCACTTTTAGTTTCTTCTTTTTTTTCAGTTTTCTTTCCTGAATCATCATCACCGCTATTTCCACAAGCTGCTAATAATAGAGATGAAGATAAAAATAAACTGCCTAATACTCTGAATTTCATTTGGCTTCCTCCCTTGTTTTAAACATGGTAACATTAAATATAATTTAATTGCAAAAATTATTATATTTATGTCCATTTTATTACATTTACTTAAGTTTTTTCTTGGGTGAAAGTATTAATATTGCAACAAATGCAATGAGTATTTTTAATATAAATTTCATTTTATCACTCCGAAAGTGTTTGTGGTTGAGGTTCCTTTTGCTTACGCTTAGTAGGATCTAATTTTCTTTCTATATACCCTAACACAATATCACTTAGTACTGCTAGTAAAGCTGTTGGAATTGCACCAGCTAGGATAAGTGATGTACCGTCTGTAGCATTTGTACCTCTAATGATTATATCACCAAGGGATGAAGAGCCGATGAATGATCCTATAGCTGTAACACCAATTGCGATTACAAATGCAATTCTTATACCACCAATCATTACGGAAAGTGATAATGGTAGTTCGACCATCGTTAATACTTGTTTAGAAGTCATTCCCATACCTTTACCCGCGTCTTTGATTCCGCTATCTACGTTTTTAATACCAGTATAAGTATTTTTGATGATAGGGAGTAGGGCATATAGGAAGACAGTCATAACAACTGTATTTGAACCCAATCCCATAACTAGCATTAAAATAGCTAATAGTGCTAAAGCAGGTACGGTTTGTATGATATTTGCTAAAGTTATGATGAAACCTGATAATTTAGAATATCTTGCAATAATAATGCCTAATGGTATACCTACTATAACCGCAAATAATACGCCATAAACAGAAATGAGTAAATGGTCTAAGAATAGTTGAAAAATATAACCACCATTATACTTATAGTATTCAATTAATTGTGTTAATACATTTCCATTCGTCAATTTACTCACCGTCCTTTTCGTCGTCAAAATAATTATGTTTCTTAAGGAATTCTTCAGCAACTACAGCTGGTTCTTTTAAGTTATTATCAGCTTCGTAGTTTAATTTTTGCATTTGTTCAGTTGAAATTTTTCCTTCGAGTTTTTTCATCGCTCTATCTACATAAGGTTTTTCTTTAATTAATTCTTCAGTAACTAGAGGACTTGCATCATATGGAGGGAAGAAACGTAAGTCGTCTTCTAATACAACTAAGTCATAACTTGCGATTCTACCATCAGTTGTATATCCAAGGACTACATCCATTTTTCCAGTATTTAATGCATCATATACTAAACCGATTTGCATAGGTCTTGTACGTTTGAAGTCAAAACCATATTTTTCTTTGAAAGCAGGATAACCATCACCAGGTCGTTTCATCCAAGAAGAGTCTACGCCTGCCTCTAATTTATCTGCAACATTTTTCATATCCGATACTTTTTTAAGGTTATATTTCTCAGCTGTTTCTTTTGTAACCATCATAGCGTAAGTATTTTCGAATCCGTATGAACCGTACCATTTTTGATTATAATCTTCATCGAAAGCTTTTCTTACAACTTTCAAAGCTTTATCAGGATCTGTAATAGGGTCCATGTTTAAAGCGCCAGTTAAATCTGTACCTGTGTAACGTGCACTGGATATATTAGCGTCACCTGTATTCATTGCGTTGAATGTAACAGTTGAAGAACCTAAATTATTAATCATTTGAATATTATTTTCGTTAACATTATCTTTTTTTGCTTCATGTTCAATCATTAGTCTATCTATATGACCTATTATTTGTGATTCACTTGTGTTTTGCATTCCGATTTTTACAGAGTTTTTATCACCAGTTCCTCCAAGAAAAGGTAGGGAACATCCGGATAAAATTACTGTTAGCGTAACTATCGGAATAAACAATTTAAAATATTTTTTCATGTTTATGTTTCCTCCTTATCTTGAAACTTTTAACCCTTTAGGTGTAACCCATTCTTCGACTTTAGAAAGTACAAAATCCATAATTAGCGCGATTGCTGTAACCGCAATTGCACCACCGATTATTAGGTCTGGTTGATATAGGTTTAACCCGTTAAAGATAAAGTCACCTAAACCACCTGCTCCTATGAAACTTGCTAAAGTTGCCCAACTGATAGCATATACACTAGATAAGCGTATACCACTCATGATTACAGAAATGGCTAGAGGGAGTTCAACCATATACATTTCTTGGAATTTAGTCATCCCCATACTAATGCCGGCACCTTTAACGTTTTTATCAACATTATTAATGCCTATGTACGTATTGTTTAGTATAGGTAATAAAATATAAATAAATAATGCAATAATTGCAGGTAATTTACCGACCCCTAAGAAAGGTATCATAATTGCTAATACCGCTAAAGATGGCACGGTTTGTAGAACACTAGCTATTGACAATACTATTTTGGCAAGTTTTTTCGTTCGTGTTAACACGATGCCTAAAGGTATTGAAACAACCATTGCTAGTAAAAGCGCAACGAAAGAGATATAGAAGTGTTCTATTGTTTTTTGAAATAGTTCTTGTCCATTAACTTGAAGAAATTCTATCACAATTGTTCACTCCTTATTTAATATCACTTGTTTTTGCTTCTTCTTCATTTAATCCCCAAATTGAATCATAAACTATATCAACAAGGCTAGCTCTTGTTATAACACCTTTGATTAAGTTTTGGTTATCGACAACAGGAATTAATCTAACGTTTCTCTTAAGTATTGTACGCACTGAATCTTGAAGCATCGTACCTGTTTTAACAGTGTAAACATTTCGGTCCATCATATCGATAATATCGCTACCTTTTCGATAGCCTTCATTTAAGTCTTCAATGTCAATACAACCTACTAATTTACCTTTGAGATTCGTAACAAATAGAACATCGACACGTCTATCACGCATTAATGTTACAGCTTCGTCTATTGTTTTTTCAGAAGTAATTGTAATAGCACTAATCATAGCGTCATCTACCACTTTTAAGTTAGGTCTATCTTGTATCAATCTATTTTGACCGATAAATTCACTAACGAAATCATTAGCTGGGTGTTTAAGAATGTTATTAGGTGTATCAAATTGAACAATTTCTCCTTCAGACATGATACAAATTCTATCTGCTAACTTAATAGCTTCATCCATATCGTGTGTTACGAAGATAATTGTTTTTCCTAATTTATGTTGTAGCGTTTTGACAAGATCTTGGAGTGTATCTCTCGTAATAGGGTCCAAGGCACCAAACGGCTCATCCATAAGGATAATGTCTTGATCTGCTGCTAGCGCTCTAACGACACCTATACGTTGTTGTTGTCCTCCAGATAATTGAGAGGGATATAAATCTAAATAGCTTTCAGGTAAATCAACTAAATTAATAAGCTCTTTTGCTTTCTTTTCTTTTTCTTCTTTATTCCATTTTAATAATTTAGGAACTAGAACAATATTTTCGCGAATTGTCATATGTGGCATTAAACCAATTTGTTGAATGACATATCCTACACTTCTTCTTAAACTTACTGCATTCATCTTGCTTAAATCTTTCCCGTTTAAAGTGATTGTTCCACCAGTGGGTTCAATCATGCGATTAATCATTCTTAAAGCAGTAGTTTTACCGCTACCACTCGTACCAATAAATGCTATAAATTCACCAGATTCAATTTCCATACTGATACTATCTACAGCTTTTTTACCGCCACGATAAACTTTAGTTAAGTCTTGTATTGATAACATAACACTTCTCCTTTATTTTAATATGTAAAATAACAACGTTTATCATTATAGCATATTATTTGCATATTTATAAAATTTACATGTGCTAAGGTTTTTGAAAAGCGAATATTATAAAAAATAAGAAAATTTATAAAAAGCGTAAAATCGCGAAAAATATTAAAGTAAGAATATTGTCATATATGTAAAGAATAAAAAAGTGACAAGAAATCGTATGCTAAAATCTTGCATATAGTGCATGGACAATAGTGTTTAAGGCATATTACGGTTAGAAATTTGAAATGAGGTAATAATATAATATAAAGAATAGAGAAATCATACATTTATTTTAAATACTAATGGTAAAATTAAAGTAATATAAACTGTGTTATTTTGGAGGAGAAAAATTTGAAAGTAGCAATTATAGGTATGGGAACTGCTGGCGTAAGCACTTTAAACCAATTGACTAAACATAAAAATTTTAAAAACATCACCGTGGATATTTTTGATAGTTTAGAAGACATGGGGATGGGGAAGCCATTTCAAAATGATAGTGATCGTTTACTTATTAATCTTCCGGCCAATCAAATGTCATTAGATCCAGATGACGAAAAAGATTTTAAAAAATGGTATAAAAACAATGACATTTTTGATTATGGAAAAGCAAAGTATTTACCAAGATTAGTTTTTGGTCATTATATGAAATCTATTTTACATAATATTTTAAACAAATATGATAATATCTTCGTTCACAAATACAAAGTTGATAGTTGCTATGTTGAAGAAATTAAAGATGAGCGAGGACAATATAAAATAGATATTTGTTATATAGAAGATAATGAAGCGGTATGTCAAAAATATGATTATGTTTTTATGACGATTGGAACTTTACCTTACAAAGATCCTTATAAATTAAAAGGTGTGAAAGGATATATAGAATCACCTTATCCAACTGTACAATCTTTGAGAGGCGTTAAAGAAAATGACGATATTGCTATTATTGGTACAGGATTAAGTTCAGTTGATGTTATTCGATATGTTATGGAAAACCATAAACAATTTCCGATTGTAGTGACTTCTAGACATGCTGAGTTTCCGACAGTTCGTGGTATTAACCATGATATTAAATTAAAGTATATTTGTGTTGAAGAAGTAGAAAAAATCAAAAAAATTCATAAAGGAATAACACCATTATTTGAAATAGAAGAATTGTTTAAAAAAGAGTGTGAATATCAAAATATTGATTTAAAGAAAATGTTACATCGATTTAAAAAAGATAATGTAATCAATATAAAATATGATTTAAAGCATGAAGACGAAGTTGGACACTTCCAATCCTTTGTTGAAGAAGTAAAACATAATATGATTCCACTATGGAACGCAATGACTATAAAAGATAAAGAAACATTTTTATCTAAATACGGTCAGCATTTTAAAAGAAACGCTAACCCCATGCCACAATCTTCAGCTAAACAATTAATTGAATGGATAGAAAGTGGAGATGTAGTTGTAAAAGAAGGATTAGAAAACGTTCGTAAATATTATGGGAAATTTAGACTAAAATATAAAAATAGTGAAAATGAAGATAGTTATCACTATGTTATTAATGCAACAGGTCCTAAAATGCATTTATCTGAATTAAATGAGGATGAGCATTTTATAAAAGGTTTAGAAAATAAACAAATCATTGCGCCTCATCCTTTTGGTGGTATTTTAGTAGTGCCATATTCTAATGAAATAATTAGCCCTAAATATGGAACAATGCCAAATTTAAAAGCAATAGGACAAATTACAAGTGGTGTAAATTTTGATGTTAATGGCGTTTCATTATTAGTGGATGAAACAGTTAGAGCCGTTAATGATTTATATATTGAACTAGAAGAAAGAAACTTAAAAAATAATAACAGAAAGAAAAAGTCGAAAAAGAAGAAAAATAAATAAATATATTAAATTTAGTAATATATTTGTAAACCATACTATTTTAGTATAGAATATGGTCATCAGTGATTACTGATGATTATAATTTAATAATATTCTTTCGGGGCAGGGTGAAATTCCCAACCGGCGGTAATTCAAGCCCGCGACCTGCATTTGCTTAGCATTTGTGGCTGATTCAGTGAAAATCTGAAGCCGACAGTATAGTCTGGATGGGAGAAAGAATAGACGAAGCGTATACAATACGCTTATTTCGTTATACAAAAATGTTTTTGTCTTTAATCTATTAAAGGCTTATTTCTTGATACATTTTTTACTCCCAAGACACCGAAATGTTAATTTTCGGTGTCTTTTTTTCATTTTTAGGAGGTATATAAATGAATCAATATTTAGAATTTGCTATTCAATTAGCTGAACAATTAAAAGGACAAACTAGTACGAATCCCTCTGTTGGTGCTGTTATCGTAAAAGATAATAGAATTATCGGTTTTGGTGCTCATTTAAAAAAAGGTGAAGCACACGCTGAAATTCAAGCACTTAATATGGCTGGTAAAGAAGCAGAAGGTGCAACAATATATGTTTCTCTTGAACCGTGTTCACACTATGGTTTAACACCGCCGTGTTCTAAAGCAATAATAGAAAGTGGTATTTCTAGAGTAGAATATGCTGTGAAAGATGGATCACTAAGTAAAAGTGGACACGATATGCTTGAAGAGGCAGGAGTAGAAGTAATACATTCGCCTTCAAGTAGAGCGGAGGAATTATATAAAGAATTTTTTATTCAACAAAAGAAGAAGACACCTTTTGTAACATTAAAAATATCAACTAGTCTAGATGGGAAAGTTGCTACTGATTTTAAAGAAAGTAAATGGATTACATGTAAAGCAGTGAAAGAAGATGTACTTCATTTAAGATGTGAAAATGATGCAATTATTACGGGTGGCGGCACAGTGAGAGAAGATAACCCGCTACTAACATCACGAAAACCAAACTTCAAAGAGCCAAAACGCATTGTTTTATCCCAACAGTCTTCTTTCGATGAAGATTTACAAATTTTCAAAGATCGAGATAATCCTGCAATAGTAGTAACAAACCACCCAAATTTTGAAATTAAAGACACACAAAATATTGAGTTATATAAAAGTGATTTATCAAATTTAGAAAACATGCTTCAACTTCTATATAAATTAGGTTACGCGAGTGTTTTAGTAGAAGCAGGACCAACACTTGTTAGTCAATTTATAGAACAAGATTTAGCTGACCAATTAATTATTTATCAAGCCCCGAAAGTAATTGGTGGTCAAGGCAAATATCAATTTTATCAAACAAATGATGTTTATCCTTTATCCAAAATTAAACAGTTTAAATTTATATCAACAGAAATCATTGACGAAGATCTTAAATTAATTTTAAGAAAGTAGTGAGTGTATGTTTACAGGAATAATTGAAACAGTAGGTACGATTAAAAATGTGAGCACAAAAAGTGGTGTAAAGTCATTATCAATACAAGCTCCAGAAATATGTGATGATTTGTCACTAGGAGATTCAGTAAGTGTCAATGGTGTTTGTTTAACTGTTACAGAACGAAATGATTCATTATTTAAAGTTGAAGTAATTACAGGCACAATTTCTGTGACATATTTAGAAAATCTTACGGTAAATGATCAAGTGAATCTGGAACGTGCAATGTTAGCGAATGGAAGATTCGGAGGACATTTCGTTAGTGGACATGTTGATGGCAAAGGTATTATAAAGCGCATCACTAAAAGAAATGATGAATGGTTAATCGAAATTAATGTAGATGAATCATTATTAAATCAAATGATTGATAAAGGTTCGATAACTGTAGATGGAGTAAGTTTAACGATATTCAAGTTAAATCAAAATTCATTTGAAATTCATCTCATACCTGAAACAAGATTACGTACGATTTTTGTAAATAAAAAACAAGGTGATTCTGTACACATAGAAACGGATTTATTGTTTAAATATGTTCAAAAAATAACGAATCAAAATAACAGTCAATTATCACAAGAAAAATTACTGAATTTTGGATTTTAGGAGGCTAACTATGTTTGATAGTATTGAAGCGGCATTAGAAGATTTGAAGTTAGGCAAACCTGTTATTGTAGTGGATGATGAAGATAGAGAAAATGAAGGCGACTTAATAGCAGTATCAGAATATTTAACTGTTGATACAATTAATTTTATGGCTAAATTTGCTAGAGGATTAATTTGTGCGCCTATTAGTCAACAGATTGCAACTCAACTTGATTTACACCTTATGACAAGTACTAATGATAAATTCAAAACAGCTTTTACTGTAAGTGTTGATCACATATCTACAACTACTGGTATTAGTGCATTTGAAAGAACGGATACAATTAAAGCGTTAATCAGTGAAAGTTCAGGCGATGCTTTTGTTAAACCAGGACATGTTTTTCCGTTAATTGCGAAAGACAATGGTGTGCTTGAAAGAATAGGGCATACGGAAGCTTGTATAGATTTAGCAAAATTAACTGACGCAAAACCAGCTGGTGCAATTTGTGAAATAATGAATGATGATGGAACTATGTCTAACCGTGAAGAGCTATATACATTTAAATTAGAACATGATTTGAAAATGATAACGATAGAAGACTTAGTAAAATATAGAAAAAAACATGATCAAATCGTACAATTTGAATCGAAAATTAAATTGCCAACATCTTTTGGAGAATTTGATATGTATGGTTTTTCATCACAATTGGACGACAAAGAATATTTAGCGATTACTTCAGGTGACATAAAAAATGATACGAACGTTCGTATTCATTCAGCTTGTTTAACTGGAGATATTTTTCACAGTGCGAGATGTGATTGTGGTGAACAACTTGAGTATGCGATGAAATACATCAAAGAGCATGGTGGTATTATTTTATATTTACCACAAGAAGGTAGAGGTATTGGTTTAATTAATAAATTAAAGGCATATGAATTAATTGAACAAGGTTACGATACAATCACAGCTAATAAAGCTTTAGGGTTTGAAGCGGATTTAAGAGATTATACGGAAGCTATTCATATATTGAAATATTTCAATATTAATCATATTAAACTAATTAGTAACAATCCAGATAAGTTCCAACAGCTTAACGACTTAGGTATTACAATAACAGAACGAATACCAGTTGTGATGAATCCAAATGTTAATAATCAATCTTATATAGATACAAAAAAAGAAAAAATGGGTCATTTATTATAATTGAAATGGAGAGAATTGAAATGAAATTTGAAGGTAAAATGAATGGATCAGAATTAAAAATAGCAATTGTAGTAGGTAGATTTAATGATTTTATTACAGGAAGACTATTAGACGGTGCAAAAGATACTTTAATTAGACATAATGTCGAAGAAGAAAATGTACATGTAGCTTATGTACCGGGTGCTTTTGAAATTCCATTAGTAGCTAAAAAATTAGCTAACTCAGGGAATTATGATGCTGTCATTACATTAGGGTGTGTAATTAGAGGCGCAACAACACATTATGATTACGTATGTAATGAAGTAGCAAAAGGCGTATCTAAAGTAAGTGATACAACAGATATACCTGTTATCTTTGGTGTTATAACTACGGAAACAATAGAACAAGCAATAGAAAGAGCAGGTACAAAAGCTGGTAATAAAGGTGGAGATGCAGCTCTAGCAGCTATTGAAATGGCTAACTTATTAAAAAATATAGAAAAAACAATATAAAATAGTTCATAAAAAAACTCCTAACATGTTGGTTATAAACCGATGTATTAGGAGTTTTTCTATTAAATATAATTAAAACCGTGTAATGATTATTTTTTTATTTGTTTTTCTTAAACAATGCAATACTACCAATTGTTAACAATGATGCAGCTGCAACTCCTGCCGCTCCCGTGATAAATGTCTTTTTGTTTTTTGCACTGAATATATCTAATAGCATTAGATTAATATTTTGAGGTCTCTCTGCTAAACGGCGCATGAAATAACCGAACCAATCTTCCCCGAATGGTACATACATAGTAAAGTTGTATCCTTCGTCAGCTAATTCATATGCATAGTCAGTTCTGAAACCGTATAGCATTTGGAATTCAAATGAATTTTTATCGATATTATGGTTTTTAACAAATTGTTTAACATGATTAATAATGTTGTGATCATGTGTAGCAATAGATGTAAAAGCATTAGCCGTTAACAGTCTGTGTTCAATTAACTTTATATAATTTCTATCTATTTCTTCTTTAGTTTGATAGGCGATGTGAGGGCCTTCTTTATAAGCACCCTTTACTAAGCGAAGCCTTAAATCTTGATACTTATCCATAATATTCATTGCGTCGTGTAAGTATGCTTGAATTACTGTGCCGACATTATTGAATTCATTTTTCAATTTATCAAGTATTTCAGTAATGCCAACTAAGTCTTCAAATTTTTCAGCATCTATGTTAACAAATGAATTATCAAATTCTTGAGCTTTTAATAAAATTTCCCGAGTATTTTGATAAGTAAAATCTTTATCAATATTAATCCCTAATTGTGTTAACTTAATTGAAACATGTGCTTGAATATTAGCGTTATAACATCGTCGCATTATTTCGACGATATTTTGTTGTGCTTCTAACGCTTCATGGCGTGAAGTTACAAACTCACCTAAATTATCTAACGTACAAGAAATTCCTCTTTCATTTAATTTCTCTACTGTATCGATTGTTGAATCAATATCAACTCCCGCTACAACCTTTTTCGCACCAAGTGCAGGACCCATTCTCTTAGCTGATTCATTCATAAACTTATTGTTAGATAATGCAATAAAAAAATCTTTAACGACAGGCATAGCAAGTCCTCCTTAATCAAATATCTTCTTTCTTTTATTCTATCATGTATAATATAATTTAGTTAAGCGTTTTCATACCAATAAAATATATTTTTACACTAATAAAAGAAAAAGACATAAAAATAACATAAATAACAACCTAGAAAAGGGTGTTATTCTTTAATTTGATCCATTGTAGGAGAAATTGGTTCAGATGCTATGCTAATGGCATGAGGGAGAAACGTAAGTATTAGAACAGATAACAAGAATTTTTTAAAGAAACGCATAGGTTAATGCTCCTTTAAATCATGACGTTGCTTACATTTTCAATATAACATTCGATTATGAAGTTGTTGCGAAGTTAATGTTAAGATTCAATTTATACAATTATTAATTTAATGTTAAGATATGGTTTAAATCTTTAGAATAACTTAATAAAACATAGCCATGTCACGTGTTACAATGTATGAGAATAGAATTGTTAACAAAGGAGTAATCGTTATGTTTAGGGATATGGCGTTTTATATATTTGGAAAACCGTTAGATAGCTTTTTACAGTTATTCGTATTTGAACCTATTTTAATAAGTGTTATTGCAATTTTAATAGCTATGATAACAAAGAAATCGTGGACAGTATTTGTAACAGTTATTGTATTAAATTTAATAGATAACTTTTTATTAGTAACATATCAATTTAGCGGGCAGGGGCTTGGAACAATCCTATCTCAAAATGTATTGTTCTTCTTCCAAAAATTCTTCTCAATGTTCTATGAAATTATAATTTCTTATATCGTTGTTAAGTTACCGTATATGCACAGTAAATTTAAAATTGCTTAAATTAAAAAGGGAGTGGGACAGAAATCTCATTTTAATAAATAGATTTCGTAGTCCCACCCCGGCAAGGATGACTAGGATTGGGAAAAGCTTGATATAAGCGCATTTTCAATCCAGTCAGCTACTGCCAATATAATAAAAGAGGCTGAGACTTGTATTTATGTCACAGCCGCTTTTTTTTATTGTGAATGTTGCAAGACGGGCTGCACGTGCAACATAATGCCCCTGAATGTTGCAAGACGAGGTGCACGTGCAACATAATGTCTCCGAATGTTGCAAGACGCGGTTCACGTGCAACATAATGTCTCCGAATGTTGCAAAACGCGGTTCACGTGCAACGCAAGCAACAACTTCAATTTATCGTCTTCATCTTTTATCAGTGTAATGTTAAAATTATTGGTTATCTTTATATAATTTTCCTTTTTCAATATATGATTGATTAATTCTATCTAGTTCTTCATAGTCTTTGTCTGTTAATTCTCTTACTACTTTTGCTGGTCTACCAAATGCCAATGTGCGCGGAGGTATTTTCTTACCAGGTGGTACTAGTGAACCTGCGCCAATGAATGCATATTCTCCAATTTCAGCTCCATCCAATATAGTAGAATCCATTCCTATCAGTGCATTTTTGCGAATAATACTAGAGTGCAATGTAGCTTTATGTCCTACTGTAACATTATCTTCTATTATTAATGGTTGATCAGGACTTTGGTGTAGACAACTTAAATCTTGAATATTAACACCATTGCCTATTTTTGTAGGTGCTACATCACCTCTAATAACAGCATTGAACCAAACTGAACTTTCTTTACCTATTTCAACATCCCCGATAATTGTAGCATTTTCTGCAATATAACTACTAGAATCAATTTGAGGTGTTTTGTTGTTAAAAGATTTTATCATTCAAGATTCTCCATTCTTTTTAAAAAATTTGTTATACTAAGTTTAACAAAAAAGTAGCTATTTAGGTAAAAGGAGTAATATATTATGTGGAAATGGGAAACTGAAAAAGAAGCTAAAGGTATTGTAGTAATTGTACATAATATGCTTGAACATACTGGACGTTACGCGTTCGTTATTACAAAGCTACGTAGAGAAGGTTACCACGTTATTATGGGTGACTTAAGAGGTCAAGGACAAACTTCAAGAGTACATAGAGGGCACATAGATGATTTTGAAGAATATCATGAGCAAGTTTTAGAATGGTTATCAATAGCGGAGGAATACCATTTACCTGTTTTCACTTTAGGCGTTGGATTAGGTGGATTGATTCTTTTAAATTTATTAGAGAAAGTAGACTTAAAAGTTGAAGGTGTTTTACTTATTTCTCCATTAGTAGCTTTTCAACAAAATATTTCGACAAGAAGAAACTTTTTAGCTTCTAGCTTCGGTACAGTTGCAAAAGATGCAAAATTTGACGCTGGAATTACTATTGAAAGTTTAACTAGAAATAAAGAAGTAATCGATGATACAAATAATGATGCTTTAATGCTTAATAAAGTTAGCTATCATTGGTATAAGACAATTTTAGAAACGATGAAGACGACAATGGAAAATCTTCAACATATATCATCTATTCCATTACTATTGATGTCAGGTACAGAAGATAAAATTGCTGACTTAGATTCTATTAAATCAGTAGCAAGACACATTAATACAAATGAGCTTTATTATAAATCTTGGCATGGTTTAAATCATGAAATACACAATGAGCCTGAACGAGAAAATGTCATGAGATACTTGATATCATTTATGAATAACCGAATTCATTATGTAGGCTTACTTATAGAAAATGAAGAATAAGAAATAATAATCATACATAATAAGATTTAAACCTATCATTGTGGGTATATTATATTTATATGACACACTGGAGGAGAGCTTATGGGATATAAAGAGGGCGATATAAGTGACTTAATCTTATTAGATGATATTCAAAAAAATATAAATAATATTTTTGATAATATTGAAGAGAAATTTCAAATTGAAAAAGAAGAATTTTTAACATTAGTAGTTTTATGGAACAAAGGTTCAATGAGTTTAAAAGAATTGGACGAACACATTGATATCAAACCATATAAAAGAACTAGGTTATATAATAATTTAGTTAAAAAAGGTTGGATTAAAAAGACAAGGCCGGAAGATGATGAAAGAACAGTTATCGTAGAAGTTAATCAAGAGTTTGATGAGCATAAAAATGACTTAATTAAATATGCTTGTGAAGAAATTAAAAAAAGACAAACTTTGTTTGAAGAGCAATTCAAATCTATAGTTGATACATGTAATATCTAAACGAAACTACATATACTTCCACTTATTTAATTTATAAAATGTAAAAAGAGTCCGGGACATGAATTTGTTTCGGGCTCTTTTAATATATTGGCAGTAGCTGACTGGATTGAAAATGCTCTTATATCAAGCTTTTTCCAACCCTAGTCATACTTGCCGGGGTGGGACTACGAAATCTATTTATTAAAATGAGATTTCTGTCCCACTCCCTCTTATTAATTTCTTTTTTCTATACCTATAATATATGGAGGATTATTCTTTTGGTTAATAAATTGATAGTTTAATACATGTGCTTCATTTTGATCTATATTTTTAACAAAGTTTAATACATCATTTGATTCGATTTGTCCTTCTGGATGTCCTGGATAAACAACAAGTACAATGATGCCATTCTTTTTAGTTAATTCAAATAATGATTGAATAGCTGATATGGTAGTATTTGAGTTTGTTGTGATGCTTTTATTTCCTTTAGGTAAATAGCCTAAATTAAAGATAGATGCGTCGATACTATTATGTTCTGCAGAAATGATATCGGCAGCTTTTTCATGTCCTTCTAAGTAATATTGAATATTGTTATATTCTTTTGTTTTTTCTTTTGTGCTGTTAATAGCTTCTTCTTGAATATCAAAAGCATAAACTTGTCCTTCTGTTACTTGATTGGCAAGAAATAATGTATCATTTCCGTTACCGCAAGTTGCATCAACTACGATACTATTTTTATCTATATGACTTGAAATTAAATGCCTAGCAAATGGTAATATTCCTTCTACAATCATGATTGAACGCTCTCAGCTTTAATGAATTTTGAACCTTGCATTGTCCCACGCGCTTTTAATTCATTGTCTATAGAATTCAATACTTCCCATTTATTAACGCTCCACATTGGACCTACCATTAAATCGATAGGGCCGTCTCCAGTGATTCTATGAATAATCATTTCTTCTGGTAAAATTTCTAACTGATCACAAACAAGATTTGTATAATCCTCTTGTGTCATAAATTCAAGCATACCTTTTTCATATTGTTTAACCATTGGCGTACCTTTTAATAAATGTAGAAGGTGAATCTTAATTCCTTGTACATCCATTTGAGCTACTTCTTTAGCTGTTTCCATCATCATATTATAATCTTCACCGGGTAAACCATTAATAATATGTGTACATATGTTGATGTTATGTTTTCTTAATTTTTCTATACCTTCATAGTAGCATTTCATATCATGTGCACGATTTATAAGGTCAGAAGTTTCTTGATGCACAGTTTGTAATCCTAATTCTACCCATAAATATGTACGTTCATTTAATTCAGCTAAATATTCAACAACATCATCAGGTAGACAATCTGGTCTTGTTGCTATAGATAAACCTACAACATTTTTTTCAGACAATGCTGCTTCGTATTTTTCTCGTAACACTTCGACTGGGGCATGAGTATTTGTGAAAGCTTGGAAATAGGCGATATATTTACCTTCAGACCATTTTTCATGCATTTTATCTTTAATTTCTTTAAATTGTACATGAATTGGTTCAGCTCTATTACCAGCGAAGTCACCACTACCAGCAGCTGAACAGAAAGTACAACCACCATGAGCAACGGTACCATCTCGGTTTGGACAATCAAATCCACCATCGAGTGCTATTTTAAATATTTTTTCACCAAATTTATTTTTTAAATGATAATTCCATGTATGATATCTTTTGTTATCAAAGGCAAAGCGGAATTGTTCTGTCAATTTATTTCACATCCTGTTCTACAAACTTATCTAAAGCATTTTAACATATAATATTGAACTTTTGCAGAAAAAGGTTTAGACTATTCAAATTGAGAAAAAAATTGACGGGAGTGATGCCCTTTGAAAATGCCAAAAATCGTAAAGTGGCTTATTATTGGAATGGCAATTAATATAACGGGCGCTAGTTTTTTGTGGCCTTTAAATACGATATATATGAATGAGGAATTAAATAAAAGTTTAAGTACCGCCGGTGTTGTATTAATGATTAACGCATTTGGGAGCGTAATCGGAAATTTACTGGGCGGTTCTTTATTTGATAAAATTGGTGGTTTTCGATCTATCATATTTGCTTCTATTATAAATATAGGAAGTTTAGTTGGTTTAAATTTCTTAAATGACTGGCCGTGGTATCCTTTCTGGTTAGTTATTCTAGGATTCGGTGGTGGCATAATCGTACCTGCAATTTATGCGATGGCTGCAGCAAGCTGGCCTAATGGAGGAAGAACAACATTTAATGCTATTTATTTAGCTCAAAATTTAGGTGTTTCTATTGGTGCTGCAGCTGGTGGTTTTGTAGCAGACTTCAGCTTTAAATATATATTTATGGCTAATTTGTTATTATATGTTGTATTCATTATTATAGCTTTACGTTATTATAATGTAGATTTAAATGTAAATGTGAAAAATAACGAGGGTATTTCAAGTGCTGTAGAAGTTAAAGATAAAAAGAAATTCAAAGCACTGATTTTATTATGTGTGATGTTTAGTTTATGTTGGATTGGTTATGTTCAATGGCAAACGACAATTGCGACATATACACAATCAGTAGGCATCTCCTTGAAGCAATATAGTCTTCTTTGGACTGTCAACGGCGTGTTAATATTAGCTGGACAACCATTAATCGCACCATTTATTAATCGTTTTAAAGAACGTTTAAAATTACAAATGGGTGTTGGATTAGGTATTTTTATAGTTAGTTATTTAGTAACAAGTGTGGCGGAACAATTTACGATGTTCGTTGTAGGTATGGTTATTTTAACTTTCGGTGAAATGTTTGTTTGGCCAGCAGTTCCGGCAATTGCGAATAAACTTGCACCTAAAGGTCGCATGGGGGCATATCAAGGTATTGTAAATGCATCTTCAACTGTAGGTAAAGCTTTTGGGCCTGTAGTGGGTGGTGTTATCGTAGATGTATTTGATATGAAAGTCATGTTCTTTAGCATGATTGCCTTAATTCTTGTTGGTTATTATTTCTTAATAATTTACGACAAAGGAATAAAAAAGGGGAATGTTGCATAAAATGAAATAAAACTTGCAAATTCCTTAGAAATTGAATAATATTAAGAATGTATAGGAGTAGTAACTTTAATGCGAATCTTTAGAGAGTCAGTGGTGGTGGGAACTGATGATATCCATTAAGTGAACTTACCAGATGATAGTATTAAATTAAAGCAATCTTAAACCATATAAATGAAGTGCACTTTTTAAGTGAATTCTGGGTGGTACCGCGGCATTATATTTTAGTCGTCCCAACTGTAACTATGGTTTGGGGTGGCTTTTTTTATTTTACAGGAGGAACAATTAATGAATTATAATCATCAACAAATCGAGAAAAAATGGCAAAATTATTGGGAAAATAATAAAACATTTAAAACAAATGACAATTTAGGTCAAAAGAAATTTTATGCTTTAGATATGTTCCCATATCCATCAGGAGCTGGATTACACGTAGGACATCCAGAAGGTTATACAGCGACTGATATTATTTCAAGATATAAACGTATGCAAGGGTATAACGTTTTACATCCAATGGGGTGGGATGCGTTTGGTTTACCAGCAGAACAATACGCTATTGATACTGGTAATGACCCTAAAGCATTTACTGCTCAAAACATAGCTACGTTCAAGAGACAAATTCAAGAACTTGGCTTTTCTTATGATTGGGATAGAGAAATCAATACAACAGACCCAGAATATTATAAATGGACTCAATGGATTTTTATTCAGTTATACAATAAAGGTTTAGCATATGTAGATGAAGTAGCAGTTAACTGGTGCCCAGCTTTAGGTACAGTATTATCTAACGAAGAAATTGTCGATGGTGTGTCAGAACGTGGTGGACACCCAGTAGTACGTAAGCCAATGAGACAATGGGTATTAAAAATAACTGAGTATGCTGATAGACTACTAGAAGATTTAGAAGACGTAGATTGGCCTGAATCTATTAAAGATATGCAAAGAAACTGGATTGGTCGTTCAGAAGGTGCAGAATTAACCTTTAACATAGATGATACAGACTTATCATTTAACGTATTTACAACTCGTCCAGACACAATATTTGGTGCTACTTTTGCAGTGTTATCACCAGAACATCCATTAGTAGATAAAATTACTACTGAAGATGAAAAAGAGGCAGTAGATCAATATAAACTTGAAGCTTCTCGTAAATCTGACTTAGAAAGAACAGATTTAGCAAAAGATAAAAGCGGTGTATTTACTGGAGCATTTACAACTAATCCATTTACAGGTCAAAAAATGCCTATATGGATTGCTGATTATGTATTAATTAGTTATGGTACAGGTGCTGTTATGGCAGTTCCAGCGCACGATGAAAGAGATGGAGAATTTGCTGAAAAATTCAATTTAGACATCGTTACTGTATATGATGAAGATGGAAAAATGATAGATTCAGACAAGTTAAATGGTCTAACTCAAGAAGAAGCGGTACCTAAAGCAATTGAAATGTTAGAAGAAAAAGGTATCGGCGAGAAGAAAATTAGCTATAAATTAAGAGATTGGTTATTCAGTCGTCAACGTTATTGGGGTGAACCAATTCCAGTAATACATTGGGAAGATGGCACAATGACCACTGTACCTGAAGAAGAATTACCGTTGTTATTACCAGAAACTGACCAAGTTAAACCATCTGGTACAGGAGAATCACCATTAGCTAATATTGATGAATTTATTAATGTAGTAGATCCAGAAACAGGTATGAAAGGTCGTCGCGAAACGAATACTATGCCACAATGGGCTGGTAGTTGTTGGTATTATTTAAGATATATAGACCCTCACAATGATGAAATGTTAGCAGATCCCGAAAAACTAAAACATTGGTTGCCTGTAGATTTATATATTGGTGGAGTAGAGCATGCAGTGTTACACTTATTATATTCAAGATTTTGGCACAAAGTTCTTTACGATATCGGTGTAGTTCCAACTAAAGAACCATTCCAAAAATTATATAACCAAGGCATGATACTTGGTGAAGGTAATGAGAAAATGAGTAAATCTAAAGGTAATGTTGTTAATCCGGATGATATCGTTAAATCTCACGGTGCAGATACATTGCGTCTATATGAAATGTTTATGGGACCTTTAGATGCGGCAATCGCTTGGAGTGAAAATGGTTTAGATGGTTCACGTCGTTTCTTGGATAGAATCTGGAGATTACTTGTAACAGAAGAAAATCAAATTACAGATAAGGTAGTAGACGAACAAACACCTGAATTAGATAAAGTTTATAATCAAACTGTTAAAAAAGTAACTGAAGATTTCGATACATTGAACTTTAATACAGCTATCAGTCAGATGATGGTGTTTATCAATGATTGTTATAAGCAAGATAAATTAAGTAAAGCTTATGTTGAAGGCTTTGTGAAAATGTTATCGCCTATAGCACCTCATATTTCAGAAGAACTATGGGCAAAATTAGGACATGACGATACGATTGCTTATGAAGAATGGCCAACATTTGATCCTTCTTTACTTGTAGACAATGAAGTAGAAATTGTTATTCAAGTTAATGGTAAATTAAAAGAAAAAACTAAAGTTTCTAAAGATTTATCTAAAGAAGAAATGGAACAGTTTGCTTTAGAAATTGATAAAGTGAAACAAGCAATTGAAGGCAAAACAGTACGTAAAGTGATTGCCGTACCTCAAAAATTGGTTAATATTGTAGCAAATTAAAAAGAGGAGTGTAATCAAAATGGAAGAAATAACAATTAAAGAATTAGCAGACAAAATAACTTCAAGCAGTCCTATTAACATAGTAGATGTTAGAGAAGACGAAGAAGTAGCAATGGGTGTAATACCTGGTGCAAAACACATCCCAATGGGAGAAATACCAAACGAATTAAATCATTTTAAAGAGAATGAAACATATTATATAGTATGTGCTGGTGGCGTTAGAAGCGCTAAAGTTGTAGAATATTTAAACGACCATGATATAGATGCTGTGAACGTTGAAGGCGGCATGAATGCGTGGGGCGACGAAGGACTTGAAAATAAAAGAGTTTAAATAAACGCTGTAGTATTATCTATTATGAAAATCAAGGGTAAGACATTAATAATGTCTTACCCCAGAGTGTCGACAAAGTCTTAGACTTTGCCGGCACTTTTTTTATGCGCATGCTTTCCGCGGGCATGTTCTCAGCCTGTAGTCTTCGAATCATGCTGTTCCCGCAGGAGTCAGCACTAAAAAATACCAAAAATTAACAATATATTTTATAATATAGTTGAAATTTTATTTAGGAGTTGATTCTATGTTAAATAAATCCGAGAATAAACGGGACCAATATGAAATGATTTCTGTTTCAGAGTTAGTACCTAAAAATCATTTATTGAGAAAAGTTGATAAAGTATTAGATTTAAACTTCGTTTATGAACTTGTTGAAGATAAATACTGTTTAGATAACGGACGTCCTTCTATTGATCCTGTTATCTTAGTTAAGATCTTACTTATTCAAAGATTATTTGGCATAAAATCAATGAGACAAACTATTAAAGAAATTGAAACTAACGTAGCTTACCGTTGGTATTTAGGATTTAGCTTTCTTGATAAAGTCCCTCATTATGGTACATTTAGTAAAAATTATACAAGACGCTTCCATGATACTGACCTGTTTGAACTAATATTCGAAAGAATATTAGAAATTGCGATTAAAAATAACTTAATTGACCACTCAACGTTATTCATTGATTCAACACATATCAAAGCTAATGCGAATAAAAATAAATATATTAATCAAATTGTAAAAAAGGATACATTACATTTCCAAGAAGAACTTAATAATGAAATTAATCAACAGAGGTTAGCGCAAGGAAAAAAGCCCATAAAAAATAAGAAAAAGGAGGAATTTAAAAATAAGAAAGTCAGTACTACTGATCCAGAAGCTGGCTATTATGTTAAAGGTGAAAGAGAAAAACAATTTGCGTATAGCTTACATAGTTGTGTAGATAAAAATGGTTTTAAAATTGATCAACATGTCACACCTGGAAATGTTCATGATAGTACACAGTTAAAACCTATGGTTGAAAGATTAGAAGAAAAAAATATGTTGCCAATCACACTAGCAGTAGACTCCGGATACAAAACTCCATTCAATGCGCATTATTTACTTGAGAAATCGATTGTACCTGCAATGCCATATACAAGACCAAAAGGAAAGCCAGGAATATTTAAATCTAAAGAATTTATTTATGATGAATATTACGATAGTTATATATGTCCGAATGATGAATTACTAACTTTTAAAAGAACTATGCCAACTGGGCATAGATTATACAAATCTAATCCTATTATATGTAAATCATGTCCACTACTAAATGAATGTACAGAAAATAGAAGTTATACTAGAGAAATTCGAAGACATGTATGGCAAGATGATTTAGATATAATCGAAGATTTAAGGTTTGTAGATACAATTAAAAAAGCATATAAACTAAGAAGTCAAACAGTAGAAAGACGATTTGGTGATGCTAAAGAACAGCATGGTATGAGATGGACTAGATATAGAGGTATTAAAAAAGTTTCCATGGACACCACGCTTATTTGTGCTGCCATGAATCTTAAAAAGTTGGCAATGTGGCTCGTAACCTAGATTAAACGTAGTTTAATCATGATTTCAGTGAAAAATATTAATCTATACAAAAAAACAAACTGAACTTATAAATTTAAGTTCAGTTTGTCCACAGTCTGAAAAGAAACAGCTAAACTGTTTCTATACTCTCGTATTGTACCTAAACCGATATTCATTTCAAAAATGAATTCTATAAGACTATTTCTATATGGAATAAATAAGCCTTCTTTAATCATGTCTAATAATTCATCTTTAGTAACCCATTTTACTTCTTGTACTTCTTCTGTTGGAAAGCTTAATTTCTCTATATTTATCTCTTTATGCACTATGAAAAAATCATCATATCCGTCTTCAAAATTAATTGTGAAATGTGGCCTTCGATTAGTTAAATCTAATTGAATACCTAGTTCTTCATATGTTTCTCGTTCTGCTGCATCTCTATTTGTATCACCTTGAACAGCACTACCTCCTGCTGAAAAGTCCCACTTACCTGGCCATCCTTGTTTGTCATATCTTCTTTTTTGTATTAGTAATTGTCCTTGTTTATTAATAATACATACATGAATCACAAGATGATATCGATTAGCAGGCACTTCATTTCCTCTTGTCATCGTTTCATTTAATAACTGCCTATTTTCATCGTATAAATCCCAATTCTCCATTCTCACCACTCCGTAATCATATTACTCATATTTTATCATATTGAAATTAACACCTTGTTATAGCTATTCATAAGTTATGAGTATTATTACAACCATTCATTTAGGTGTATGGTGTAAGGAAAGGGGATGATATTTTGAATAATATTTTTAATGATGAGCATAATAAGTATATGTATAGTGGACGAAAGGTTGATTATAAATGGGTATCTTTGATAAGTAGCATCATCAAACAATCTAATATTGATATGGATGATGCACTAGACATTGGTTGTGGTGGCGGCATTTATACAAATCAATTAAGTGAATTTGGATTCAAGCATGTCTTAGGTATAGACCAATCTGAAGTAATGATCGCATCAGCTAATAAACAAGCTTACAATAACCATATACAATTTGAAGTTGGAGATATATTCAATAATCATTTAGCCAACCAGTCCCAGAATTTTATCCTTTCAAGAGCGCTGATTCATCATATTCAAGATTTACAAAAAGCTTTTTTAGAAACAAAGCGTATTCTAAAAGATAGCAGCATATTTGTTATTCAAGATCGAACTATTGAAGATTTAGCGATTCCTGCTTCTTCAACCAATCTACGCGGTTATTTATATGAACATTTTCCAAGACTTCGTGATTTTGATTCAAAGAGAAGACATTCAGAAGTAGATGTTACAAACGCATTGTATGATGTTGGATTTAATAATGTTGAAACTTTAAAAATTAATGAAATTAGACAATCATATGCAACGATAGAATCCTTACAGCATGATTATTTATCTAGAAAAGGTCGTAGTATTCTATTTGAATTATCAGACCAAGAATTAAAATCATTTGTAGCACAATTTCCCAAATATGTAGGAGACGATTCTCCCATAATAGAAAAAGATCAGTGGACACTTTGGGTAGCTTATCATTAAAAAAGCATATAAACTAAGAAGTCAAACAGTAGAAAGACGATTTGGTGATGCTAAAGAACAGCATGGTATGAGATGGACTAGATATAGAGGTATTAAAAAAGTTTCCATGGACACCACGCTTATTTGTGCTGCCATGAATCTTAAAAAGTTGGCAATGTGGCTCGTAAAAGAGCCACAAATAGCCTAGATTAAACGTAGTTTAATCATGATTTCAGTGAAAAATATTAATCTATACAAAAAAACAAACTGAACTTATAAATTTAAGTTCAGTTTGTCCACAGTCTGGGGTAAGACATTAATAATGTCTTACCCTTGATTTATTTATGATTAATATGAAGAGAGTATAACGCTAACGTGCAAGAAATATTAAACAAGTCCGTTAGCGATATATTTCTTATGATTTATATAACGAAGCGTTATGCCCTGCAACATAACCAGTAACAAGTGCACTTGTTATATTATATCCACCTGTATAACCGTGAATGTCTAACACTTCACCTGAGAAGAATAAGCCAGAACAAATTTTTGAATGCATCTTATTTGGTTCGATTTCTTTTATATTTACGCCACCACCAGTAACGAATGCTTTATCGATTGGTAAAGTTCCGTTAACAGTAAAAGTGAATGCTTTTAAGTTTTCTACGAAAGTCTTGATAGATTGTTGTGATAAATTGTGATAAGTTACATCTAAATTTATATCTGACTGTTCTAATAGAAAATGCAGATAACGTTCCTGTATTAAACCTTTTAACGCATTTTTAATAGCTTTATTTGGTTCGTCTTTTAATTTTTTTATAATTTGTTGTTCTAAATCATGTTGTTTTATTTCTGGAAAGGCATCAATAGCCATTTTAATCTCTTGTTTCTTTTGTGATTTTTGTTCTTTATATACGAACTGGCTACATCTTAATGCGGCTGGTCCTGAAACACCGAAGTGGGTAAACAACATATCCATTTGATGTGTAATTCTTGGTTTTCCATTTTTCTTTAGAACGGAAAGCCCTATGTCTTGTAAACTGAGACCTTGTAATATTTTATTTTTAATGAATGGCTCACTTGATTTAATAGGTACTTCAGTTGGGAATAATTCAGTTATAGTATGTCCAAGTTGTTCAGCAAATTTGTAGCCATCTCCAGTTGAACCTGTATGTGGGACGCTACAACCACCGGATGCTATAATAACTGTTTGTGAAGGTATGAAAGTACCATTTTGTAATGTTACACCAGTTATTTGTTGATTTTCACTTTCGATTGATGATACTGTAGTTTCTTGGCGAATTTCAACGCCGTTATCTTTAATGGCTTTTACGAGTGCATCGACTACATCTTGTGCTCTATTTGAAACAGGGAACATGCGTCCATGATCTTCTTCTTTAAGGTTTACATCACGAGATTCGAAGAAATCAATAATAGATTCATTATCAAAAGTCGAAAATGGGCTGTATAAAAACTTTCCGTTTCCTGGAATGTTTTTTATTATCTCTTCGTATGGGAGTCGATTTGTAACGTTACATCTCCCACCACCAGATATACGAAGTTTTCGGCCGAGGCCTTTTTTCTTTTCTATTAATAGAACGCTTTGACCATCTTTACTGGCACTGTAGGCAGCCATTAAACCACTTGGTCCTGCGCCTATTATAATTGTATGATACATAAGTTACCTCCAAAGATTTATGTAATGATATTTTAACGAATAATGGTTTTTAAAAAAAGTAGTACAATAGAAATAAACCTGTTATTATTAAATTTAAAAGTAAATTGAGATAGGGATGAAAATATGTCAGAGAGTAAAGCGCTTGTGAGAGGGACATTTTTACTCACAGCTAGTATTTTAATTACAAAAATATTAGGTATTTTATACTTAATTCCTTTTTACGCTATAATCGGCGATGAAAAAAATCTTGCACCATTTACATATGCTTATCAACCATACACAATCATGATAACAATCGCAACTGCTGGTGTACCATTAGCAGCTGCTAAATATGTATCTAAATATAACGCATTAGGTGCTTATAAAGTAAGTCAAAAATTATACCGGTCGAGTTTTATAGTAATGTCTATTACTGGTTTAATTGGATTCTTATTACTGTTCTTCTTATCACCAACGATAGCTCAATTAACATTAGCAAACAAAGGTGGTATAGAAGGTGGATGGAAAGTTGAAGATATTACTAATGTAATTCGTACTATTAGTTTTGTTGTTCTTTTTATTCCTTTATTAGCAACTTGGAGAGGTATTTTCCAAGGCTTCAACTCAATGGGTCCTACTGCAGTTTCTGAAGTGACTGAACAAATTGCTCGAATTGCATTTATTTTAGGTGGAAGTTACATTGTTTTATATGTAATGGATGGTTCAGTGTTAGTAGCGAACCAAGTTGCTACTTTTGCAGCTGGGATAGGTGCGATTGTTGCCCTATTAACGTTATTATATTACTGGATAAAACGTAGACATTTAATTAAAGCAGAAGTTGCACAAGATACGAGCGATATAGATGTTTCTTATGTCAAAATATATAAAGAAATCATCAAATACAGTATTCCATTTGTAATTGTAAGTTTATGTTTTCCAATCATAAATTTAATAGACCAGTTTACACATAATACTGGACTTGCTATAGGTGGAGTAAATAGTTCTCTTCACGATGTTTATTTTACAATGCTTAGCATGACTACTAATAAAATTGTAATGATTCCTACTTCATTAGCGGCAGGTTTCGCTGTAAGTTTAGTACCGTTTATTACTAACACTTACAATTCAGGAAGAATTGATGAAATGCATATACAAATAAGAAAATCATTAGGAGTACTACTATATTTAACTGTTCCAGCTTCATTAGGTATTATGGTATTAGCACAACCATTGTACAATGTGTTTTATAGTTATAGTCCAATGGGTACAGAAATTCTATTCTGGTATGCGCCAGTTAGTATATTAATAGCGTTATTATCAGTAACAGCATCGATGCTTCAAGGTATTGATAAACAAGCATTAACAGTATGGATAGTGATTGGCGCATTAGGCGTTAAAGCAATCATCAATTTACCTTTAATTATTGCTTTTAATACTTTAGGAGCAGTATTAGGTACTGCAATTGCACTATTGATCGCAGTAGCATTAAATTGTTATGTTCTTTGGAAACATGCTAATTATAAGTTTAATGTAACAATTCAACATACATTGAGAATTCTATTTTATACAATTATCATGATGTTGTTCGTAGAATTAAGTTACTTTATTATTTCATTAATTATTGATCCAACATCGAAATTGGGTGCTTTAATAGTATTAATAGTAGGTGCTCTAGTTGGTATGATTGTATATGGTTATTTAACAATGCGTTCTCGTTTAGCTGATGAATTCTTTGGTGATTTAACTGCTAAAATAAGACGTAAAATTAAGTGGGTGTAGAAATGAGACTAGATAAATTTTTAGCTAATGCTGGAATTGGAACTCGAAAAGAAGTTAAAAAATTTGTAAAACAAAATTTAGTAACTGTTAATGATGAACTGGTTAAAAAACCAGATATTCATATTAATCCAGAAGAAGATATTGTCGTTTTTGATGAAATACCTATAGAATACGAACCAGTTGTTTATTTAATGATGAACAAGCCAGCAGGATTTATATCAGCGACTGAAGATGATGAGCACGAAACAGTTATCGATATCGTTCCAGAATATATGCATATGGATTTATTCCCAGTTGGACGATTAGATAAAGACACAGAAGGGTTATTATTACTAACAAATGACGGGAAATTTTCTCATCAACTAATGAATCCTAAACATAAAGTGCCAAAAAAATATTATGTTGAAGTTGATGGTCATATAAAAGAAGAAGCGATTGGAATTTTTAAAAATGGAATAGATCTAGGTGACTTCACTTCATCTCCAAGCGAATTAGAAATTATAGAAGATGATGTTCAATCAAAAGCATATGTGACGATTTATGAAGGTAAATTTCATCAAGTGAAAAGAATGTTTCATTCAATTGATTGTGAAGTTACGTATTTAAAACGAATTCAAATAAATAATTTGAACTTGGATGAAGAATTAGCTTTAGGTGAATATAGACATTTACTTGAAGAAGATTTTAAATTATTAGGATTATAAGAATAATTATATGTTTGAAAAATACTGTGTTGGGTAAACTAGTATTATTAAATAAATAGAGGTGGATATAAAATGGCTAAAAAAGCAGGATTATTTAGAACATTAGTTGTATTAGGGGGAACTGCAGCAGCAGTAGTATTATCTAAAAAAGAAAACAGAGATAAGCTAAAAAATGAATATGATAAATATAAAGAAGACCCTGAAAATTATAAAGCATCAGCAAAAGAAAGAGCGTCTGAAATAAAAGATAAGGCACAAAACGAATATTCTAAATACAAAGAAGATCCAGAGTCTTATAAAGAAAAAGCTAAAACAGAATTGAAAAAAGCTAAAGAAAATCCTAAAGGCTACGCTTCAGATGCAAAATCACGTTTGAAAAAAGATGATAGTGATAACACTGATTTACGTGAAGCTAAATTCGATGATGAAGGTGGAACAGCAAACGGAAATTTAAGAATTGTGACTGAAGAAGATTTAAAAAAATAATAATTTATTTTAAGACCGACAGTTTTGTCGGTCTTTTTTACTCTATAAGGTCGATAAAAATTTGGGAAATAAAAATGTTAAATACACACGACTATAGTCGTATGTATAAGGAAATAATAAGTAGTTAAAAAACTTAAGAATTTTTGGTATTTCTATTTCATATTTTTAAAATTTTCATGTATCATATAGATAACTATTCAAGTAAGAAAGAGATGATTTCCGATGTGGAGAAATAAAGTTAAAGAATATGAAAAAGATATTGTTGAAGACTTAAAAGGTTTATTAAGCATTGAAAGTGTAAGAAATGATGCAGAAAGTAATGTTGATGAACCAGTTGGCCCAGGTCCGAAAAAAGCACTGAATTACATGTATAAACTCGGAGAAAGAGATGGGTTTAGTTATAAAGATATTGAAAACATAGTCGGAAGAATCGAAGCGGGTAAAGGTGATGACTTATTAGGAGTTTTATGTCATGTAGACGTAGTACCAGCAGGTGCCGGTTGGGACACAGATCCATTTGACCCAGTAGAAACAGAAGATACTATTATCGCTAGAGGTACTTTAGATGATAAAGGTCCTACAATTGCAGCTTACTACGCTGTAAAAATATTAGAAGATATGAAAGTAGATTGGAAAAAACGAATACATATCATTGTAGGAACAGATGAGGAATCTGATTGGCAGTGTACTGATAGGTATTTTGAAACTGAAGAAATGCCTACAATCGGTTTCGCTCCTGATGCAGAGTTTCCATTAATTTATGGTGAAAAGGGAATCGTCACTTTTAATATTTTACAATCTGGTTATGAAGAAGACGATGATGAGCCTGAAGTTGAATTAAAAGCATTCTTCTCGGGTGAACGTTTTAACATGGTACCTGATACTGCTCAAGCCAAACTTTTAATTAAAGAACAAATGACAAACGTTGTTCAAAATTTCGAAACATTTTTAGAAGAGAATGAAATTGAAGGCGAAACTTCAATAGATGAAGGTTTCTTGAATTTAACTGTTCATGGTAAATCGGCTCATGGTATGGATCCATCACAAGGTATTAACGCAGGCTTACTTTTAATACAATTTTTAAACAATTTAAATTTAGATAAATATGCAAATTCATATGTGAAATTTGCCAATGATTATTTAGTAAATTCGCCAAATGGTGAAAAAATGGGTATGAAATTTGCGACTGAAGAAATGGGAGAAGTAACTACTAATACTGGAATAATGAGTTATACTGATGTTGATGGTGGACAATTTGGTATTAATTTGAGATATCCAGAAGGTTTCAACTTTGAACAATCTTTAACACGATTTACTGAAGAAATTGCGGATAGAGGATTTGAAATAGATATGGATAAACATCAGGAACCTCATTATGTAGATAAGAATGATCCGTTTATCGATAAATTATTGTCTGCATACCGCAACCAAACTAAAGACTTATCAGAGCCGTTTACAATTGGTGGAGGCACTTATGCTCGCAATCTAGATAAAGGCGTTGCATTTGGAGCAATGTTTAAAGAATCAGAAGATTTAATGCATCAAAAAAATGAATATATTACAAAAAAACAATTATTTGATGCAACTGCTATTTATTTAGAAGCTATATATAATATTTGTGTAAAGGATGATGTAGAGTGACATTTGTATATATTAATGATGAATTTGTAGATGAATCAGAAGGCAAGGTTAGTTATACTGATAGAGGTTATAATTTCGGCGATGGTATATACGAATATATACGCATCTATGATGGTAATGCATTCACAGCTAAAGAACACTTTGAACGCTTATTCAGAAGTGCAAAGGAAATCGGCTTAAATTTAGAAGATTATACTGTAAAAAGCTTAACAGAATTAATTGAAGAATTGGCAGAAAAAAATAACGTCAAAAATGGTGGCGTATATATCCAAGTAACACGAGGAGTCGCACCAAGAAATCATCCTTTCCCAGAAGCGAGCACGAAACCTGTATTCTCAGCATTTTCTAAAAGTTATGAAAGACCATACGATGAATTAGAAAATGGCATAAAAGCAATTACTGTAGATGATATTAGATGGCTTAGATGTGATATTAAAAGCTTGAATTTACTTGGTAATGTCTTAGCTAAAGAGAAAGCAACTCAAAGTGATGCTGGAGAAGCTATCATGCATAGAGATGGAATTGTAACAGAAGGAAGTTCTAGCAATGTTTTTGCTGTAAAAGACAGTAAAATATATACACACCCAGCGAATAATTTAATTTTAAATGGTATTACAAGAAGAGTTATCAATGAGATAGCTAACGAATTGAATATACCATTTGTTGAGGAATCTTTTGATGTAGAATTTTTGAAAAGTGCTGATGAAGTTATAGTTTCAAGTACTTCAATTGAAGTTATGCCGGTAATTCAAGTGGATGACACATTCATTTCTGATGGTACAGTAGGTAAAATTACAAAAGAATTACAAAAATCGTTTAACAATTATATAGAGTCAAACATAGAAAAAATATTTTAGTGTAATTTATTAATATAGTGTAAACCACGTAAATACTGAACTTTATAGATATTTTGTATCTGAATAGGTTCAAAATACCCCAAAGTTTTCATTTATGTGGTTGAAATCTGCACAGAAAAATAATAAAATTTAAATCAAGCGCACTAAAATGACAAAAAATAAACGGGTTTTTTAAGATTAAGTAATGACTCTTGAAAATTGATGTTCATGAGTCTTTTTCTTTTTCTGAAAGTGAGGTGGATAGGTTGGAACATTTTTATCAATTAGGATGGACATTAGACTCAGCAGGTGGGGCATCTGGTGAAGCATATATGGCAGAACAAGACGGCCGCAAACTCTTCCTAAAAAGAAATTCAAGCCCCTTCTTAACAGCTTTGTCAGCTGAAGGGATTGTACCAAAATTAGTTTGGACAAAAAGAATTGAAACTGGAGAAGTTGTAACTGCACAACATTGGAAAAATGGTCGAGAGTTAGTCCAAGATGAAATGAATTCTAACCGCGTTGCCAAACTTCTTAAAAAAATACATTCTTCAAAACAATTACTTAATATGTTAAAGCGTATGGAAATGAAACCTATGCACCCAGAGTTATTATTTAATAAAATTAATAGTTCTTTATCTAGGCACGTATTAGCGAATAGAACTGTTAGAAAAGCGTTGCTATATTTAGAAGAAAATATGCCAATGCTAGATAGTCGCTTCTATACTGTTATTCATGGCGATGTGAATCATAATAATTGGCTTTTATCTGATCAAGACGAATTATACTTAGTAGATTGGGAAGGCGCGATGATTGCTGACCCTGCTATAGATATAGGTATGATATTGTATACTTATGTTGATGAAAAAGATTGGGTTGATTGGTTAAGTAAGTATGGTATTAATGATACACATGACTTAAAGAAAAGAATGAAATGGTATACGCTTATACAGGCTATTGCTATGGTTGAGTGGTACGAAGAGAAAAAACGCTATAATGATATGAATGATTGGTTGAATTTCTTAAGTGAAGTCATGAATCGAAATGTATTTATATAAGGAGTTACTTTGAATGAGAATGAGAAATAAACCTTGGGCAGATGATTTCTTAAAAAGTCATCCCCAAATTGTTGATGTTGATTTGAATCAGCAGTATAAAATGGCTGAATGGTTTGAAAAAGACCAACCAATACACATCGAAGTTGGTACAGGTATGGGTAGGTTTATAACTGAAATGGCAAGACGTCATCCAGAAATTAATTATGTTGCAATAGAAAGAGACAAAAACGTCATGGTTCGAGTATTAGAAAAAGTAAAAGAATTAGAACTTGAGAATATTAAGTTGATTAATCAAGATGCTAAATTACTTACAGAGTACTTTGTAGAAAATGAAGTATCGAGAATTTATTTAAACTTTTCTGATCCATGGCCGAAAACACGTCACACAAAACGTAGATTAACGTTTTCATCGTTTTTAGAAATCTATCGACATATATTAAAGAAAGACGGACAAATCCACTTTAAAACAGATAACCAAGGATTGTTCGAATATAGTTTAGAAAGTATGTCAGCCTTCGGAATGACATTCGACTTAATCAATTTAAACTTACATGAGAATGAACCAGAAGAGAACATACGCACAGAATATGAAGACAAATTCTCAAACAGAGGATTTAGAATCTATCGTATGGAAGCAAGTTTTAAATAATGTAGTTAAAGAGCTTGGGATATAAATCCTGACTCAGAATAAATAAGCATATCACTTAACTGATTATTTCAGTTTAAAAGTGATATGCTTATTTTTTATAAAATTTAACGATTTTGTTCGTGCATGCTTGCCTGGGGTATGGCTCGAGCCTGTAGTCTCTCACGCATACTATTCCCCGGGCGTCAGCACTTTACAAAATCGTCAGAGTTATACAATACCAGCTATTTTTAATTTTTTAAGATACTTATGTCTCGTCCTTTTTTTCTTTTCTATATAATAAAAAGCGTTTATAATTATATAAAAAATATTGGAGGTTTGCCGATGCAAAATATAATATATTTTACTTCTTTAACTAATAGAATTGATAAAAGTTCACCTGATAGTCAAATGGCTACTTTTTTGAAGGGACTAGAAGGCGAAGCAATTATTTATCAAAAACTAAAACTAATTAATCATTTACCATTTCTCTACAATATTGAACTTAATATAAATAATAGAGTACAAATAGATTTTTTAGTCGTTTCTGATGATTATGTTTATCACTTTGAAATAAAAAATTATAGTGGTGATTACTATATAAAAAACGACCAATTTATAAATGATTATGGAAGTATGTTTTATACACCATTTCAACAGTTATATCGAGCTAATAATGAATTAAAACTGCTTTTAAAGAAATGTGAAATTAATAGAGAAATAAAGACTATACTAATCTTCACTAATCCCACTTTTACTTTAAAATCCCAAATACCGCCCCAATATGAAGTTCTATTACCAACTGAATTACATAAAATCCAAAGATTGTTCAAAAATTATAAAACAGCAGAAAATCATAGAATTTTAAAAATAATTGAAGAAGAAAAGAATACTTTTTCTGACATATATCAAAATAATAAGAGAGTCCCATTTGATGATATTAAACATGGCTTGAAGTGCCCGTATTGTAAAAGCGTTGATAAACTAAACATAAGCGAGAAGAAGAAAAGTGTATGTTGTACTATCTGCTCAAATAAGTTTAGTAGAAGAAGTATATATTTGTATAACTTAAAAGAACTGTTTATTTGTAAAGGCGAACCATTTACATTACAAGATGCAGAAAGATGGTGTAGTACTAATAATAAACACACACTGAGAAGAATTTGTAATAAATATTTTGAAATTATTGAAGGCAAGCCAAGAAAGTATTACTTAAAACTTTAAAATTGTATTAAAAGCCGAAGTACAGTTTCGAAATGTAGCAAGACGATGTCCATGTGCAACATAGCGCCCCCGAATGTAGCAAGAGAAGGTCGACGTGCAACATAGCGCTCCCGGATGTAGCAAGACGGGGTCCACGTGCAACATAGCGCTCCCGAAAGTTGCAAGACGCGGTCGACGTGCAACATAGCGCTCCCGAAAGTTGCAAGACGCGGTCGACGTGCAACATACCACCCCCGAATGTAGCAAGACTCGGTCGACGTGCAACATACCACCCCCGAATGTAGCAAGACGGGGTCCACGTGCAACATAGCGCTTCCGAATGTAGCAAGACTCGGTCGACGTGCAACATACCACCCCCGAATGTAGCAAGACGATGTCCATGAGCAACATAGCGCTCCCGAAAGTTGCAAGACGCGGTCGACGTGCAACATAGCACTCACAACTACTCTTTTACCATCACAAAACATATTTATCTAAACCTTGATGGGTGTTCATTATAATAATAAATGATAAAATAATAATAATGAATGGAGGGGAATATATTGTTTAATATTGGAGAATTCAATTTATATCCATTACAAGGTGGTATTACGAATATGGACGGTGGAGCCATGTTTGGTGTTGTACCAAGACCATTATGGACGAAGAAGTATCCGTGTAATGAACGCAATCAAATACCACTAGTATGTCATCCTATTTTAATACAAAATAATAATCATAATATGATTATTGATACTGGTGTGGGTAATGGAAAATTTACTGAAAAACAAAAACGTAATTATGGAGCTACATATGAAAGTGATATACATGGTTCTTTAGAACAATTTAACTTAACAGTTGATGATATAGATATTGTAATTATGTCACATATGCACTTTGATCATGCCTGTGGGCTAACAACGCCGGATGGTCAATCTGTATTTAAAAATGCTGTCATATACACTTCGCAAATAGAGTGGAATGAAATGAGAGCTCCTAATATTAGAAGTAAGTCTACTTATTGGGAAGAAAACCATAAAAATATTGAACATCAAGTTGTTACATTCAAAGATGAATTTGAAGTTATACCTGGTATAACGATGAAACATACAGGAGGCCATAGCGCGGGACATTCAGTTATTGAAATTGAAAGCAATGGGGAAAAAGCAGTTCATATGGCAGATATATTTCCAACATTTGCACACTTAAATCCACTTTGGGTTACAGCATATGACGATTATCCTATGGATTCTATTAATGCTAAAGAAAGATTAATACAAAAATATATAAAAGAAAATTATTGGTTCTTGTTTTATCACGATATTAATCATTTTGCAGTTAAGATTGATGATGAAACGAGAAAAATTAAAAACGATATCAGAAGGGATGAGCTAATTGAAGTATAATTTTGATGAAGTTATCGATAGAAGAGGTACAGCTACAGTTGCTTATGACGGACAACAAAAAGTATATGATTACGAGAATTTAGAACCATTTTGGATAGCTGATATGGATATTAAAACGCCCGAATTTATTATAGAACATTTGAAAAATAAATTAGATCAAGCACATTTTGGTTATTTAGTGTGGAAACAAGATGAATATTTAAATGCGATTAAAAATTGGTATAAAAAAAGATTCAGCGTTAACGTTCAAAAAAATGATATATACTATGTGCCAAGTATATTATTCACAGTCACAGAAGTGATTCGTGAATTTACGAAAGAAGGCGAAGGTGTTCTTATTCATACACCATCTTATAATGCTTTTCTTAACCTTATAGAAGGAAATAAAAGAGAGGTAGTTGAATCTCCTCTTATCCAAACTGATGAAGGCTATAAATTAGACGTAGAACAATTTGAAAAAGTAGCTTCTAGGGAAGATGTGAAAGTTTTAGTATTTTGTAATCCTCACAATCCAACAGGTAAAGTTTGGACTAAAGAAGAATGTGAGCAAATAAAAGAAATATGTGAGAGACATGATGTGTTTATAGTTTCTGATGAAATTCATATGGATTTTGTAAGAAGTGAAAACGGCTTTTATTCTATGGCAAATCTTATGCAGTTAGATTCTCCAATTTTAGTGGTAACAGGCTTAGGAAAGACATTTAACTTAGCTAGTTTAGCAAGTAGCTATATGATTACAAAACATCGCTATTTTACAATGCAATTTAATAGAAAACTAGGAACTTATTATGGACTTGCAGCTGCAAATACTTTAGCGGTAGAGGCGGTAAAAGTTGCATATAACCAAGCTGAAGAGTGGGTTGATCAATTAAACGATCATATAGAACGAAATATGAGAATTTTAAAAGAATTCGTAGATAATGAAATGTCAGATCAATTAAGTTTCATTAAGCCTGAATCGACATATTTAGCATGGATTGATTTCTCGAATAGTGGTTATAGTGAGGAAAAAGTACAAAAAGCGTTACAGTCTGTTGGTAAAATCGCGACTGGTATTGGAAATTCATATGAGCTTGATGAAAGTCATCACTATAGACTTAATGTAGCATGTAGTGAAGATAAATTAATTGGTGGATTAGAAGCTATTAAACAATCATTTAACGCTTTAGACAACGATGAAATAGAATAAAGAAAACATAACGTACAAAAAATGTACGTTATGTTTTCTTTGAAAATTAAATTTCATAAATGTCTATAACTTGACCGTTGAAAGCATCGGCAATAAATTCGTAATGGACTGGGCTACCATTTTTGTTAATTGTTATTCCACCATGAACTACTTTAGTTTCAATACCAAACTTTTGGTAGGTCTTTGGGATATGTAAAATGTAAGAACCTTCAACGTCATTAAATTGGCTTTTTACTTGTTTTAAAATTTCTTCGCAGCTGTAATGTTTAAATTGTTTAAAGTAAATTAATGCTGTAAGAATCCCTATACCAGTAAAAATTGAAAACAATAACATGACTAGTCGCAACTTATTATTTTGCATGACCATGCCTCCTTTAACTTAAATCTAGTGTACCATAAAGAAAGAATGATAGATAAAATTTTAGCAAGGAGAATCATTATGACACAAATTGGACAAGAAACAATAAATAGAATGAGAACTTTGACTGAATTACATGCTGTACCTGGCTTTGAAGGTGAAGCTCGTGAATATTTAAAAGAACAAATGAAACCTTTTGTTGACGAAATAATCGGAGATAATATGGGGAGTATTTATGGTGTAAAAAAATCTAAAAAAGAAAATGCACCAAAAGTTTTAGTTGCAGCCCATATGGATGAAATTGGATTTATGGTAACAGAAATGACAAAAGAAGGCATGTTGAAATTCACACCTTTAGGTGGTGTATCATCTGATGTATGGTTATCACAAACGTTGCAATTAAAAACAAGAGATAATCAATATTACAATGGCGTAGTAGGTAGTATTCCGAAACATTTTAGAACTGGTAAAGAATCTGGTGTTGCAATTGAAGATATGTTGTTAGACGTTGGAGCAGAAAATATGCAACAACTTAAAGATATGGGAATCAATATTGGAGATACAATTGTACCTAGAACAAATCTAGAGCAACTCACTGAAAACAGAATTTTAGCTAAAGCATGGGATAATAGATATGGATGTTTAGTTGGGTTAGAATTATTAGAAGCAGTTAAAGATATTGATTTAGATGTTGATTTATATGTAGGCGCTAACGTACAAGAAGAGGTTGGATTACGCGGTGCTTCAGCAAGTGTTAACTTAATAGAACCTGACTTAGCCTTAGTAGTAGACTGTTCACCTGCCAATGATATGAAAGGTCATATCGGATTATCTGGAGCACTAGGTGAAGGTGTGTTAATAAGAATTCTTGATAGAACTATGATTTTATCTGAAAGAATGAGAGACTATTTAATTAATATAGTTGAAGAAAAAGATATTAATCATCAATATTTCCAATCACCGGGAGGTACAGATGGCGGTGAGATTCATAAAGCATTAACAGGTATACCAACTGCAGTTATTGGTGTTTGTGCACGTTATATTCATACAAGTAAAGCGATATATGATGTTAGAGATTATTTAAATGCTAAACAATTATTAGTAGAAATTGTTCAAGACATTAATAAAGAAAAAATCGAACATTTAAAATATAATTAGAATTTAAATAAACTAGCAGATAGTTAAATTCCATATCTTGCTATTATTAAGGTTAATTATATAAGACACATGTCGTTATTAATATTAAATTTAATAATGATATGTGTTTTTTATAGTATAATCTTTTTTAAGGAGTGTGAATAATGATCAAAATAAAATCTTTTTTTAGTAGAACGATTATAGATGGATTAAGTTATATGGCTTTAGGTTTATTTAGTACTTTAATTGTAGGGCTTATAATTGAAACACTTGGCCGTACATTGAATACATATTTTGATACATCAATAATGATTGAAATAGGAAAGTTAGCACAAAATTTAACTGGAGCTGGGGTAGGGGTAGCTGTTAGTTATGGTTTAGGTGCCTCGCCGCTCATCATTTTTGCAACAGTGGTAACTGGTATGTATGGTTACGAACAAGGAGGGGCGGTTGGCAGTTATTTATCTTCAGTCTTTGCAAGTGAATTAGGAAAAGTATATTCAGGGAAAACTAAAATAGATATTATTTTGTCTCCAATTTTGACATTATTAGTAGGTGTTTGTATTGCGAAATTTATCGCACCATTTATAGATGCGTTTATGAAACACTTAGGAAATTGGATCCAAATAAGCACGGAACAACAGCCTTTATTGATGGGAATATTCGTAAGTTGCTTAGTAGGAATGACTTTATCTAGTCCGATTTCTAGTGCAGCTTTATCTTTAATGTTAGGTTTGAGTGGAACAGCCGCAGCAGCAGCCACTATTGGTGGATGTTGTCACATGGTAGGATTTGCAGTAACAGGATATAGAGATAATGGTATTTCAGGTATCATTGCACACGGAATTGGAACAAGTAAGTTACAAATTTCAAATTACTTAAAACACCCATTTATTTTAATTCCACCTGTAGTAGCCAGTATTGTAGTAGCTCCAATAATGACAGTGTTTTGGCCGATGGAAAATAATGCAGCTGGAGCTGGCATGGGTTCAAGTGGGTTTGTTGGTCAAATTATGACAATACAAACGATGGGCGCATCTACAGAAGTATGGTTACAAATTCTATTCTTCCATTTCTTATTACCGGCTGTAGTCAGTTTATTTGTTTATCATATACTGAAAAGATATCATATGATTAAAGGTGGACAACAAACAATTATGATAGGAAGTGTAAAAAAATGAAACAATTAACATCAATAGAAGAATTTAATCAATTAACAAATGACCCAACCGTTTTCATGTTCACGGCTTCATGGTGTCCTGATTGCCATTTTATTGACCCAGATTTACCGGCATTAGAACAAAAATACAATGATTATCAGTTCGTCTCGGTAGATAGAGATGAATTTATTGAATTATGCCAAGAAGTTGGTGTGATGGGTATTCCGAGTTTTGTAGCATTTGATAATCAAAAAGAACTAGGAAGATATGTTGGAAAAGAAAGAAAAACTATAGAACAAATAAGTGAATTTATAGAAGGATTGAAGAAATAAATTGAAAAAAAGTAGGTTGAAATAAAAGTTGATTTTATTTCTCGAAACCTACTTTTTTCATTGATTTAAATAAGTTTATCACTGTAACATGGCGCTAATTTGTTGTAAACTAGATAAAGGTATAAAAATAGGAGTGTTATGTATGAATGTCTTTCAAATGAGAGATTTACTAAAAGAACGCTTGAAATCATTAGATGCTAATTTCAAGTTTGATAGAGAAGATGAAAGTTTAAGAATTGAACGTAAAGATAACCAAAAAGGTTTATCAGTAAAAATTTCACCAATTATTGCAAAGTATAAAAATAGTGGAGATAAAATTGTAGATGAAATTGTTTATTATGTAACTGAAACAATTCATGCAATGCAAGATGAATCTACTAAGGAAATCAGCAAAATAGAAATATTACCTGTAATTAGATCTACAAGTTTCCATAAAGAAACTAAAGAAGGTACTCCATTTATAATAGATGAACATACAGCCGAAACAAACATTTATTATGCGTTGGATTTAGGCAACACTTATAGATTAATCGATGAATCTATGTTAGAAGAACTAAATATGTCTCATAATCAAATAAAAGAACAAGCTTTATTTAACATTAAAAAAAGAAAAACATCATATAAATCTGATGAAGTACAAGGCAATACATTTTATTTTGTGAATACAAATGATGGATATGATGCTTCTAGAATTTTAAATCAGTCATTCCTTAAGGATGTTTATCAAAATATCGAAGGAGAAATGCTTCTTGCAACACCTCATCAAGATGTGTTGGTTATTTGTGACATCAAAAATGAAATAGGCTATGATGTGGTAGCGCAAATGAATATGCATTTCTTCCAAAATGGTTTAGTGCCTATAACTTCGCTGTCATTCTCTTACAAACCGGATGAACCATTAGAACCTATATTTATATTAGGTAAAAATCATTCACGTAAAAGAAATAAAGAAGTAATAGAAAGATTAGAAAAAAATAGAGAAATATTTAAAAATATGAAAAATAATGAAAAGAAATGATAAGGAGTTATAATTATGAATTTATTTTATAATAAAAATGGTATTGGGGATGTATTGTTAGTTTCATTAGAACCATCAACAGAAAATTTGGAATATGAAAATCAAAATGATATTACAATTATAAAAAGCGATGGCAACATTGTTGGTTTTAATATTTTTAATGCTTCTAAATATGTTCAAATTGAAGGAAATGGAAATATCAAAACTGAAGAAAAACATGTTAGTAGTATTCAAGATTTACTAGAAAAGAATAATATCAACTATAAATTAGAAGTTGATTTATCACCTAAATTTGTAGTAGGGTTTGTTAAAGAAAAATCTAAACATCCGGATGCAGATAAATTATCTGTATGTAAAATCGATGTTGGAAACGAAACATTACAAATTGTATGCGGAGCTCCAAATATAGAGCAAGATCAAAAAGTAGTCGTAGCTAAAGTAGGAGCAGTTATGCCAAGTGGTATGATTATTAAAGACGCAGAATTACGTGGCGTTCCTTCAAGTGGCATGGTTTGTTCTATGAAAGAGCTAGATTTAGAAGGTGCTCCGAAAGAAAAAGGTATAATGGTATTAGATGATAGTTATACTGTAGGAACACCATTTTTTGAAGATGAAAGGTAGTGAACCTATGAGTTGGTTTGATGATATATTCGGTCAGTCTAAAAATAAACAAAAAAATAAAGAAAAAGAAAATGAAAATATTTCTTTTGACCATGGTTCAGAAGATGAAGAAGTAAACGAAGAAATTTATAAAAGACCAAGAGGTAAATTTAGATTTCCAATAGATATGGATGTTGACGCTGAAACTGAAACAGAGACTGAACAAAATTCTGATCAAGAGCATGATTCACAACAAGAATATAACTACTATGATGAGCGATTTTATAATGAAAATGAAGCGTCATATCCAACAAATAGAAGAAGGCGTCGCAGAAGAAGTCATGACGGAGAAGAAGCACCCTCTGAACCACAACCTAAAAAAGACAAGGGTGTTTATGAGAACAAACGTTTAACAAGACCTTCTAGCACTGAACAATATTCTTCAGTTTTCAAAAAGAAATCTGTTCATGATAAAGAAGACGATGCTTTCAATCGAAGATTATCTTCTTTAAATCAACCTAAGTTTCACGCTTCAGAAGTGCCTTCTGCTATATTTGGAATGAGAAAACAAAAAGATGTTCCAAACAGTGGTTTAAAAGAACCTTCTACACCTGATACTTCTAACATCAAAGAAGAAGATAACAAAGATAGTAACGGATATGAGAGCACTGATAATCAAAGTAGCAATAGTGAAGTGGTACGTGATACGCCCACTTATTCAAAGACGGACAATACTATAAATATTGAAAATATATACGCTTCTCAAATTGTTTCTGAAATTAGAAAAGAGCGAGAAAAGAAGCTTCAAAAGAAAAAACAATTTGAAAAAGCTTTAAGAGAAAAAAGAGAACAAGAACTACAAAATATTCAATCTGAAGAAGAAAAATCTCAAATTAAACAACAAGACGAATTTTTCAAAAAACAGGCATCTTTTATTAAAAATAATCAAATCGATGAAGAGCCGGAAGATAACACTGAAGAAACTACAACTGAAGACATTAAGTCATCAGATGATTATATTACACAACCTAACAGTGACGAAAATGAGTTGAAATTTGAAGAAGAAAGCTCTAAAGAGTCATTGCAACCAGATGTAAACGACATGACTACATATGAATTTAAAGAAATAAATTTGGATATTGATGAAGAACCAGAAGAACAAAAACAACAACAAGAAGAAAATCTTGATGTTGAAGAAATCGATGGAATAGAACCAGCTAAAGAAGAAAACTCAGAAGATTTAGACGTACAGTTTGAAGAATTAACAGAATTAGCTACAGAAGAATCAAATAATGAGTCTTTAGATAATCAATCTGAAAATTCAGAACCAGTAGAAGAAACAGCGAAATCCTCAGATTTACAATTTGAAGAAGTTGAAGATACAGAAATAAAGCGTGTTCCTAATGAAAGTGAATATAATAGTATCGAAGAAGAAAACTTTGTAGAAGATGATATTGAATTTGAGGAACTTCCAGAAAACTCTAATGAATATTTTGAAGAAGAAGTTATAGAAGGGGTAGACTCTGCCTTTAATGGAAATGAAAATAACGATAATTTCAAAGAAGATAATTTTGTAGAAGATGATATTGAATTTGAAGAAGTCCCAGAAACGACTAATGAAGACTTTGAAGAAAAAGATGACGACGAAGAACTGTCATTTATAGATGATGAGTTTACGACATCAGAAAAAGAAATAAATGAAACTGAAGATACTCAATCTAAAGTTGAAATCTCTGAATCAAACGAAGAACTTGAAGATAAGTCACAGTTGAGAGATGAACCAAAAAATAAAAAGAAATCTTTAGAACCAGTACTTAAACCTAATAATAAAAAATCATCTCCATTTAATGTTGTTATGACGCCTTCAGATAAAAAGAAATATCATACATTTAAAAATCAGACTTCAACAAATGTAAAGCAAGAAACTAAAGTGAATAATGCTTCTGAAAATAATCAGACGAATAATGATTTCAACAACGAGAGCCTTGAAACAGTGACAAAACGTAAAGGACCATCATTTGTATTACCACCATTGACAATTTTAGACGATGTAGTTGAACAAGAGGATAATACAGAATGGTTAGAAGAGAAGAAAAAAGAATTAGACGAAGCGTTTTATCACTTTAATGTACCTGCTCATGTTGTCAATATGATACAAGGGCCAACTGTAACTCGCTTTGAACTATCTGTAGAAAAAGGCGTTAAAGTTTCAAGAATTACAGCACTTCAAGATGATATAAAAATGGCATTAGCAGCAAAAGATATAAGAATCGAAGCGCCAATTCCAGGAACGAGTTTAGTAGGTATTGAAGTGCCAAATCAAACACCTAGAAAAATACCATTAGGTCAAATGATTACATCTAAAGCTTTTCAACAAGCTGAAAGTAAATTAACAGTAGCTATGGGCTTTAAGATTAATAATGAACCTTTATTAATGGATATTTCAAAAACACCACACGCATTAATAGCTGGAGCTACTGGTTCAGGAAAGTCAGTATGTATCAACGCAATTTTGACGAGTTTGTTATACAAAAATCATCCTGATGAATTGAAGTTGCTACTAATTGATCCAAAAATGGTAGAACTAGCGCCATATAACGATTTACCACATCTAGTTTCACCAGTTATTACAGATGTTAAAGCTGCTACAGCAAGTCTTAAATGGGCTGTAGAAGAAATGGAAAAAAGGTATAAAGAGTTTGCGGAATTGCATGTTCGAAATATTACGGCTTATAATAAGAAAGCCACTTATGAAAAACGCATGCCTAAAATTGTAATTGTAATAGACGAATTAGCAGATTTAATGATGATGTCTCCACAAGAAGTTGAACAATCAATAGCTAGGATTGCACAAAAAGCGAGAGCATGTGGTATTCACATGATTTTAGCTACACAAAGACCATCTGTAAATGTTATTACAGGATTGATAAAAGCAAATGTTCCTACTAGAATATCATTCATGGTTTCATCTTCTATAGATTCTAGAACAATTCTTGATGTTGGTGGTGCTGAAAAACTACTTGGTAACGGTGATATGTTATATCTAGGAAATGGTATGAATAAACCGATTAGAGTACAAGGTGCATTTGTGTCAGATGATGAAATTGACGAGACAGTTTCCTATGTAAGCGATCAAATGGAACCTAACTATTTATTTAAACAAGAAACATTATTGAAAAAAGTGAATGAGCAACCAGCTGATGCACTATTTGATGATGTATGTGAATTTATGGTTAATGAAGGTCATATATCTACGTCATTGATACAAAGGCATTTCCAAATTGGTTATAATAGAGCTGCTAGAATGATTGATAACTTAGAAGCAAACGGCTTTATCTCAGGACCAAATGGCTCGAAACCGAGAGAGGTTTTAATTTCAAAAGATACATTAGAAAATGGAAAAACTAACATATAAGAAATAGAAGGAGTGACATGAAATGACATTATTTCATTTTGTCGGAATAAAAGGGGCTGGAATGAGTTCTTTAGCACAAATTATGCATGACATGGGCCATAATGTACAAGGTTCTGATATAGAAAATACAGTGTTTACTGAAATTGCATTGAAAAATAAAGGAATAAAAATATTACCTTTTGATGTAGAAAATATTCATGAAGGTATGACAGTTATAGCTGGAAATGCTTTTCCTGATACTCATCCCGAAATTGCTAAAGCATACGAGTTAGGTCTTGAAGTTAAAAGATATCACATATTCTTAGGTGAATTTATGTCTCAATATACTTCTGTAGCAGTAACAGGTGCTCACGGAAAAACTTCAACAACTGGTTTGCTTTCTCACGTAATGAATGGTGATCAAAAAACATCATTTTTAATTGGGGATGGAACGGGTATGGGCTTACCTGATAGTTCTTATTTTGCATTTGAAGCATGTGAATATAGAAGGCATTTCTTAAGTTACTACCCTGATTATGCAATTATGACAAATATTGATTTCGATCACCCCGACTACTTCAAGAATTTACAAGATGTGACGAATGCCTTTCAAGAAATGGCAAATAACGTAAAGAAAGCTATTATAGCTTGGGGCCACGACGCAGAATTAAGAAAAATAAAAGCAGATATTCCGATTTATTTTTATGGATTTGAAAATGAAAATGATGTTTATGCTGAAAACGTTCAAACTTCTTCAAAAGGCACTACTTTTGATGTTTACTTTAAAAATGGTAAGCAATATATAGGTTCATTTACGACACCTATGTATGGAGACCACCATGTATTAAATGCACTTGCAGTTATTGCAGTATGTTATTTAGAAAACTTAGATATTAATAATATAAAAGAAGCATTATTAACATTTGGCGGTGTAAAAAGAAGATTTAGTGAAAGTTTTTATGATAATCAAGTTTTAATAGATGATTATGCACATCATCCAAGGGAAATTAATGCTACAATTGAGTCAGCGAGAAAAAAATATCCTGAAAAAGAAGTGATTGCAGTATTTCAACCACACACTTTTTCAAGAACTGAAACATTTTTAAATGAATTTGCTGAAAGCTTAAATCAAGCGGATCAAGTTTATTTATGTGATATATTTGGTTCTATAAGAGAGCAACAAGGTGAATTAACAATAAATGATCTACAAGCGTTAATTGAAAATTCAAAATTAATTAGTGAAGAAACAGTTTCACAACTTAAAAACCATTCAAATGGTGTTATACTATTTATGGGCGCTGGAGACATACAAAAAGTTCAAAGAGCCTATGTGAGTACTCTTACTGAATCATAATATTATGTTTATGCATAATGATTAAGGGTATTAAATATTAGTAAATCATATTAAGTTTTATAATTATTAGGAGGCGTTCAGTATGGATTGGTTATTACCATTAGCAGGTATTATTGCTGCTATTGCATTTTTAGTTATTTGTGTAGTATTAGCAATGTTCTTAGTGCAATTATTAAAAACAGTTAAAGGAATCAATGAAACTTTAGATGGCATTCAAGGCCAAATACAAGGAATTACACGTGAATCAACTGACTTACTTCACAAGGCAAACCGCTTAACTGAAGATATTCAAGATAAATCATTACGTTTAAATTCTGTTGTAGATGCAGTTAAAGGTGTTGGAGATTCAGTACAAACACTTAACTCTTCAGTAGATAGAGTTACAAATTCAATTACGCATAATATCTCTCAAAATGAAGATAAAATTTCTCAAGTAGTACAATGGTCAAATGTTGCAATGGAAGTTGCAGACAAATGGCAAATGAGAAAGAATCGTAGAAGTTATGCTTCATTTAAAAATGGTACAACGACTTCTAAAGATTATGAAGCGGAAGTTCCTAAAGATTATAATGAACAAACGACGTCTGGTGATAAATTAGACGAAGATAAAATTAATGCAGGATTGAAAAAATAAAGTTAATGAGGCTGAGACATAATTAAATGCCTCAGCCTCAAACATTTTATTGTCTATTAACATTAATTAATTTAAACAGGAGGTTTTATTGATGGAAAATCAATATAATAGAGATTTATATACACATGGTTTAGAAACATATGAAGCAAAACATGAAAATAATACAAGTGGTAGAGATTTTGTATTTGGTGTGATTTTAGGAACAGTAGTAGGTGGGATTGCCGGTTTATTATTAGCGCCTAAATCAGGTAGAGCTCTTCAAGATGATTTAAGCGAACAGTCAAATAAAATTATTGAAGATGTTAAAACTAAAACAGACGATTTAAAAGCTCAAGCTCAAACAAAAGCTGAAGAACTTCGTACACAAGCAGAAGAAAAGAAAGAAGAAGCAACTGAAAAAGCAAAAGAAGTAAAAGCTAAAGCTGAAGACAAAAAAGAAGAAGTAAAAGCTAAAACTGAAGAAAAGAAAGAAGAAGCAGCTGATAAAGCAGAACAAGCTAAAGCAAAAGCTGAAGAGAAAAAAACAGAAACAAAGAAAAAAGCTGACGAAGTAAAATCTAAACAAGCTGAAAAGAAAGCAAACAAAAATGTTGTAACAGCTGACGATGTCGATGACGAAGAATTAAAAGCACAAAAAGGTGCGATTAAGTCTGAAGTTAATGATGAAGATCTAAAAGGACCTAAAACAGTAGTAGAAAAAAAGACTTTTGATAAAAAGTAAGCATTAAAGATAGAAGCCAGGCTGAGACATATTAATGTCTCAGCCTGATTTATTATATTGACAGTAGCTAACAAAGGTGGGATTACGATCTCTTTTAAAAAAATGAGATTTCTGTTCCACTTTCTTTTTAATATTTATACATATGAGGTATTATATATAACATAAACATAAATTATAATTATTTTCAGAAAAATAACAATTAAGGTTGAATAGCTCGATTTTAATTGTTATACTACTATCTAATCACTTATATATTTTATCGCTTTAAAGTATGTGAGTTAAATTGTTTACATGAGGTGAAGAGGATGACAAATGAATTAGAGAATTTAAGACAGAGAGTAGAAGAAATTAATGACGAAATTTTAGGATTGTTATCAGAACGTGGTGACCTAGCTAAAAAGATCGGTGAAGAAAAAAGTAAACAAGGTACTCAAGTTTATGATCCACAGCGTGAAAAAGAAATGTTAAATAAATTAATTGACGCTAATAAAGGACCATTTAACGATAATACTATTAAGCAATTATTTAAAGAAATATTTAAAGCTTCAACTGATTTACAAAAATCTGAAAATGAAAAACATTTATATGTTTCTCGTAAATTAAAACCAGAAGATACTATCGTACAGTTTGATAATGGTGCAATAGTAGGTAATAATAAAAAGCAATTTGTATTTGGTCCATGTTCTGTAGAGTCACAAGAACAAGTAGATACAGTAGCACAAGATTTAGCTAATAGAGGCGAGAAATTCATAAGAGGTGGCGCATTCAAACCACGTACATCTCCATATGATTTCCAAGGGCTTGGAGAAGAAGGTCTACAAATTTTAAAAAATACTAAAGATAAATACGGTTTAAATGTTGTAAGTGAAATCGTAAACCCTGCTCACTTTGAATTAGCAGACGACTACTTAGATGTATTCCAAATAGGTGCTCGTAACATGCAAAACTTTGAGTTATTAAAAGAAGCAGGTAAAACGAATAAACCTGTATTATTAAAACGCGGATTATCTGCAACTATTGAAGAATTTATTTACGCTGCAGAATACATACATTCACAAGGTAATAGCAATATCATCCTATGTGAACGTGGTATTAGAACGTATGAAAAAGCAACTAGAAATACTTTAGATATTTCAGCTGTTCCAATCTTAAAACAAGGTACACACTTACCAGTTATGGTTGACGTTACACATAGTACTGGCCGTAAAGATATCATGTTACCATGTGCTAAAGCAGCATTAGCAGTAGGAGCTGATGGTGTTATGGCAGAAGTACATCCAGATCCATCAGTAGCATTAAGTGATGCTGGACAACAAATGGATTTAAATGAGTTTGATGCATTTTACAAAGAAATTGTAAAAGCTGCAAAACTTTATGAGAAATAAGCTCAATTAAAAAATATTTATTAATATTATCCCTTTAAGTAAACATAATATGTGTTCACTTTAGAGGGATTTTATTATGGAAAAACATAAGCTTTATGTGGTATAGTTTAATTTATCGCCGTTTTCTGAAAAACAATTTTCATTTTACACTTTCTTTTAAAAACTTAAGTTTCTTTTATCGACAAGAGTTTATGAATATCTTATAATGAGTAATTGTGAGTTCGCTTTCATATGCTTTGAAAACAATATGAAAACGTGATAGAATGTACTAGAAAACGTTTTCAAAAATGGGAGGATATTATGACTGTAACAATATATGATGTAGCAAGAGAAGCAAAAGTTTCAATGGCTACTGTATCTCGTGTTGTAAATGGTAACCAAAATGTTAAACCGTCAACTAGAGATAAAGTAAACGAAGTTATTAAGAGATTAAACTATAGACCAAATGCTGTTGCACGTGGTTTAGCAAGTAAAAAAACTACAACAGTTGGCGTAATTATACCAGATATTTCGAATGTTTATTATTCTGAATTAGCAAGAGGATTAGAAGATATAGCAACAATGTATAAATATCATACAATTATTTCTAACTCTGATAACGATAGTGATAAAGAACAAGAAATATTTAACAACTTATTGAGTAAACAAGTTGATGGTATTATCTTCCTTGGTGGAACATTAACTGACGAAACTGTTGAGTTAATTGAGAAATCATCTGTACCAGTTGTAGTATCTGGAACAAATGATAAAGAATCAAAATTAGCATCTGTAAACATTAATTACACACAAGCTAGTAAAGAAATAGCAAATACACTTATTGAGAACGGTGCTAAGAAGTTTGCATTTGTTGGTGGTGGATACTCAGAGAAAGCACAAGACGATGCTATCCAAGGTCTTGAGTCTGCATTAGAAGAGGCTGGTCTAGATATTAATGACAATGCTAAATATGTTGGTAATGAAACATATAAAGATGGCAGTAAAGCATATGAGACAGTATCTCAAGCTAATCCTGATGCAATTCTTTGTATAAGTGATGAACAAGCAATTGGTATTGTTCATGCTGCTCAAGATGCAGGTGTTAAAATACCTGAAGAATTGCAAGTTGTCAGCTTTAATAACACAAGACTTGTTCATATGGTTAGACCACAATTATCAAGTGTTACTCAACCGCTTTATGACATTGGAGCTGTTGGAATGAGATTGTTAACTAAATATATGAATGACGAACAAATTGACGAGCCTAATGTTATATTGCCGTATAGAATAGAATATAGAGGCACAACTAAATAATAAAAGAGGGAATTCGATAAACGAATCTCCCTCTTTTTTATTTATACCACTCTAAAATTCTTAATTTCGTGTTATTATTTTTTTCAGTTATTTCGGTTTTTCTTGGTATTTCCATATAATCATCTTTTTCATCTATCCATGTTTTTGGTAAAGGAAACGGAGCGCTGCTTTGATATTTATCAAGCCAAGTCTGTGGTATATTTCCTTTTGGGGTATCAAGATCATTTAAAGCAAACCAAACATGAGACCAAGCTCTAGGTACAACTCTCCAAATATTATATCCGCCTCCACCGATCATAATGACTTTACCATCACAATACTCGTCTGCTAGATTTTTTACGATATATGGTATTTGATATAACGTATTCAAAGTACAACTTAAATGCGTGAGTGGATCTAAATAATGAATATCGACACCATTTACACTTAGTATAATATCTGGCTTGTAAGCTTTACATACAGCTTCTACTGTTTCTTTAAATACGTCTATATATGATTCATCCTCCGTGTATGCGTCTAATGGTATGTTTACAGTTCTACCAAATCCTTTACCATCTCCACGCTCAGTAATGGCACCTGTTCCAGGGAATAAATATCGACCTGTTTCATGAATAGAATAATTCATAACATCTTCATTAGTATAAAATGACCATTGAACGCCATCTCCATGATGTGCATCTGTATCAATATACAAAACCCTTTGTTTATATTTGGATTGTAAATATTGTATTGCAACAGCACTGTCATTATAAATACAAAATCCACTTGCTTTCCCTTTGAATCCATGATGTAATCCACCACCTAAATGGCATGCTCTCTTTGCTTCACCAGACATAACTGCATCAACTGCATTCAAAGTTCCACCTACAACTCTTGCACTATTTTCATGCATGTTTACAAATTGAGGGGTGTCTTCACTATTTAATCCATATTTATCATATTCTTCTATAGGTAAATCTCCATTGCCTGCTTTTTTAATAGCTTCTATGTAGCTCGGTTCATGAACGAGTTCTAATTCTTCGTCAGTTGCTATTCTTGGTTGTATCAAATGTTCAGATTTAAGCACACCTAGGTCAATAAGCAAATCAGTCGTTAACTTTAAACGCATTTGATTGAAAGGGTGACTATCTGAAAAACGATATTTCAATAAATCCTCTGAATACACATATTTAACATTAGTCATTTCTTATACCAAATGGATATATGACATGGTAATTTTTTTCTTCCAATAATTTATATATTTTTTCAGGATTCATTGATTTTACTCGTAACATAAGATATCTTTTCTTAACATTTTCTTGATCAGCATAAGCAAGGACGTTTAATATATCAATATTTTGTTCTTTAAATATAGCAGTAATATCGTGTAATGCACCAATTTTATCGTCAATATGTACTTCAATTATAGAACCAGGAATTGTAACACCAGTTAGTTCTAAAAATGTATTTAACATATCTTTTTGTGTGACGATACCAATTACTTTATTATCACGGAGAACTGGTATAGCTCCAATTGCCATTTCGTAAAAATCTAAAGCTATATCTTCTACAAAATCTAAAGGATGACATCTAATAACATTTCTTCTCATAATTTTAGAAACAGATAAACTTAAACTATTATTTGGGTCTTCATCAGATAAAATGCTTGGTAAAGCCATTTTTATATCTTTATCTGAAATAATTCCTAACAATTCGTCTTTTTCATTTACAATTGGCAAATGCCTAATTTCTTTTTGTGTCATAAGTTCTAAAGCATTTTCAATAGATTGGTTACCTTGAATTGTTGTACAAGGTGAAGTCATAATTTTTTCAACTAACATAATATACCTCCTTAAAAGAAAAACCGATTCATAAATCTTAGTCTGTCGAAAGCTTCCATTTGCTCTTGGCTAATATTTGCTCCTATTCTTGCCATTAAACTATTGGCAGGATGGCTGATTATTTCTGGGTCATCAGTCGCAAATACTTCTAAACCACCTTCTGCCATCATTTTATGCATGATTTTTTGATATTCATAAACATCTAAACCACTGTTTTTTAAATCCCAATGCCAATAGTATTCTGTAGTGATAACGATATAATCTTCCATTTCTGGTGACTTCATAGCTAATTTAAGCATTTTCTTTCCAAGTCCATATTTTCTGTATTCTAAAGAAAGTTCAATAGCACCTAACTCAAGGATATAGGGTAGGTTACCATCTGACCAACGCTCAAGTGGATCAGGATAAACGTAAGTTGTATAACCGATAATATGTTGATCTATTCTACATACAATAATTCTTCCTTCAGGTAATTCAGAAATTTCTATTAGCGCTTCAAATTGTTCCTTAGGTACGCGAAAACTATCTAACCCTTCATCAAAAGTCATTTCTTTTAATTTTTCGGGTTCTACAGGACCTTCAATTGTTATATTAGAATCAGATGTAAAGGGTATAGTTTCTGATATGAAGGTCTTTTTATAGTCCATAGTATACCTCCTTCCTATTAATATGGTAATGTGTAAATATAAAGTTTATTTTGAATAATCAAATTTTTTTGAAAAGTATCATCTACTTATATTATAATAGACTCAGGCTTTATTGGAAACGATTACATTTATAAAAGGGGAGATTTAGATGAAAGTCGAAGTATACGAAGCATTAAACGAAGATTATAATCTATCAAATTATGAGAATGCAGTTAATAATCATAACTGGAAAGATATTGAGAAAAATTTCAGTTGGAGTGAAACTGGTAAAATAAACATGGCATATGAATGTATAGATCGTCATGTGGACAATGGTAAAGGGGACAAATTTGCACTCCACTATAAAGATCAAAATAGACAAGATAGTTATACGTTTAAAGACTTACAAATTGCTAGTAATAAAGCCGCTAATCTTTTAAAAGATAAAGCAAATGTTGAAAAAGGTGACCGTGTATTTATATTTATGCCAAGAACACCAGAATTATATTTTGCTTTGTTAGGAACATTAAAAATTGGTGGTATTGTTGGACCATTGTTTGAAGCGTTTATGGAAAAAGCGGTAAAAGATCGCTTAGAAAATAGTGAAGCTAAAGTAATCATCACAACTAATGATCTAGTAGATCGAATACCTAAAGATGAATTACCGAATTTAGAACATATTGTAATTGTTGATGAAAATGTTTCTGAAGAGTATATTGACTTCAATAAAGAACTCGAAAAAGCTGATAGTGAATTTGAAATAGAATGGTTAGATAGAGAAGACGGATTAATTTTACATTACACTTCAGGTTCAACAGGACAGCCTAAAGGTGTATTACACGTACAAGAAGCAATGTTAGTTCATTATATATCTGGTAAATATGTTTTAGATTTTAAAGAAGATGACGTATACTGGTGTACTGCTGATCCGGGTTGGGTTACAGGAACATCATACGGTATCTTTAGTCCATGGCTAAATGGCGTAACAAATTGTGTGGCAGGTGGAAGATTCTCACCTGAAGGATGGTATGAATTCATCCAAACATTCAACGTTACAATCTGGTATACAGCACCAACTGCACTAAGAATGTTAATGGGCGCTGGTGATGACATTGTTAAAAAGTATGACCTTTCATCATTAAGACATGTTCTTTCAGTGGGTGAACCACTAAACCCAGAAGTAATTAAATGGGCTTATAATGTATTCAACCACCGCGTACATGATACTTGGTGGATGACTGAAACAGGTGGACACATGATTGTTAACTATCCTTCATTGGATATTAGAGCTGGTTCAATGGGTAAACCATTACCAGGTATTGAAGCAGCAATTGTTGATGATCAAGGTAATGAACTACCACCAAATAGAATGGGTAATTTAGCTCTGAAAAAAGGTTGGCCTTCAATGATGAGAACAATTTGGAATAACCAGCCTAAATATGATTCATATTTCATTAACGACGAATGGTACGTTTCTGGAGATTCAGCTTATAAAGATGAAGATGGTTATTACTGGTTCCAAGGGCGTGTTGATGATGTCATCATGACTGCAGGTGAACGAGTAGGACCGTTTGAAGTTGAATCTAAACTTGTTGAACATCCAGCAGTTGCTGAAGCGGGTGTAATAGGTAAACCAGATCCAGTTCGTGGAGAAATTATTAAAGCATTCATTGGTTTAAGAGATGGATATGAAGAATCTGATGAACTAAAAGAAGAAATAAGAAAGTTTGTTAAAGAAGGTTTAGCTGGGCATGCAGCACCTCGTGAGATAGAATTTAAGGATAAATTACCTAAGACACGTTCAGGTAAAATTATGAGACGTGTATTAAAAGCTTGGGAACTAGACTTACCAGCAGGAGATTTATCTACTTTAGAAGAATAAGTTAATATTAATCATGTTAAAAAGCCAAGAATAATCCTTTAAATATAAAGGAGTTTCTTGGCTTTCTTTATGTCAAAAATTTGATTTTTAACAACAGTATTTCATATGAATTTCACAATAATATTAATCGACTTTTTATGCATATTTGTATATGCTAAAGATAGAAGTTGAAAAGGTATACATATGAATTTGTTATTTAAATTTAAGGAGTGAATGAGCTTGAGTCATTTATCAGATTTAGAAATTGCAAATCAAAGTACGTTAAAACGCATTAATGAAATAGCTGAAAAAGTAGGTATAACAAACGAGGCACTTGAACCTTATGGACATTTTCGCGGGAAAGTTGATATTACAAAATTAAAAGATAAAACAGAAAAAGGGAAAGTTGTATTAGTTACAGCATTAAGTCCCACACCAGCAGGAGAAGGGAAATCTACTGTAACAGTAGGTCTAGCTGATGCTTTAAATCAATTGAATGAAAAAGTTATGGTAGCTCTACGTGAACCATCACTAGGACCTGTTTTTGGCATGAAAGGTGGAGCGACTGGGGGAGGTTACGCTCAAGTACTCCCAATGGAAGAAATTAATTTGCATTTTAATGGTGACTTACATGCTATTACAACTGCTAATAATGCATTATCTGCTTTTATAGACAATCATATATATCATGGTAATGAACTCAATATAGATTCAAGACGAATTGAATGGAAACGTGTATTAGATATGAACGATAGAGAACTACGACAAGTAGTTGTTGGACTAGGTGGACCAGGTAGAGGTGTTCCAAGAGAAGATGGATTTGATATAACTGTAGCGTCTGAAATAATGGCGATATTCTGTCTTTCAAACGGAATAGAAGATTTGAAAGAAAACCTTGCCAATATAACTGTCGGTTATACAGTCGATAAAAAACCTGTAACAGTAAGAGACTTAAAAGTAGAAGGAGCTTTAACGCTCATTTTAAAAGATGCTATCAAACCTAATATTGTTCAAACTATTGAAGGTACACCAGCACTAGTACATGGTGGGCCATTTGCTAATATTGCTCACGGTTGTAATTCAATTATTGCAACAAATACTGCGCGTAAACTAGCGGATGTTGTTGTAACAGAGAGTGGGTTTGGTTCCGATTTAGGGGCAGAAAAATTTTTAGACATAAAAGCGCGTAAAGCAGGATTTGATCCAAGTGCTATTGTAATTGTAGCTACTATTAGAGCTTTAAAAATGCACGGCGGCGTTTCAAAAAATGAACTAAAAACTGAGAATGTAGAAGCAGTCAAAAAAGGTATTGTAAACTTAAATAAACATATTGAAAATATTAAACAATTTGGTGTAGAGCCAGTTGTAGCAATCAATGCTTTTATTCATGATACGGATGAAGAAGTAAAATTTGTTGAAGATTGGTGTAAAGAGCAAGGTGTGAAAGTTGCTTTAACTGAAGTTTGGGAAAAAGGTGGTAAAGGAGGTATAGATTTAGCAAAAGAAGTTTTAAAAGTACTAGAAAAACCTCAACAATTTAAACCACTATATGATTTAGAAATGTCTATAGAAGATAAGCTTGAAACCATCGTTCAAAAAGTTTACGGTGGTCGTACAGTCAAATTTACAGATAAAGCTTATAAACAATTGAAAACAATAAAAGAAAATGGTTGGGATAAATATCCAGTATGCGTCGCTAAAACACAATATTCATTTACCGATGATCCTACAAAATTAGGTGCGCCTACAGAATTTGATATAACAATACGAGAATTATTGCCGAAAACAGGGGCAGGTTTTATAGTAGCATTGACAGGAGATATTATGACGATGCCTGGATTACCGAAACAACCAGCTGCTTTGAATATGGATGTTAATGAAGATGGCACAGCGAAAGGTTTATTCTAAAAAATATCATATATCAAATAAAAAAACATCAATCCGAAAGTTATAAAACTAAAGGATTGATGTTTTAAGTTTCAGGTTGGGATATAAATAATTGTCTCAACCTGTTTTTATTATATTCGTTTTATGATAATTAGGTTAGTCACCACTTGGTGGTTTAGTACTTGTACCACTGGATGGTTTACCGCTATCTGAATCTGCTTTTTTGTTTTCGCTTGAGTTGTATGACCAAGCTTCTTTAGAGTTTTTAGATACTTTCTCTTTAGGTTTGATTTTAGATGATGTATTTCCATCTACAGCAATACCAAGTCGTTTCAATACTGATTCTGAATAAATGTCTTTTTCAGAAGTATCTACTTTATCAGAGATTAATGTAGAAGCTTTTGATTCGCCTTTACTACAACTACCAGTAGAGTTTGTGTATTGACAAATTGTCTTCTCACTAACTGTACTTGGTTTTTCGAAATCGCTGTCATATCCTAATTTCTCTCTATCTGTATTTGATAGGGCGTTAACCATATCTCTCCACATAAAGATTTGATAATGACTATCTTCGTCAAATGTAATTGGTTGATCATAGCCCATCCAAATACCTAATGTTACTTTCGGTGTATATCCTACTAATAAGCTGTCTTTACCAGATTCTGATGTACCTGTTTTAGCTGCCCATGTTCCATCATAAGAATCTTTAATTTGATAACCTGACCCATCGTCTAGTACACCTTTTAGTATATCAGTTGTTAAATAAGTAGTAGATTCACTGAATATACGTTTAGGGTCTTTCTTATGTTGGTAAACAACTTCACCGTCACGTGTTTTAATGGATTCAATCATATAACTATCGTTATATTCACCTTTATTAGCTAAAGTACTAAATCCATCAACATCTTGTCCTAAAGTGAAGTCAGCTGTACCTAATGTTAGAGCTAATCCATCTTGTACGTTTTCTGGTACGTTCATACCCATTTTATTAAGGTTTTCCCATGGTTTATAATCCTGTACGTTACTGTATAATCTTAATGTACTTAAGTTAAGTGAATTTCTTAATGCATAATCTACAGTTACGGGTCCAAACTCTCTTCTATCATAGTTATCAGGTGAATAACCATTGATATCAAACTTTTTATCTAGTAAAGCAGTGTTTGGTGTGATTAAACCATGTTCAAATGCTGGTGCATATGTTAAGAGTGGTTTCATTGTAGAACCAGGTGATCTTTTTGCTTTTGTTGCGTGATTGATTTGTGATTTTTCATAATCACGACCACCTACAAATGCTAAGATCTTACCGCTACCATTTTCTTTTAGTAATGCACCAACTTCGTGTTGGAAATCTTTTGTTGCTTTTTTACCTTCCGCATTAGTGTAGCTTGCTTCTCTATCCCAAGAATAGCTATTTGAATTATTTTTTACATCTTGAAGAGTGTCATACATATCTTTTTCGATTGTTGTATCGACTCTGTATCCTTCAGTACGCATTGCTTTATTAGCTTTCTCAGTATATTTAGTCATTAACACTGGCGTTTGGTCTAATTCTTTCTTAGAAATGTTATCTTTTTTAGCTAAATGATATTTTAAAATGTCGATTGTACGATCTTCCACTTCTTCAGTTAAGAATGGATATTTTTGATTTGGTTCTTCAACTTTATCGACAAATGATTTTTTAATATCAAATTTTAAAGCTTCATCGTATTCTTTTTTACTGATTTTTTCTTCTTGATACATTCTTTTAAGTACATAGTGCTGACGATTAATACCAAACTCTAATGATTTATCATCTTTTAAATCACCGTTTGGTAAAAATGGTGTGTAAGTATATGGGTTTTGAGGTAATCCTGCTAAATAAGCTGATTGTGCAACATTTAAATTTTTAGCAGATTTTCCAAATACACCTTGTGCAGCTGATTCAATACCTGCAATATTAGACCCATTAGAGTTACGTCCAAATGATACTACATTTAAATAACTGTCTATAATTTCATCTTTTGATAAGTTTTTTTCGACATTCATAGATAGCAGCATTTCTTTTGCTTTACGTTCGAATGATGTTTCATTTGTTAATAACTGATTTTTAACTAATTGTTGCGTTAAAGTACTACCACCAGAAGAATTTGAACTACCTAGTACTTCTTGTACTGAGGCACGTAAAAATGCTTTTGGTACAATACCATTATGTTGGTAAAACTCTTCGTCTTCTGTTGCTATAAGTGCATTTTTTACATTATCACTTATTTCATTTCCCTTAATAACATCCCTTTGGACATCACTTTTTAATCGGCCAAGAGATTCTCCAGAACCAAAATATACAGACGTGCTTTCGGTCATAGAATAAAGCTGTTCTTTCATTTCTTTCTTAGACATCACTTTTTCATCTTTGACGAGGCCTGCAAAGTATCCGCCACCAATACCTAAACCTAATGCTAGTAATAAACAACTAATAAAAAGAATAATAAAAAACAAATTGCTTATGACTTGGTAAGTTGTAAAGAATATTAGTTTTGGAGTCCATTTTGCTTCTTTAAAAGTATTTTTATATTTCTTACTTGAACGATTAAATTGATCTTTGAATTTATTTTTAGACTGATTTGAACTCAAATTTTAACCTCCAATCTAATCATCATAATTATAACATATATAAATAATATTGACTTTTAAAATTGTTAGCTTTATACTTTGTAATTAATTGCAGATTGTGATGAACTAAAGGAGAAGTAATGATTATTATCTTTTTAAGAGAGTCAGTGGTGCTGGGAACTGATAAAGAGGTAATTGTGAATACACCTTGTAAAAAATAGTTCTACGTTTTTAATGTACGTAACATTAATGAGAGATGACATAATAATGTCATAAGTATGGTGGTACCGTGTATTCAAGCACCCTTACATTTTATTGTAAGGGTGCTTTTTTATTTTATTTTATTTTATTTTGGAGGAGGAAAATATTATGGCAAATGCATTATTAGAAGATTTAAAATGGAGAGGCCTTGTTTATCAGCAAACTGATGAAGAGGGAATTGAAGAATTATTAAATAAAGAGTCAGTAAAAATATACTGTGGTGCAGATCCAACTGCAGATAGTTTACATATAGGGCATTTATTACCTTATTTAACTTTAAGAAGATTCCAAAATCATGGTCATACGCCTATTGTTTTAGTAGGTGGAGGTACAGGTATGATTGGTGATCCTTCTGGAAGAACTGAGGAAAGAAAATTACAGACTGATGAACAAGTCGAAGAAAACGTTCGTGGCATTATGAATCAAATGCATAAGATTTTTGAATTTGAAGGCGAAGATGCTGCAATTTTAGTAAATAATAAAGATTGGTTGAAAGAAATAGATTTAATTTCTTTCTTAAGAGATTATGCGAAACATGTTGGTGTGAATTATATGTTAGGTAAAGATTCAGTAAAAGCACGTTTGGAAATGGGCATATCATACACTGAATTTACTTATATGATTTTACAAGCTATTGATTTCGGTTATTTAAATAAAAATTACGACTGTAAAATGCAAATCGGTGGTTCAGATCAATGGGGTAACATTACAGCGGGTCTTGACTTAATGAGAAGAATGTATGGTGAAACTGAGGCGTTTGGATTCACAATTCCATTAGTTACAAAAGCAGATGGCAAAAAATTCGGTAAATCAGAATCAGGTACAGTTTGGTTAGATAGAAGTAAAACTTCTGCATACGAGTTATACCAATTCTGGATTAATTCACAAGACGCAGATGTTGTTAAATACTTGAAATACTTTACTTTCCTAGACAGAGAAGAAATTGAAAGATTAGAAAAAACGGTAGAAGAAGCGCCTCATTTAAGAGAAGCACAGAAAGTGCTTGCTGAAGAAATGGTTGGGTTTATCCATGGCCCAGATGCTGTAGAAGAAGCAAAAAGAATTACAAATGCTTTATTCAAAGGAGATATTAAATCTTTAACAAAAGATGAAATCGAAGCAGGTTTCAAAGATGTGCCAACAGCTGTAGTTAGTAAAGAAACAACTCGATTAGTAGAGTTTATTATAGAAGCGGGTGTATCTCCATCTAAGAGACAGGCAAGAGAAGACATTAATAATGGTGCAATATATTTAAATGGTGAAAGAATTCAAGATGTTAATCATGAAATAACTACTGAAGACAAAATTGAAGATGAATTTACAATTGTAAGAAGAGGTAAGAAGAAATATACAATGGTTAAATATTCATAAAAATTTAGAAAGGGAGAGGGACAATGAAATCTTGTTATAACTACTAGATTTCTTTACCACTCCTTTTCTATTGTAGAATTATAGTTTTATCTACCATATAATGTATAATGAATAGTGTAAAATTCAGTGAAAGGAAGTTTAATAATGAAAAAATACTTAGCACCCATAATTACTGTTGTAGCAGTATTCGTTATTCTTGGTTTAATCATGATTGGACCATATAACAGGTTGGTAGGATTAGAAGAAGAAGCGGACAAATCTCTATCTAATATCGACAACCAATTACAACGACGTGTAGATTTAATACCTAACTTAGTTGATACAGTAAAAGGTTATACGAAACATGAAGAGAAAGTGTTTAAAGATGTTTCAGATGCAAGAAGTAAATTAGCCGGTGCAAATACGCCACAAGAAAAAGCAGAAGCAAATGGTGAAGTAAATAGTGCATTAAGCCGATTAATAGCGATAAGTGAAAATTATCCAGACTTAAAAGCAGATAAACAATTCACTGGTTTAAGAGATGAACTTGCTGGAACAGAAAACAGAATTGCTGTTGCAAGAAAAGATTATAACGATTCTATTAATGAATATAATCAAGCAACACGTAAATTCCCATCAAGTATCATAGCTGGTTTATTCAATTTTGATAAGAAAGAATATTTCCAAGCAAAAGGTGAAGCAAAAGATGCACCTAAAGTTGACTTTGGTGGAGATGATTCTTAATGAATCAATTTTTAAAACGCGTAAATTTATTAATAATCGCAATTTTACTCACGTTTAGCTCGACAGCTTTTGCAGCGGATAAATTTCCTAAACTTGAAAAGCCAGTATTTGTTCAAGATCACGCTAATTTAGTATTAGATAAAGATAAGAACAACATAAATAAAAAAGGTCAAAAACTACAAGATGGTACCGACGCAGATATTATGTTAATGACAATGAAATCAATTGGTCAAACACCTAGGCAAGACTATGCGCTCGAGGCAGGACGTCATTATAAAGTAGGCGACCAGAAACATAACCGTGGTATAGTTATTCTACTTAATTTAGATAATGGCAATGAAAATAATAATAGAGGTATAGATATAGCCGTTGGAGATGGACTTGAAGGCGTATTAAATGATTCAAAAGTAGGACAATTAATAGATGATAATTTTATGCCTTATCAAGAAAAAGCAGCAAAAACTTCCGATAAAAATAAATCTAAAGCATATTATAGTAAAGGTTTAACTAAATTGTATGACGCAGTTTGGGACGAAATTGCTAAAAGCTATGGATATGACGGGAAAAAATTTACTGAGGATGAACCACAAAGTAGTGGTTTAGGTAAAATACCCTTTATAGTATTTATTATTTTTATCATTATATTTTTCATTATTTATTTCTTAAATGGTGGAGGTAAACCACCACGAGGCGGTACAAGAAGAAGAACGAGAAGAGGTTCAGCTGGACCGTTTATGTTTGGTGGGCCACCTGGTAGTTCCGGTGGCGGATTTTCTGGCGGCGGTTTCGGCGGAGGCGGCGGCTTCTCCGGCGGTGGTGCTGGCAGAGGATTCTAATAACACATACACTGCCTTTATAAAGAACCAGGCTGAGACATTAAAATGTGTAATAGTCATGTTTTTATAAAAATAAGCATATCACTTATGAACTAAAATATTAGTTAAGTGATATGCTTATTTATTTTGAATTAATATTTATGTCCCTAGTTAGTTTTTAATTCTGTTCTTTTAATGTGACTTTTGCTGATTTTTCTTTACCATCTCTAACGACTTTTAGAGTGATTTTGTCACCTGGTTTTTTATCATTATAAATATAATTTCGAATATCCGAATCATCTTTAACTTTCTTACCATCTATTTCAGTGATGACATCGCCCTTTTTAATTCCATTATTTGCTTTCTCGTCAACTTCTGAAATGTATACGCCACTATCAACAGTAAGTTTTAATTCTTTTTTATATTGGTCAGGGATATCGTCGATTGAAATCATACTAATACCAATGTATGGTCTAGTTACTTTTCCATCGTCCATAATATCTTTAATGATATGTTTAACTTCATTACTTGGTATGGCAAAACCTATACCTTCAACATCTTGTCGTGATATTTTCATAGAGTTAATACCGATTAAATTACCATTTAAATCGACAAGAGCACCACCAGAATTACCTGGGTTGATTGCAGCATCAGTTTGAATAACAGTTGCTTCTGTAACACCTTCAGATGTTTGAACATTCATAGTACGTTCTTCAGAAGATATAATACCTTGGGTAACACTATTTGCAAATTCTACACCAAGAGGATTACCAAGTGCAAATACAGTTTCACCAGCTTTAACTTTTGAAGAATCTGCGAATTTAACAGGATTAATATCATATTTACCATCAATTTTAAGTACTGCTAAATCTGTCATAACATCTTTACCAACTAATTTAGCTTTTACAGCTTTATCGTTATGAAGTCTAACTTCAATTTCATTAGCACCTTCAATAACGTGATTATTAGTCACAATATAAGCGCTATTTTTATCGACTTGATAAATCACGCCTGTTCCGGCACCAGTTTCTTGTGATTCATCTGAACCTTCAGAATTATTACCTCCAAAAAATGATTCTAAGCCACTCACTTTTTGTTTGTTTATAACTCCGACAATAGAAGGGGAGACATCTTCGACCATTTTAGAAACCGAATTGTTTTTCGCTTCCTTATCTTTAGTGTTTCCACCTTTTTCACTTGCTGGCGCGTTTGTAACATTAGCATCATCATTGGTTGAATTAAATACATCCAATAATTTAGAACCGCCAAAAAATAGTGCAAGTATTAAAGCTGCACCAAGAATACCTGATAAAAATGGAATAAGACAACTTTGGTACCACGGAATATTATTTTTCTTTTTGTAGTAATATTCATTTGAAGTACCATTTAGTTGATTTGAATTTTGATTTTGATCATTTTGATCCATGTTTACTTAACGCCTCCTTAATGCTATCCATAAAATAATTATTATAGAAATCAAGAAAAATTGCCAATAATATGATGTATTTTAATTGTTACAATATTTTGTATGAAAACTTGAGACTAAAGTTGTAGAGTGATAAAATATGAATATCATTAAGAAGAGAGTGGTCAACATATGTATAAATTTGCAAGTAGTGTATTGTATTCAGTGTTTCAAAAATTCGGAAAACAACTCGTGATTATTAATAAAGAAAAAGTACCAGAACAACCATATATTGTGACATGTACACACAGTGGTTATGTTGAAGTAATTATGTTAGCACTAAGTTTATATCCTACAGAAATTCATTATATGGCTAAAAAAGAATTGTTCTCTAAAGACTGGTCAGATAAGTTTTTCCATTCGTTAAATGCTTTTCCAGTAGATAGAGAAAAACCAGGACCAAGCACTTTAAAAACACCTGTAAAATTATTAAACCAAGGAAAAAGCGTAGGAATATTTCCATCTGGACATAGAGCAGAAGCGGGCGAAGCGCCACTAAAAAGAGGCGCTGCAACAATAGCTGTCTTAAGTAATAAACCTATTATACCTGCAGCGTTTGAAGGACCTAAAAAAGTGAAGTCTATTTTTACATTTAGACATAAATCTTTTATCAAATATGGCGATCCTATAAATCCAAGTGAATTTCCTAGTGATATGAAAAAAAGTGAAAAAATTGCAAAAGTAATGGAATTATTAGAAGAAAGAACAAATACACTTCAAAAAGAAGTAACTTATATTGCTAATAAAGCTAATAAAAAATAACAATTTATCTTAAGAAAGCGAGGCAGAAATCTTATAAAAAAATAAGATTTCTGCCTCGCTTTCTTAAATATTTATAGAATTTTAATATAAAACGTTTTCATATAAAAGGACCACAATATCTACTGTTTTAAATATATAGATATGATAAAATTATAATCAGAATGTTCTAAAAATGGAGGCATATTATGAAACAAATATTGTTCGATGTAGATGGTGTGTTTTTAAGTGAAGAAAGGTGTTTTGACGTTTCGGCTTTAACTGTATATGAAATGTTATATAGTGACCAATTTTTAAATTTACAAAGCACTATAGATTTAACTCATTTAAGTGAAAATGATATTAGAAAAATTAGAAAAGATGTATTTCTAGATGACAAAATTTTAAATCAACTTAAATCATTAGGCTTAAATTCCAATTGGGATATGCTTTTTATAGTGATTAGTACACATTTAATTGATTTATTAAAAAAAGCAAATACAAGTAAATTTGACTTGAGTAATCAAAACTTTTCTATAGAAACATTAAAAGGGTGGTCTAAAGAATTAAGTAACTATAATATCGAGCTTGAAACGCCACTTGAATTTTTATCTCAAGCAACTTCTGGTAAAGAAAATATTTACTCTGACTTAATTGAATTTGCAAAATCCCAATTAAATATTGAAGATGCTTCTATTTTTGAATTGAAAAGCCGTTTCTGGGATATCGCGCAAGAACTTTATCAAGAATGGTATTTAGGTTTCGAACTATATGAAGAAGTTGAAAAGAAATCAGCTAAAACTGATTTTAAGAAAGGCTACATAAAAGAAGAAGTTGTGTTAGCAGACATTACTAAAGTAAATGAATTATTAACTGATTTAAAAAATAATGGTTTTCAAATTGGTATAGCAACTGGGAGACCAAGAACAGAAACACTAGTGCCTTTTGAAACGATTGGTTGGTTAACACAATTTGATGAATATCATATTGGTACTGCTTCGGAAGTGCTAAATGCTGAAACTACATACCCAGAGCACAAACCTTTAGGTAAACCAAACCCATTTAGCTATTTAATAGCACACGGTGGTAATAGTGATGAAAATTATTTAACTTATATTAATAATCAAGAAGAAGCATTTAAAGATAAAGAAATATATATAGTAGGCGATTCGTTAGCAGATCTTCTAAGCGCTAAGAAAACAGGTGCAACTTTCATAGGCACTTTAACAGGACTGAAAGGGCAAGCAGCTAGAGCAGAATTAGAAGAAAATGACGCAGATTATATAGTAGACAATGTATTGGATATTAGAAATATACTAATTAAATAGAGTTGATAAAGATAAAAAAGAGAGTCTGGGACATAATAATTGTCCCAGACTCTCTTTTATATTTATAGATTAATCTATTGGTTTATCTAATTCTACTTTATTAATTCTTTGGAAACCATCAATGCCATAAAGGTCTGAAATAGTTTCATCAGTTGCTTCTTGGTCAATTGAAAGTACCATCATTGCTTCGCCGCCGATAGAATGTCTACCTAAGTGCATTGAAGCGATATTTATTTTATGCTCTCCAAGTAATTGTCCCATTTTACCAACAATACCTGGACGGTCATTATGATTAATAATTAACATATGTTTTTCAGGCTTGAAATCTACCGGATAGTCGTTGATTCTTACGATGCGAGGACCATATCCATTAAGAACGGTTGAACCAATTTTAACTGAATGTTCTTTATTGATTAACTCAAGTTCTATATAGTTACTGAAACCATATTTTTTACTATTCTTCTCAATTTGATAAGTTACACCTTGTTCATTTAGTAAAACTAATGCATTTATAAGGTTAACGTGATCGCCTAAATCTTGTTTTAGCACACCCATTACTAATTGGCGTGTAATTAAACTTGTATCATCTAAAGCTATTTCACCATGATATTTAATTTTAAGTTCACGTGGTCCTTTATCAAATAATTGTATACCTACTTCACCAGTAGTTCTACTTAACTGTACAAACGGTCTTAATTCTTCTTCGACATCACCAGAAATTTGAGGGGCGTTCACAGCATGTAAAACATTATTATTTTCAAAAATATCAATGATTTCATTCGCCACAGATACCGCTACTTTTTCTTGTGCTTCAATTGTAGATGCACCTAGGTGAGGAGTTACAATGATTTTATTGTGTTGCGTTAAAGGTGTGTTGTTTGCTGGTTCTTCTGTAAATACATCGAGTGCAGCTTTAGCAATTTTACCTTCATCTAATGCTTTAATTAAGGCGTCTTCGTCTATAATACCACCTCTAGCAACGTTAATGATTTGTAAATTGGGTTTCGCTAAATTGAAAAAGTCCTCATTTACAATACCTTTAGTTTTAGGTGTAAGAGGAGTATGTACTGTTATAAAGTCTGCTTGTTCTGCAATTTCTTCAACTGTAGCTCGTGTAACCTCTAAGCGCTTTGCTTCATCGCTTGATAAATAAGGATCGAAAGCGAGTATATTCATACCAAAGCTTTGTGCTCTTTTTGCAACACCAAGACCAATTCGGCCAGCACCAATAACACCTAGTGTTTTTTGATATAACTCCGTACCGCGGAATGTTTTTCTATCCCAGTTTCCTTCTTGCAATGAACGATGAGCTTCAGGAATATTTCTAGCCATCGCTAAAATCATAGCCATAGAATGTTCAGTTGCAGAAATTGTATTACCATCTGGTGCGTTGATTACTAATATTCCTTCTTTTGTTGCATAATCAACATCAATATTATCAACGCCAACACCTGCGCGTGCAATCACACGTAATTGTTTTGCAGCACTTAATATAGGAGGAGTTATCTGAGTCTGACTTCTTACTATTAATGCATCGTAATTGCCTATAATTTCAGTAAGTTCTGATTCAGATAGACCTGTGTTAATATCAACTTCAAAATTATCATGTTCTAATAAACTTTTTAGACCTTCTTCTGAAATTGGGTCTACGACTATAACTTTAAACATATTGATTAATTACCTCCTGGAATTTTGTGATACCTTTTCCGAGTACGGATGTACCTCTCAGTTCTGATAATACAATTTCTAATGCACTAATGAATTTCAACATATCATTAGGCGACACTTTACCCATGTGTCCAACTCTTAAAATTGAACCTTTAAGATGTTGTTGACCACCAGCAATTGTTATATTAAAACGATTTAGTAATTCATCTTTAATTGGTTTTACTTCTTCTTTATTAGGTACAAATGCTGTAACAGTAGGAGATGCAAATTGATCTTCTACTAATAAATCGATATCTAATGCTTTTATACCAGCTCTAACAGCTTCTTTACACACTTCGTGACGCTTAATAGTATTTTCGAATTGCTCTTCATTAATTAAATCACAATAAGTTTGAACACCTCTTATAAGTGAAACTGCTGGTGTGAAAGGAGTAGAATCATCATTTAATGAAGTAATGTATTTATTTAAGTCTAAATAAAAACGTGATGTTGTAACTTCTTTAAATCTTTCTATAGATCGATCATTATAAGCTACAAAAGCAGCACCTGGAGGTAGCATGATAGCTTTTTGACTACCCGCAACTAATAAATCAATATTGTCTCTTTCCATATCTACGTCTACAGCACCAATGATGCTTACACCATCTACTACAAAATAAATATTTGGATCAATATCATGTACTAATTTACCTAATTCACGGATAGGATGTTTCACTGAAGTCGATGTTTCACAAAATTGAGTGAATACAGCAGTTATATTTTCGTCGAGTGCATTAATATATGCTTCGAATTCTTCTATGTCTACACCATTTCCCCATTCAACTTCAAAAATATGAGCGTTAAATGGATAGGAAGCAGCTATCTTTTTAAACCTGTCTCCAAAAGCGCCTGATACTATAATCACGATATGGTCGTCTGGGTTTACGATATTGACCATTGCCGCCTCTAAAGCGCTTGTCCCTGAAGAAGTAAGGATAGCTACAGGGTTTTTAGCCCCAAAAATTGTTTGTAGATCTCTTGATGCTTGATGAATAATTTGACTAAATTCCTTTGTTCTATGACCAGTCATAGGTAAGTTCATACTTTCTAGAATTTGCCTAGGAACTGTCGTAGGACCTGGTGCGAGTAATAAAGAATCATGTTGATACATATTTATATACACTCCTTATTGAATTTATGTTCTATATTGTAGCAAAGAAAATAATAAAAATATAGTGAATTTATAGAAAATTCAGATTAAAACGCTTTCATATCAATATCTTACTTCACCACTGGCAATAACTTGAACATTTCCAGCTAAGGCACGTGTCACCATACAAGATTCTTCTGCTTTTTGAACAAGTCTTTTAAGTTTTCCTTGTAAATCTTCATCAGGTTCATCCCCAATATAAATTACAGGATAGTGTTCTATTTTTTTATAAGTAATGACACCATTTTCCACATCAACATATCCTTTTGAATCAACTTCAATTCTTTCGATTTCAATTTCAGAACGCTCAATCATAGCTGCTAAAGTAATCATATAACAAGTTGAAGCTGCGCCTAGTAACATTTCGTCAGGATTTGTGCCAATTTCAGGCCCGTCCATAACCTCTGGAATCGAAACTCTCGTTGATAAATTATTAGTTGTAATATGGCCTGAAGTATTTCTACCTTTAGTCCATGTTCCTTTTAAGTCAAAAATATGTGTAGTCATAATTATTTTTCCTTTCTTTAAATAAATAATTTTAGGTATACTTTACATTATGACGGATAATTAAGGAGTAGACAATGAATCTGAACAGTATAAATTCAATAATTAAGGTAGCACATAGAGGTGTTCCTTCATTGATACCTGAAAATACGATAGCATCTTATAAATATGCTCTCACATTAAACATCGATATGTTAGAAATTGATATACATAGAACTAAAGATGGAAAATTAGTTGTTATGCATGATCCTACGACTGAAAGAACAACTTTAGAACAAGGTACCATTAAAGATTTAACTTATGATGAATTATTAAAATATGATATAGGTAAATGGAAAGGAGAGAAATTTATAGGAGAACGTATACCATTGCTACAAGAAGTATTACAGCTTATCAAGCCTACCAATATTAAATTACTAATAGAAGTTAAACATCCAGATAAATATCCAGGCATAGAAGAAGAGTTAATAAATGAAATTATTAAGACAGGGCTTGATATCAATCGTATTATTATCCAATCATTTGATAGAAACAGCGTGAAAAAGGTTCGAGAATTAAATAAAAATATAAAACTTGGTGTGCTGATAAGTAAAAGACATCGTCTTATTAGAAATGATACAATACAAAAAATAAGTGAATATGCTCAGTATTTAAATCCTAATTATAAATTGCTTACGAAAGGGTTTGTGAAAAGTATACATGCGCATGGTTTAAAAATATTACCTTACACTGTAAATGATTATCATAATTTTGTAAGAATGATAGAAATTGGAGTAGATGGCGTTATTACAGATTATCCTCAAAGTTTAAGTGAATGGTTAAATGAATAAAATCTTATAAAAAAATCCCCGCTCCGAATGGAGTGGGGATAAAAATTCAAACTATTAACGAGAGTAGTACTCAACGATTAATTGTTCATTGATTTCAGCAGGTAATTCACTACGTTCTGGAACGCGTACAAATGATCCTTCTAATTTATCAGCATCAAATGTTAAGTACTCAGGTACGTGGTTACTTAATTCTACAGATTCAGCAACAATGTTTAATTTTTGTGATTTTTCACGAACACCAATAGTTTGACCTGGTTTTAAAGTGTAAGATGGGATGTCTACGCGACCACCATCTACAGTGATGTGACCATGGTTAACTAATTGACGTGCTTGACGACGAGTACGTGCTAAACCTAATTGGTATACTACAGCATCTAAACGAGAAGCTAATAGTGCCATGAAGTTGTCACCGTGAACACCTTGCATGTTACCAGCTTTGTCGAAGATAGTGCGGAATTGACGTTCGTTAATTCCGTACATGTAACGTAATTTTTGTTTCTCTTGTAATTGCATACCATACTCAGATAATTTTTTACGTTGAGTAGGGCCGTGTTGTCCTGGTGCATATGGACGTTTTTCTAATTCTTTACCTGTGCCGCTTAATGAAATACCTAAACGACGTGATTTTTTCCAGTTTGAACCTCTAAATCTTGCCATTTTGAAGTTCCTCCTTTTTCTTGTTTGATTGTTATGAAGAAACAAGAAAGAATGTTAAATGCTCATATGGATATGTTATATTTGTGTGCCTTCACCTTGCAGCCGCGGTTACACAACACGCCTTCTCTGGGAATAACATAGAGCCCTATAATATTTAACTGCTACTTCCGTTAATTCACACAAAGAATAGTATACTGTTCTTGATGGGTAATGTCAAACTATTTTTAGATATAGAGATGCTTTTCGAGTACTTGCACAAGTTGTTCTAAACCATCTTTATCTTTTTCTGTAAATCTTGCTTTTATTGGTGCATCTATATCTAACACACCGATAACTTCTTTGTTATAATATAGTGGTATAACTATTTCAGATTTACTGTTTGCATCACAAGCTATATGCCCAGGGAAGGCATTGACATCATCTACAAGCTGAGTTGAGTTATTTTCTACAGCTGTTCCACATACGCCTTTACCAATTTCTATATCAACGCAAGCAGGTAATCCTTGAAACGGACCAAGTTTTAATGCATTATTCTTAATAAGATAAAAACCTACCCAATTAATTTCGGGTAAAAATTGATTAATAAAAGCAGATGTATTACTTAAATTTGCAATTAGGTCTTTTTCACCTGATAAAAGGCCATCTAATTGTTTGCTTAATAGTGAATAATTCAAATTATGTTCAGACATATTTATTCCTCTTTTCATTATTTTTTTAAATTATAAATCTATTTTAGAACTTTAGATACAAATTGCACAGAAAAAGGTTTGTTGGATAAATATTTTACGTTATAATAAAGAGAACGATTTAGGAGGAGAATACATAATGGCAATTTATATAACACTTGCAATTATCATCATTATATTAATTGGTATTGGTATAATGTTATGGTTGCGTACATCAAAGCGAAATTTGATTACTGAGACTGAACAGCGTAAACAAAAAATTAAACAATTACCGTTTCAAGATGAGTTAGCTAAACTTAAAAAATTAAATGTGCGCGGCGAAGCTAAAGATAAGTATGATCAATTTAAACGAGAGTGGCAAACAGTGCTACAAGAAGATTTGAAAGTAGTGGATGCTAAAATACATGATGCCGATGCAGAGCTAGATAAATTTAAGTTTTCGCAATCAGAAGAAAGTATAGCTGATGCAGATAAAATTATGGATGGCATCGAAAAGAAATATACGCGCTTAACTCAGAGTGTTACAGAATTAATTACAACAGTAGAATCAAGCGATAAATTGTATGAAGAATGTAAGCAAATCTACAGAGAAACCAAAAGAGAAGTGTTAGCAAACAGACACCAATTTGGTGATGCAGCTGATTTAATCGAAAAAAATATCGAAGCATTTTATCCTAGAATTGAGCAGTATGAAGAACTTATTGATGAGGGACATTATGTTAAAGCAAAAGGTCATATTGATCAATTACATACAGATATGAAACGCATGCAAGAAGACATGAATGAAATTCCTCTATTAATCAAAGACGTTCAAAAAGAATTACCAGGACAATTCCAAGATTTAAAATTTGGTTGTCGCGATTTAAAAGTAGAAGGTTATAATTTAGAACATGTTAAAGTAGAAAGTACTTTACAAACTTTAAGAGGCAGATTGAATTTAGTTGAACCATTAATAGGTAGATTAGAACTAAGTGAAGCTGAAAACATTATTACTGAGATTAACGATTCATTAGATGATATGTACGATTTAATCGAACATGAAGTTAAATCTAAAAATACAGTTGAACAATCTAAAGAAATTATTACAGATGAATTATTCCATGCTAAAGATATGAACTATACGCTACAAACAGAAATTGAATATGTAAAAGAAAACTATTATATTTCTGAAGAAGATGTTCATAAAGTAAGACAGTATGAAAATGAGATTCAAAATTTAATAACTGTATATGATGAAATTTTGAGTGAGATGGCAAAAGCAAGTGTTAGATACAGTGAAGTAGAAGATAATTTACTATATATTGAAGAACACGTAAAAGTTATTAATGACAATCAAGAAAAAATTCAAAATCACCTTGTTTCATTACGTGAAGATGAAGCAACAGCTCAACAAAACACACTTAGAGTTCAATCTAAGAAAGAGGAAATATACAGAAATCTACTTGCTTCAAATTTACCTAGCGTACCTGAAAGATTTATCATTATGAAAAATGAAATCGATCATGAAATACGCGAAGTTAATAAAATCTTTAGCCAAAGACCGATTAATGTTCAGTTTGTGAAAGATAAAGTGAGCAATATCGTTTTACAAATGAATAAGTTTGAAGATGAAACAACAGACGTTTTAATTAATGCAGTTCATGCTGAAACATTAATTCAATATGGTAATAGATATAGAAAAGAAAATAACGAATTAAACAAAAGTCTTAATGAAGCAGAAAGACTTTTCGCTAATAATAGATACAAGCGTGCAATAGAAATTTCAGAAGCGGCTTTAGAAAAAGTTGAACCTGGAATCAGTGATAAAATCGAAGAAGAAGTTTATCAGCAAAATTAATAAATATTTATAATAACAAGCTAGAACAAATTATTGTTCTAGCTTGTTATTTTTGGATAATCAATTGTCAAAATTCATTTTTTCACGTTAGCTACTCTATCATTTTTAAGTATATCTATACCATTTGACTTGTGGTATCATTATATAATGAAAAAAAGAGGTGACAGTATGATATATCTAGATAATGCTGCAACTACGAAGCCTCATGAGGATGTTATTAAGTCATATACTCAAATGAACCAACATTATTTTTTTAATCCAAATAGTCCTCATGGTGCAGGAATAAAAATTGCACATTTGATTGATAAAGCAAGAAAAAATATAAAACAATACTTAAATTTAAATGATAAATTTGATGTCATATTTACTAGTGGAGCCACTGAATCAAATAATATAGTCTTGCAAGGTATGGCTCAAACGAAGAAAAGATTTGGGAATACGATTTTAACAACTAAAATGGAACATCCATCTGTACTTGAAACGATGCGAGCGATAGAAGAACAAGGATTTAACCTGAAATATATTAATACAACTGCTGATGGTAAATTAGATTTAAATTCTTTAGAAAAGCTACTTAATGATGATGTCATCCTTGTAACTTGTATGCATGTCAATAATATAATGGGCCAAGTTCAACCTATAGAAGAGATTAGCAAAATGCTTGAAGCTTATCCTAAAGTTCATTTTCATGTAGATGGTGTTCAAGGATTTGGTAAAATCCCTTTAGATATCAATTTAATGGATAGTTATAGTTTAAGCGCTCATAAATTCCATGGATTAAAAGGTTCTGGAATTTTAGTGTTGAACCAACTCAGATCTATTAAACCAATCATATTTGGTGGGGGACAAGAATACGGTATTAGAAGTGGTACAGTAAATGCCCCAGTTAATGTTTCTTTAGCTAAAGCTATGAGATTTATGCAAGAGAATTGTGAACAACATCGTAAAGTATTATATGCGAAGGGATCTGAAATTAGAACGTTTATAGAAAGTTATGAAGGTATACTCATTAATTCTCCTATTGATGCTGCTCCATATATTTTGAATATTTCATTTCCGGGAGTAAAAGGTGAAGTATTGGTTAATGCTTTTTCAAAATTTGATATTTACCTTTCAACTACAAGTGCATGTTCTTCGAAAAAAAGTTCGCATAATGAAACGCTAAAAGCTATGGGTATGAGTAATAGTCGTATAGAAGGTAGTATAAGAATTAGCATAACGTATGATATAACAGAAGAACAAATCGAAACATTTAAAGAAGCCTTTAATAAAGTATATATAGAAGTAAAGGAGTTATTAAAAAATGAATTATGATCATATATTAGTTAGGTACGGTGAATTAACTTTAAAATCAGGCAATAGAAAGATGTTTGTAAATAAGTTAAGAGCAAACATTAAAGATCGCTTAATGCCACTACAAGGATATAAGGTACGTGCTAATCGAGATAGAATGTATATAGATGTCTATGAAGGTTCAGATATTGAAGAAATGATGACACGTATAACGTCGGTGTTTGGTGTACATTCAGTTAGCCCAGTAGTAAGAATTGAAAAAGAGTTAGATGTTATGAAGGAAATTGCACTTCAATTCGCGAATGAATTTAATGATGGTGACACATTTAAAATAGATGTTAGACGTGCAGATAAGACATTTGAAATGGATACTTTTCAACTAAACCAAGCTCTAGGTGGTCATGTACTCGAAAACACTAACAACATCACGGTTGATGTTAAACAGCCTGATCATAAAATTAAAGTAGAAGTAAGAAAAGATGCAATTTATATGTATAATAAAGTCCTAGAAGGTGCAGGAGGTTTACCTGTAGGAACTGGGGGTAAAACTTTATTAATGCTTTCTGGTGGAATAGATTCTCCAGTAGCTGGCATGGAGGTAATGAAACGTGGTGTAACAATTGAAGCTATTCATTTTCATAGCCCACCATATACTAGTGAACAAGCAAAACAAAAAGTTATCGACTTAACGAAACAGCTTTCTTATTTAACAGGGGACATTAAACTTCATATTGTACCTTTTACGAATTTACAAAAACAAATTCATAAAGTTGTTGAAGAAAGTTATACAATGACAAGTACGAGAAGAATGATGCTTCGAGTTACAGAAAAAGTTGCTCATAATATTGGAGCACATGCTATCGTTAATGGAGAAAACTTAGGACAAGTAGCTAGTCAAACTCTTGGCAGTATGTATGCAATAAATAGTGTTACATCTATGCCTATTTTAAGACCACTATTAACATTCGATAAAGATGAAATTGTTAAAAAAGCACAAGCTATTAACACTTTCGATTTATCGATTCAACCTTTTGAAGATTGTTGTACAATTTTTACGCCGAAAAACCCGAAAACAAATCCAAAATTAGAAAAAGTAGAATATTTTGAATCGAATTTTGATTTTGGTCCATTAATTGATGAAGCGGTAAAAAATGTAGAAACAATCACAATTTCTAAACATGATGATATTCAAAAAGAGAAAGAAGAATGGATGGATGATCTACTTTAACATAGACGTTGGGATGTCGTATTCATAAAGTAGAGGAGATGAGACGATGGAGTTTGATATTAATATCCTACTCATCATTATAGTATTTGGTTTAATTGCGTCATTTATAGATTCTGTTGTAGGTGGCGGTGGTTTGATTTCTTTACCGGCACTACTAGCAGTTGGAATGGATCCAGCAGTTGCGTTAGGTACAAATAAATTAGCAAGTTCTTTTGGTACATTTACAAGTACAATGAAGTTTATTAAAGCAAAGAAAGTGGATTTTGATATTGTCGGAAAGTTATTTCCTTTAAGCTTTATCGGCTCAATCTTCGGAGCAATAACTGCGACCTATTTACCACCAGAATATTTAAAGCCGTTAGCTATTATCATTCTTGCTCTTGTTACAGTGTATTCCATTGTAAAGAAAGATTGGGGAGATATTAACCAATATAAAAAATTATCATTAAAAAAGGCGATACTTTTTATTATTGGTGTAATTGTTATTGGTTATTATGATGGCTTCTTAGGTGGTGGAACAGGTTCGTTTTTCCTATTCATGTTGTTATTAATTGGCCTTGACTACTTACATGCAGCAGGTAATGCAAAGTTTTTAAACCTTGCTTCAAACGTTGGTGCTTTATTATTGTTCATGTTTCTCGGACAAGTCAATTATGTATATGGATTATGTATGGCCGCATCAATGGTAGCAGGTTCATACTTAGGAGTGACGTTTGCTATTAAAAAAGGCGTTTCTTATGTAAAAGTATTATTTATTGTTGTGACTATCATTTTGATTATTAAAAATATTTATGATTATGTGACTGTACAGTTAATGTGATTAAAATAACATGAGACAGGGAGATAATTCATTAGCTCAAAAAATCCTCCTAATCCGTTGAGATATTAATTAACAAATTAAGAGGATTTTTAATATATACGATTTTAAAATATATGCCTATAACGCTAACGAGCTTGTTAATAATTTCTTGCACGTTAGAGGTCATTATCTCACATATATAATAAAAGCCCGAAACATAAATGTGTCTCGGGCTTTTTTCTATTATAAAAATTTCCTTTGTACTTTGCTCCAAAATGAATTGTGTGGGAGTCTGAGTGTACGTATATATTTATTTTTTATTTGAAGCCTAACAAACTCAGTTTCTTGTATACTTAATGCTTCATTATCTAATCCCATGATAGGATAATAATTGCCTTCTTTATCTAATACAATTTTAAGGGTACGCGTTTCGCCTAAGACGACAGAACTACTTACTGTTCTAAAGTTATTATTATTTAATGAAGCAATTTCAGTTAGTTGCATGCTTCGAATCATCGGGTCAATTATAGCGCCATCTAAAGATTTATTATAACCTGTTGAACCTGTAGGGGTAGAGATTAGTAAACCATCACCATTAAATGCTTCAAAGTATTCATCGTCAATATAAATTTCCATCTTCATTGGCTTAATAACACTAGATTTAATGTAAAAATCATTTAAACACATATATGACATCTGATCGTTAAGGTTTACTTCTAAAACTGGGTATTTACGGACCATTACATCATTTGAATTAATAGAATCGATCAAGTTTTGTATGTCATCAACACTAAAATCAACATATAAGTAATTTTGATCTAAGCGTGTACGAATCCCGACATAAATTTTGTCTTTATTAAAATTAGTTTTGCGACATGCCTGTAAAAAGCTACCATCCCCTCCAATTGAAGCGATAATATCCGCTTCTTCGTGATTATTTACGAATTTAAAGCCATATGGTTCCATCTGTGCTTTGATTTCGTCACATGTTTGAAGTATGTCTTTATCTTTAGATGTGAAAAAATAAATATGTTTATTAGAATTCATAAAATCTTCCTCCCAAATTGTTACAGTTGATATGAAAGTCTGTTATCATTATAAATGTAAAATCTTAAAATAGAAAGGAAGATAGTATGTCAAAAAGGTTAGTTGCAATTATTATTGCACTAGTACTTGTTATTGGTGGTATTGTGATGAGTACAGTAGGTGTATTTCTTGATAATTCTTGGAAAAATACTGTTACAGGTTCTGACGGCATAAGTGAATCAGTCCAATCAGGAAGTGATAGCAGTAGTAAAATAGTTAAATTATCTGTTGATGGAACTATACAAGATACTGGAACTGAAGAATCATTATTCAGTGGCAGTGGGTATAATCATCAATCATTTTTAAAGAAATTAGATAAAATTAAAAAAGATAATAGCGTAAAAGGCGTCTTATTAGAAGTTAATTCACCAGGTGGTGGTACATACGAAAGTGACGAAATACATAAAAAACTTGAAGAAATAAAAGCGAAAAACAAGAAAGTTTATGTACAAATGAAAAATATGGCTGCATCTGGGGGATACTACATCTCTACTCCAGCTGATAAAATTTATGCAGGTTCACAAACTTTAACTGGTTCATTAGGGGTTATTATTTCTAGTATTAATTATGCTGAACTAGCAGATAACTTAGGCGTAAAAGATCAATCAGTTGTTTCAGGTAAACATAAACAAATATTAAACCCTATGAAAGATATGTCTAAAGAAGAAAAAGACATTATGCAATCAATCATAGATGATAGCTATAAACAATTTGTTAAAGTTATTAAAGATGGCAGAGATATGCCAGAAGATAAAGTTAAGAAATTAGCAGACGGAAGAATATATTCTTCACAACAAGCAAAATCAAACGGATTAATCGATGAAATTGGTTATGAAGATGATGCAATTAAAGATTTAAGAAATGCAGTAAAATCTAAAAATGCACAAGTAGTTACTTATGATACAACTGGTTCATTCATGAACTTCCCAATGGGAGCTAAAAGTAAAATTTCATCTATGTTAGGTTTTGATGATATAAGTAAATATGAAGCACTTATTAAAGCAAATAATTCACCACAACCTATGTATCTATATGGTGAGTAAGGAGGATTTTAAATGACTGAAGTACATTACGAACAAGTCGCTTCTTCTCGTGAACAAAGTGACATAGAACGCACTGTAAATAAGTATATGTCTAGTATAAAATCTATCGTATTTGCTGGATTCTGGGTTCGATTTTTAGCTTATATCATTGATTTACTTGCTTTAGCTGGGTTTAAAGGTATTGTATTAGGACCGCTATTCGCGTCAACAAGTATTAAGAGTGAGTACCTATTCGTACCATATTTCAGTGTTGAAAATATTGTTAGCGCGTTGATATTTTATTTATATTTTGTGTTAATGACTTATTATTTTAAGGCAACATTAGGAAAAATGATACTTGGCTTGAGTGTTTATCGAGAAGATGCAAAGCCGTTAAAATTTACTGATGTGTTATTTAGAGAATGGATAGGTAGAATTATTTCGGGCATATTGCTTGGCTTACCTTATATAGTCGTAGCATTTAATAAAAAACATAAAGGTATTCACGATTACTTTGGTGATACAGTTGTTTTGAAAAATAAATACATTGAAATGAGAAAAGACTTCCAAAGAGTAACGAGTCAAAACTCATAAACAAATGAATTTCAAAGTCTCTTTAATCATGATAGAATATACCTATCAAGATTAAGGAGGCTTTTTTAATGGCGCAAGTTACATTCAAGAATGAACCTATTACATTAGTAGGTAAAGAAGTAGAAGTAGGTTCAACAGCACCAGACTTTACTGTATTAGCAAATGATTTATCAGAAAGAACTTTAAAAGACTATGAAGGTAAAAAGAAACTCATTAGTGCCGTACCTTCTTTAGATACAGGTGTTTGTAGTCAACAAACTCGCAAATTTAATGAAGAAGCAGCAGATGTACAAGATGGAGTTGTTCTAACAATTTCAAACGACTTACCATTTGCTCAAAAGAAATGGTGTGCAGCTGAAGGTTTAGAAAACGTAATTACATTAAGTGATCACCGTGACTTATCATTTGGTGAAAATTATGGTGTAGTAATGAAAGAATTACGTTTACTAGCACGTTCTGTCTTTGTATTAGATAAAGACAATAAAGTTGTTTACTCAGAAATTGTGAGTGAAGGCACAAATCACCCAGACTATGATAAAGCTTTAGAAGCTTTCAAAAACTTAAACTAATAAACAACTATAAAGTGCTGTCCATATGAATGGGCAGCTTTTTATACGAAAGAGGGCAATTATGACTGAAGAAAAAAATATTATGGAAACATTGTATGAGAAACTGGATGAAAATAGTAAAAAATTACATGATGAAAATGGACAAAGTTACATTGAAAACTTAGGTTTAGCAATGGAAGATATTTATACCAACCAAAGAGACCTCTTAGAACAATCGACAATACAAGAGAGAAGAAAAGCATTTCAATTTGCATATTTAAGTTTGCTAAAAGAAGAAATCATTCAACCTAATCATCAAATGACACCGGACTCAATAGGCTTTATATTAAGCTACCTTGTTAACTTATTTAATAAGAATAAAGAGGAATTAAATGTTGTAGATATAGCAAGTGGGACAGGACATTTAAGTGCGACAATAAATGAACAGAACCAAGAAAAAACTGTAATGCATCATTTAATAGAAGTAGACCCAGTATTACAGCGTGTAAGTATTCATCTTGCTAACTTCTTGGAAATACCATTCGATGTATATCCACATGATGCAATTATGCCACTGCCATTAGAAGAAGCGGACGTTGTAGTAGGGGATTTACCAGTTGGGTATTATCCAGTTGATGAACGTAGTAAAGAAATGAAATTAGGTTTCGAAGATGGTCACAGTTATAGCCATTATTTATTATTAGAACAAGCAGTCAATGCAGTGAGACCAGGTGGTTATGTATTTTTAATTGTTCCAAGTCAATTATTCGAAGGTGAAGAAGTGAAACAGCTTCAAAAATTTATTGCAACAGAAACAGAAATGCAAGCATTTTTAAACTTCCCTAAAACATTGTTTAAGACAGAACAATCTAAAAAATCATTATTAATCTTACAAAAGAAAGACTCAGGGAAAACTCATTCTGTTGAGGTATTATTAGCGAATATTCCAGACTTCAAAGCACAAGCCCAACTGAAAACGTTTTTAGATGAAGTTGATGAATGGATGAAAGAAAATCATCCTTCATAAACTGTATTAATACTTGATTAGTATCTGTATTAGTGTTTAAATAGTATAGAAAAGTATTATCAGGAGGAAGTCTAAATGACAAAAATAATAGCAATTAATGCCGGTAGTTCATCATTAAAATTTCAATTATTTGAAATGCCTGAAGAAAAAGTAATAACAAAAGGTTTGATAGAACGTATTGGTTTAAAAAATTCAGTTTTCTCAATTGTAGTAAACGGAGAAAAAATTACTGAAACATTAGATATTGAAAATCATGATATTGCAGTTAACATTATGTTAGATGCACTGAAAAATCATAACATTATCAATGATATTAATGATATTCAAGGAACTGGTCACCGTGTAGTACATGGTGGAGAATTATTCCCTGAATCAGCACTTGTAACAGATGATGTGTTAGAAAAAATTGAATCATTAACAGAACTTGCGCCTTTGCATAACCCAGCAAACATTATGGGTATTAAGGCTTTCAGAAAGCTATTACCAAATATTCCTCACGTTGCAGTATTTGATACTTCATTCCATCAAACTATGCCAGAAGAATCATATTTATATAGTTTACCTTATAACTTCTATAAAGATTTCGGTATTCGTAAATATGGTTTCCATGGTACAAGTCATAAATATGTATCAGAAAGAGCAGCTGAATTATTAGATCGTCCTATAGATCAATTAAGAATTATTTCATGCCATATCGGGAATGGCGCGTCAATCGCAGCTATTGATGGCGGTAAATCTGTAGATACATCTATGGGCTTCACACCATTAGCTGGTGTAACAATGGGAACACGTTCAGGTAACTTAGACCCAGCTTTAATTCCATTTATCATGGAAAAAACGGGCAAAAATGCAGAAGAAGTATTAAATATCTTAAACAAAGAATCAGGATTACTTGGTATTTCAGGTTCTTCAAGTGATTTAAGAGATATACAACAAGATGCAAACGAAGGTAATGAAAGAGCTAAATTGGCATTAGATGTATTCGCTTCTAGAATTCATAAATATATGGGTTCTTATGCAACAAGAATGCATGGTTTAGACGCTATTGTATTCACTGCAGGTGTTGGTGAAAACTCTGATACTGTACGTGCTAAAGTATTAGAAGGTTTAGAATTCATGGGTGTATATTGGGACCCACGCTTAAACACAGGATTACATGGTGAAGAAGCATTTATCAACTACCCACATTCACCAGTTAAAGTAATTGTTATTCCAACTGACGAAGAAGTTGTAATCGCTCGTGATGTTATGAAATTTGGTAACTTAGGTAAATAATTATTAATAATCAAGAGGTTGAAGCAAATTAATTGTTTCAACCTCTTTTATTTATATGAAAATTTTAATGTTAGTTATCCAATTCCTTTATGTTTATCTATTTATCGTTAAGGCTATACATAATTAAAGAAGCAATGAGGAGGAATATCATGAGACCAGAGAGAGCACTGTTGCGATTAGTTAGAATTGTAATGAGAAGAGTAGGTAGAGAACAAGCGAAAAAACAAAAGCAAAAAAGTAATGAAGATATACAAGACCAAAATAACGAACAAAAATAATAAAAAATTTGAGGCTGAGACATAAATACATGTCTCAGCCTCATTGCCGGGGTAGGACTACGAAATCTGTTTAATAAAATGAGATTTCTGCCCAACTCCCAAGCTTTTTGGAAGTGTGGAATTATATCCTAAACTCGACTAATATTTAGTACTTAAAAATTATTTTCCATCGTGATGTTGATCGAATAATTCTTTTGTTGCAACTGTTGGTTCGAAATCTTCAGGCATTGTTTCAGTTCTAACAACTAAAACGTCACATGGAGAATTTCGAACAATTGCTTCTGAAACTGAACCTACAATGAAGCGTTCTACTGCATTTAGTCCTGAAGTACCACACATGATTAAGTCGACTTCAAAATCATCAGCTAACTTTTTAGGAATAATCGTTTTAGGTGAGCCAAATTCCAATTTAGTTGCAACATTTGCTACACCATTTTTTTCAGCATTTTCTTTATATCCAGATAATAAACTTTCAGCGAAGCTTGTAGCTTTATTTACTATTTGAGTATCATAAGCCTCAACACTAGCGTATGAGCGAGAATCAACAATATTAACAATTGTTAATTTAGCATCGTTACGTTTTGCTACAGCTACTGCCTTGTTATAAGCCCATTCTGCCTCAGTTGATCCATCTACTGCTATAAGAATATTTTTATAATTTAACATCTGAACCGCCTCCTAGTTCTTTTATCTTATTATATCATAATTTTCTGAAAAAATAACAAATTAACTTTTTAATAATAGAGATAATGTCACATTTTTAATCATAATATGATAAAGTATAATTATCGTTTGAATATTTAGAAATTTAAGACATTAGCAATAGTATAATTTTTGAATAAAAATGATTGCGCTTTCAAAATTATGGCGTTATGATTGAGTCAAGGAGGGAATTTATTATGATAATTGGAGTACCAAAAGAGATAAAAAATAATGAGAATAGGGTGGCGTTAACACCCAGTGGAGTAGCAACTTTAATTGACCAAAAACACTCAGTTAAAGTAGAAACTGGTGCAGGTTTAGGTTCACAATTTACAGACGAAGACTACAAGGCTTTAGGTGCTGAAATTGTTGATCAAAAAGAAGCTTGGAATGTTGAAATGGTTATGAAAGTTAAAGAACCTCTTGAAGAAGAATTTCAATTTTTCAAAAAGGATTTAATACTTTTTACATATCTTCATTTAGCAGCAGAAGAATCGTTAACTAATGCATTATTAGAAAATGAAGTAACAGCAATTGCTTATGAGACTGTTCAATTAAAAGATCGCTCTCTACCATTATTAGCACCTATGAGTGAAGTTGCAGGAAGAATGTCTACACAAATTGGTGCTCAATTCTTACAAAAAACTAATGGTGGAATTGGAATTCTATTATCTGGTGTACCCGGTGTTAAACGTGGAAAAGTCACAATAATTGGCGGCGGACAAGCAGGAACAAATGCTGCTAAAATGGCAGTCGGTCTTGGTGCTGATGTTACAATTATTGATTTAAATCCTACTAGATTACAACAATTAGATGATTTATTTGGTTCTAGTGTACAAACAATGATGTCATCACCATTAAACATCGAAGAATCTGTAGTTGAAAGTGATTTAGTGATAGGTTCTGTTCTTATCCCTGGTGCAAAGGCACCAAAGCTTGTAACTGAAGATATGGTTAAGAAAATGAGACCTGGTTCAGTACTTGTGGATATTGCAATTGATCAAGGTGGTTCATTCGAAACATCGGATAGAATTACAACGCATGACGATCCTACATATGTTAAGCACGGTGTCGTTCATTATTCAGTTGCTAACATGCCTGGCGCAGTGCCTAGAACGTCAACAATAGCTTTAAATAATGCAACAACTCCATACGCATTACAACTTGCAAACAAAGGCTATATAAAAGCATGCCAAGAAAATGAAGCACTAGCAAAAGGTTTAAACACAATTCATGGTAAATTAACTTACGAAGAAGTAGCAAAAACATTTGATAAGGAATTTACACCTTATCAAGACATCTTGAAATAATAGAGAAAGCACAAAATGTTGGTATATTAAACATTTTGTGCTTTTTTTGATAGATTAAATTATTTAGTTATACTTTGCATTATTCTTGCTTTTTTATAACCATGAATATCATGTAATTCTTTATAAGCATCAAAAAGTATTTTATAACTTTCGACATCAAAATTATTTGGTTCAATTTCATACAGAATAGGTGCTTTCATAGCTTTTGAAGCAGATTGCACATTAGAATATACTTTTCCAGCAACGGCTCCTAGAATAGCAGCACCTATTGCTGGAGCATATTCGCTATCTATTACTGTGATTTTTTTATTCAAGACATTTGCATAAATTTCCATCAATAGTTTATTTTTTTGAGGAATGCCACCACATGCAAACACATCTTCAACATCCATACCCCAGTCTTCATATTGTTGCATTATCATTTTTGTTCCAAAAGCTGTTGCTTCTAAATATGCTCTATAAATTTCTTCGTGCTTAGTTTGTAATGTTAATCCAAAGATACTTCCTCTTAAAGTGCTATCACTCAATACACTTCTGTTTCCATTATGCCAGTCTAAAACTATCAGTCCACTTTCTCTAGGTGTTAATTTATTCGCTTTTTCTTCTAAAAGCTGATGTATTGAAATATTTCTTTCATCTGCTTCAGAAACATAGGAACTAGGAGTTTGTTTTACTGCGTATTCAAATAAATCACCGACTGCTGATTGTCCAGCTTCGTAAGCATATAATTCAGGTATAATTGCACCTTTAATTGAACCTGAAATTCCAGGTACTTTTTTTTGCTTTTTGTTCAACATTATATGACATGTACTTGTCCCCATAACCATAGTCATTTGTTTTTCTTTTTCTGATCCAATGCCAAGTAGACTAGAATGTGCGTCTATGATGAAAGGGCTAACTTGCGTTTTTTCAGATAACCCTAATTTAGAAGCCATCTTTTTACATATTGAACCAGCTGATTCACCAATCTTTATTATAGGAGCTTCTAATTTATCTTTAACCACTTTTGAAATATTTTTATCTATTTCATCAAATAAATCATAGTGAAAGCCTTTATCTTCCTCCCAGAAAGATTTATATCCTATACCACAATTAGATCGTATATTGCTATTAGTTAATATATTAACTATCCAGTCTCCAGCGTCCATGATAGCGTAGGATTGTTCGATTATTTCTGGAGCCTTATTCATTACTTCCATTATTTTTGGAATCATCCATTCACTACTCACGTTATAACCGTAGTTACCTAACCAACGCTGTTTGTTTTTTATCGCAGTATCATATAATAAATTAGCCTCAGCTTCTGCACCATGATGTTTCCATAGTTTTATATAAGCATGAGGGTTCTCCTTAAATCTAGGCTTATTATGTATAGGCATCATATTATCATCTACAAAAATTACTGTTGATGAAGTGAAATCTATTCCTAAACCTATAATTTCATTAGGATCTACATTTGAATGGTTGATGACATAGGGTATGCCTTCCTCTAGAACTTCTAAATAATCATTTCCGTTTTGTAATGAAAAACCATGTGGTAATTTTTGATCAAATAAATATTCATCTATTGTCCCATGTGTATATGTTTTTACGAATTGAGAAATTATCTTTCCGTTTTCAGTTTGCACTAGAAAAACTCTACCAGAACTAGTGCCGTAATCTATACCAATACTATAAGTCATAATATATCCTCCTTGTGAAAGCACTTACTCATTATAATAAGCATAAATGAACATAAAATCAATATAAATGAACATTAAAATGTTGACAACGTAATATAAACGAGTTTATGATACCGATATGAACACAAATAAACTTTTGAAAACGGAGGATGAGCATAAATGAACAATAATATAACTTCTACTGCGTATAGATTAATTAAACCAGGAAAGTTTAAAGAAACAACTATTCAACATGTATTTGGAAACAATGACGTAATTATAAGACCAACTAAAGCAAGTGTATGTCATGCTGACTTGAGATATTATACAGGAAATCGTCGAAAAGAAGCACTAGATAGAAAATTACCAATGGCTTTATTTCATGAAGGTATTGGAGTAGTTGAAGAATCTAATCATGACAAAATTAAAGAAGGAGATAAAGTGGTTATTGTACCTAACATTCCGTCAAGGTTACAAAAAGAAAATGTCGAAAATACTAATTTATTAGACAATTATGATGAAAATGCAGTTTTTATGGGAAGTGGTTATGATGGAATTTGTCAAAGTAAGTTAGTTATTCATGGTGATAACGTCGTTAAAATACCGAAAGAGTTAAATGAAGATGTAGCATTATTAGCTGAATTATGTTCAGTGTCTTTATTCCCAATGAATCAATTGGAAAAACTAACAACTGAGCAATCTCCTAAAATTGCAGTTTTTGGTGATGGTCCCGTTGGTTATCTTGCAGCAACAGCCCTATATTATATATTTGGAATTAAAAAAGAGAATCTAATTGTATTTGGTGCAGTTGAAGAAAAATTAGCAGAATTCTCTAATATAGCTACTACACACTTAGTAAATGATTATCCATTTAAAAAAGAGAATGGAATTCATACAGTGTTTGAATGTGCAGGTGGCAAATTTTCTGAATCTGCGATTAACCAAGCAATTGATTTAATAGATCGACAAGGGCAAATAATCTTAATGGGTGTTACAGAAGATTTAGTAGGTATAAATACACGAGATATTTTAGAGAAAGGATTAACTTTATCCGGCAGTTCAAGAAGTACTAAAAAAGAATTTGAACAATTGATTCAAAGTTTTGATAATCAAGATTATCAAGAAGCACTAAGTAAATTAATTCCTCAATCATATTATGAAATTAATGAAATTAGTGACCTAGACAAAGCAATGGATGATGCTACAAATAACAGAGATTGGAAAAAAATATATTTAAAATATAATTGGTAAATTGTAAAAAGGGGTGAATATATTGAACTTAAATCAAACAATACTAGGAATGCCACGTAAAATAGCATGGGGTTATATTGGTATTTTAATATTTATGATGGGTGATGGTTTAGAAATTGGTTGGTTAAGTCCTTGGTTACATGGTCAAGGATTTACAATTAAGGAAACAAGCGCATTGTTTGCTAGTTATGGTGTTACAATTGCTATTTCAAGTTGGTTTAGTGGTGTATTAGCTGAGTCGCTTGGCGGTAAGAAAACAATGGCTGTTGGTTTATTTATATATATTATTGGAACAGTTGGTTTTGTAGGAATAGCACTACCAACCAATAACTTAGGAGTAATGATTCCAGCTTATGCATTAAGAGGCTTTGGTTATCCTTTATTTGCATATTCATTCTTAGTTTGGATATCTTATCGTGCAGAAAAAGATAAATTAGGTTCAGCAGTAGGTTGGTTTTGGTTTGTATTTACTGGAGGATTAAATGTATTAGGTGCTGTTTACTCAATTTTTGCTATAGAAGTATTAGGACATGTTAATACGCTTTGGAGTTCTTTATTTTGGGTAGCTCTCGGTGGATTTTTAGCATTAATTATTAATAAAGATACTTTACCAACTAACAAAGGTAATTCAAAAGAAAAAATCGCAGAAATATTTAGAGGCATAACGATTATGAAGGATGAGCCTAAAGTTTTATTAGGTGGTATTGTTCGAATTATTAATACTACTGCTCAATTTGCATTTCCAGTGTTCTTACCAATTTATCTAGCAACTTTTGGCATACCAACTTCTAAATGGTTAGGTGTTTGGTCTGTGATATTTATTTCAAATATTGCATTTAATCTCATTTTTGGAATAGTTGGTGATAAATTCGGTTGGCGAAATACAATTATGTTATTTGGTGGCGTCGGATGTGGTGTTACAACATTATTAATAGGATATATACCTTTATGGACAAATGGCAATTTAGTAATTTTAACAATAGTAGGTATAATTTGGGGAGCGCTATTAGCAGCATATGTTCCTTTATCTGCTTTAATACCATCTCTTGTTAAAAATGATAAAGGAGCAGCATTGGCGGTATTGAATTTGGGTGCTGGTTTACCTGTATTTATAGGGCCAATGATTGTGAATTTATTTATAGATATAGTAGAGGCTAGAGGCGTTATATGGATTTTGGCTATCCTTTATTTCTTTAGTTCAATATTAACTTACTTTATAAAATTGCCAAAATATTAATATAAATAAGTGTAAAAAAGAACAGTAAGTATAGTCTTTTGTTATAATATAGGAAAAGATTAAATATGGAGATGTTTTTTTATGTTACCAGCAGAACGTGAACAAAATATAATTAATTATTTAAAACAAAATAAAAAGGCAACGGTACATGAATTATCTATTTCATTTAATGTCCATGAAGCTACTATTCGTAGAGATTTAAAAAGTTTAGAACAATTTAATCAGATAAAAAGGACTCATGGGGGCGTAGTTTTACGTAGTGACGAAGTAGTTGATGAGTTAGATTTTCACGACAGAGAATCTAGTTATATAATTGAAAAGGAGTGTATTGGTAAAAAAGCAGCTGAATTTGTCGAAGAAGGAGATACTATTATAATTGATTCCGGATCTACGACTTTTCAATTTGCTAAACAACTAATCAACAAGTCAGAATTAACAATAATTACTAACGACATCCATATAGCATCTATATTAAAATCTTCACAAAATAAAGTGATTGTCACGGGTGGAATACTATATAAAGATAACTATATATTAAATGGATATATAACTAATGAGGTTTTAAGCGGTTTGAATCCAACAAAATTATTTTTAGGAACCCCTGCTATACACTATAATCATGGTGTTACACATTATAGCGAAGAACTTTCACCAGCTAAAAAAATAATGGTTAAACAATCTAAGGAAGTTTTTCTTCTAACTGATAGTTCTAAGTTTGATAAAGTTTCATTACATAATATTTGTTCACTTTCTAAAATAGATACATTAGTTACTGATAATACAAATAATAATTATGATTATGAAAAGTACAAACAAAATATAAAACAATTTATTAAAGTTGATGTACAATAATAAAAAATCTAAGTTACTATAATGAAAAAGACAAATCTGATATTAATTCAGATTTGTCTTTTATAATTTAGACAATCTTAGTTCCATGTACTTCATCAAACGGTATGTCGTTAAGTAATGTTTGTAAATTATCTTTATTAAGTCCGCCACCTGGCATAATTGTGATGTTGCCTTTTGAATGCATTAGCAATTTACCGAGATGGAATACGTTATCAAAGACTGATTGGTCACTTGGGCCGCCATGTGTTAACAAGCGCTCAAAACCGTGGTCAATTAGCCAATCAAGAGACTTTAATTGAATATATGGATTGATTAAATCAAATGCCATGTGACATACAGCGTGTGTATCTCCGCATGTTTCTTTTAAAGCATCCATTTTCCATTCATCGAGCTGTTCATTTTCATCTAAACAACCAAAAACAAATGCGTCTACATTTAAAGTTTTAAGTTGAATAATATCTTGTCTCATTACTTCATATTCAAAATAATCGTAATTAAAGTCTCCACCCCTAGGCCTAATCATAACAGCAACTTGTACATCATTTTGATGACATAACTCAGTTGCAATTTTAACCATACCATAGCTAGGTGTAGTGCCACCTACAGATAAGTTATCGCATAATTCTATACGATTTGCTCCGTTTTTAATCGCATGGTTAATTTGTTCAATTGTTTCAACGCAAGATTCTTTTATCATTTTTCATAACCTGTTAAAAATTCATGGCCGTCTTTTGTTACGACAATATCGTCTTCAATTCTAACACCAGCTACTCCAGGAACATAAATGCCTGGTTCAACAGTTAAAACCATACCTTCTTTAAATGTATCTGTGTTAACGCTAGAAATATCAGGGAATTCATGAACACTTAATCCTAAACCGTGACCGAGTCTATGTGGGAAGTAATCACCATATCCAGCATTACTTATAATATCTCGTGCTACTTTATCACATTCAGAGATTTTAACGCCTGGTTTAATAATATCAATTGCTTTTTTATTTGCTTCTAATACAATGTTATAAATTTCTTGAGCTTTTTCAGAAGGTGTACCAAATGCTATTGTTCTTGTAATGTCCGAGCAGTAACCTTTGTATATAACACCTAAATCAAATAAAACATATTCATTGTTTTGTAATTTTCTATCTCCCGGGGTACCATGTGGTGCTGCTGCGTGATCTCCGAATAATACCATCGTATCAAAGCTCATTTTTGAAATACCATGTTGCTTCATAGTTGTTTCAATATGATTAAGTACTTCGATTTCAGTTACACCTTCAGCCAATTTTTCGGCACCAGCTTTAATTGCTAAATCTGCGTATTTAGCCGCTTCATGCAATAATTCAATTTCATTTTGAGTTTTAATGTTTCTTACATCTTTCAACACTTGATCAATATCTTCGAATTTTTCAACATTAAAAGCTTTTTCTACTTCGCGAAAACGTTTAACAGATAAATGTTCGGATTCAATAGCGAAAGTTTTATAAGTTCTTTCTTCAATTAAGTCAAAAGCTGATTCAGTATCTAAATATCCAACGATATCCCCTTTGAACCCAGCATTTTTAGCTTCTTCAACTTCCATTTTTGGACAAAATAGTGTTTCTTCTCCGTCTTTTGTAATTAATAAACTAAATAAACGTTCATGAGGTTCAGATAAATAACCAGTTAAATAAAAAATATTTAAAGGTGTTGTTATCCATGCAGCATCTACATTTTTCTCATTTAAAAACGTTGTAATTTCATTGTGTTTCATAATTCAGCCTCCCAATTATCTTTCGTACATCATTATTCTAGACTTCCTGCTTAATAAATTCAAATTTAGGGTATATAATATAGAGAAAAGATATTGTGAGGAGGGAAATTCATGAAAGTATCATTTCATGGTCAATCAGTTATATATTTCGAAAGTAAAAATCATAAAGTGATTGTAGACCCATTTATATCTGGCAATCCTATGAGTGACTTAAATGTAGATGAAGTAGAAGCAGATTATATCATATTGACACACAGTCATGGCGACCATATTGGGGATACAGTAAATATTGCTAAAAGAACAGGTGCACTAGTTATTGCATTACCTGAAGCAATTGATTATTTATCTAATAAACATGGACTTGAAAACCTACATCCAATGAATATTGGTGGGAACATTGAATTTAATTTTGGTAAAGTAAAATTTGTTCAAGCATTCCACAGTAATAGTTTTACAGAAGAAAATGGCGAAATAATTTATTTAGGAATGCCTGCAGGTATTGTTCTAGAAACTGAAGGTGGCACAATTTATCATACAGGTGATACAGGTTTATTCAGCGATATGAAGTTAATAGCTGATAGACATCCTGTTGATTTATGTTTTGTACCAATCGGCGACAACTTTACAATGGGCATTGATGATGCAAGTTATGCCATCAATGAGTTTATCAAACCTAAAAAAGTCGTTCCAATCCATTACGACACATTTGATTTAATTAAACAAGATCCAAAAGAATTTGAAAAAGCTGTAACAAAAGCAGAAGTTCATATTTTAAAACCAGGTGAACATGTAGAATTATAATTAATATAAGAGGCTGAGATAGAAATAAATGTCCCAGTCTCTTATATTTTGTTAATGATTCTTTCTTATGTAAACATATCTTTTAATCTCTCAAGAATGTATAATATAATTAATTCATTATAATCGATAGAGGGTATAAAACATGACGAAACATGAACAAATAATAAAGTACATTGAATCGTTATCTGTTGGACATAAAATCTCTGTCAGACAGATTGCTAAAGATTTAAATGTTTCAGAAGGTACTGCATACAGGGCGATAAAAGAAGCTGATAATAAAGGGTTAGTAGCATCAATTGATAGAGTAGGTACAGTTAGAATTGAAAGAAAATCAAGAGAACAAATTGAAAACTTAACTTTTAATGAAATTGTGAAAATAGTAGATGGACAAGTTTTAGGTGGTAAACAAGGCTTGCATAAAACGTTATCTAAATTTGCAATTGGTGCTATGGAAATCAAAGATGTTGTTAAATACTTAACGATGAATACATTGCTTATAGTCGGTAATAGAGCAGATGTTCAAATGGAAGCGTTGAAAAGAGGTTCAGCCGTATTAATAACGGGTGGATTTGAAGCGGATGATGACATTATCGAATATGCCAATGAGCATGATTTACCTATAATATCTTCTAATTATGATACGTTTTTAGTAGCCAATGCAATCAATCGAGCTATTTATGACCAAATGATTAAAAAAGAAATTCTTATGGTAGAAGATATCATGATACCAATTGAAGAAACTTCTTATTTATTTGATAACCAAAAAGTGAGAGATTGGAACGAAATGTCACAACAAACTTCTCATACTAGATTTCCAGTTGTCGATAATGAACTAAAGGTCATCGGTATTTTAACGAGTAAAGATATTGTTAATGAAGAGCCAGATAAACAGATTAAAGCTTTAATGACTAAAGCACCAATCGTTGCGCATTTAAATACAACGATAGCTACATGTGCTCATTTGATGATTTGGGAAGGTATTGAATTGTTACCAGTTGTCTCAAATACGAAAGAATTAATTGGTATAATCTCAAGAGAAGATGTGTTAAAGACAATGCAACTGATGAGTAGACAGCCTCAGATAGGAGAAACAATTCATGATCAAATTGCTAAACAAATTAGTATGGAGAACGGCAAAATAAAAGTTAATATTTCTCCACAACTTACAAATCAATTTGGTATGATGACGAAATCAATTTATATAGCAGTAATAGAAGAAGCACTTAGATATGAAGTGAGAAAATTGAAGAAATCAGAGTTGATGATTGAACATATAGACATTTATTATTTTAAAACGGTACAAATTGATGAAGAAGTTACTGTTAATATATCAGTTTTAGATATGGGCAGGTTGTCTGCTAAATTTGAAATATCTATGATGAATGGTAATAATACTGTTGCGAAAGCATTGTTGATGTGTCAATTACTAGATAAATAAAAAAGTCTGGAAAACAATAAATGCTCCAGACCAAAGAAAAATATTGGCAATAGATGACTGAACTGAAAATGCACTTATATCAAGCTTTTCAATTCTAATTATTCTTGCCGGGGTGGGGCAACGAAACCTTTTTAGTAAAATGAGGTTTCTGTCCCACTCCGTTTTTAAGATGATTGATTACGTTTTTTTCGTTCGAATTCTTCCCAAGCTTTGTTCTCAATCGGTAAATTACCTTTAAAGTATTTACTTGCTTTATGTCCATAGGTAATATTAACAATACCAAAGAACACCAATACTAAGACAATTATGTAAGTAACTAAAGTTGGAAACAAAAGTACTTGGTCTGCTGAGAATGCTATTAAGAAGATACCAAAGAAAAATCTCGCACGTTCTTTATGATATGCTTTTCTAACATCTCTTTTTGTTCTGAATGAACGGGCAAAGTTTAAAATAGTAAAAATTAAAGCGAGAATCATTACGGTTACGGATAACGCAACCAATACGGACATAATTTCAGGTGACATAGTTTAATCCTCCTACCAAGAAGCATTATATCAATTTATAAAATATAAGTAAATATATAGAAAGAGGGACCAATATGAATGACATTTTAAATAAAATTAAAGAATACGAAACAATAATTATACATAGACATGTAAGACCAGACCCTGATGCTTACGGCTCGCAACTAGGACTGAAATATATTTTAGAAGAAGCTTTTCCCGAAAAAAATATTTATGCAGTTGGACAATCAGAACCTTCATTAGAGTTTATTGGTGAATTAGACAATATTGAGGATGAAGTATACCAAAATGCTTTAGTAATAATTTGTGATACGGCAAATGAACCAAGAATCGATGATAATCGATTTAAAATAGGTAAAGAGCTCATTAAAATAGATCATCATCCACCAGTTGATTCATATGGCGATATTAATTATGTTAACACTGAAGCCTCTTCAACAAGTGAAATTATTTATGATTTAAATCAAGAGTGGAATTTAAACCAATCTGAAATTAATACAAAAGCAAGTCGTGTATTATATTTAGGTATAGTAGGAGATACTGGTCGTTTCTTGTTTGATAATACGACACCTCATACTATGGAAGTAGCCGCTTCACTTATGACTAAAGAATTTAACCGCAATGAAATGCTTAATCAACTTAGTGAACGTGAACCAAAGCTATTACATTTTCAAGGGTACATCCTTCAAAACTTCAACTATGATGGAAACGGATTTTGTTATATAAAAATAACGAAAGATATATTAGAAAAATTTGATATTTTACCAAATGAAGCATCATTATTTGTCAATGCAGTTGCAGATATTAAAGGTGTGAAAGCTTGGGTGTTTGCAGTCGATGAAGGAAAAGAAATTAGATGTCGCATTAGATCTAAAGGTATAAAAATAAATCATATTGCGGCAAAATACAATGGTGGAGGACACCCTAATGCATCAGGTGCTTCTGTATACAGTTGGGAAGAGTTCGATGAATTAGCTAGAGATATTAAATCTGAAATATAGGAGGTAAAGCGCATGGTAAGTCATTTAAATATTCATTCGTCATTTGATTTGTTGAATTCTAGTTTGAGAATTCCAGATGTTATTAAAAAGGCTAAAAATGAAAATTATCAAGCGCTTGCTATAACAGATTTAAATGTCATGTATGGAGCTTTGCAATTTTATGATGAATGTTTAAAACAAGGTATTAAACCTATATTTGGTTTGACCATTTATTTAGATGATCAATTAAATGAATTAGAATGTGTGTTGTTAGCCAAAAATCAATCTGGTTATCAAAATTTAGTTAAATTATCTTCAGCGATATCTCTTAAAGAAAGACATTCAACGCCAATCGAGTGGTTAAATACTTATTCAGAAGGTTTAATCATAATAGGTAAAAACTTAAATATTGATAATGAACATTTATTCCATTCAATAAAAATATCTGACCAAGACAAGTACATATCCCATGATTCATCAGTTGAAGAAAATTATAAAAAAGTGTATATGCAATCAGCTTTATATTTAAATGATGAAGATAGCGATAGTTTAATTGCATTAAATGCTATTAAAAATAATGAAAAATTAACAATATCTGATTTTAATACGCATTTAAACCAACATTTTTTAACTATGGAAGAATTAAGCCAAATTGACGTCTCATCTAAATTTATCAAAACAACTGATGAAATAGCTGAAAAATGTAATGTACAAATTCAATACCATCAAGATTTATTGCCGAAGTATGTTACCCCAAATGGCAAAGATAGTGATACTTATCTGTGGGAATTATTGATGAACAATAAATCAAACGTTCCACAATTTAATGACACTTATGCTGAAAGGTTGAAATATGAGTATGACATTATAGTATCCATGGGATATTCAGATTACTTCCTTATAGTGAGTGACTTAATTAATTATGCGAAATCAAATGATGTGTTAGTTGGTCCAGGGCGTGGCTCTTCAGGTGGTTCGCTCGTAAGTTATATACTAAATATTACGACATTGGATCCTATTGAATATGACCTATTATTTGAGCGTTTTCTAAATCCAGAACGTGTAACTATGCCGGATATTGATATTGATTTCCAAGATACGAAGCGGGATAAAGTTATTCAATATGTCCAAGAGAAGTACGGTGATAATAGAGTAGCAGGTATAGTGACTTACGGTCATTTGCTAGCACGAGCAGTTGCCAGAGATGTAGGTAGAATATTACAATTTGATGAACCAACTTTAAATTATATATCTAAGTTAATACCACACAAGTTAGGTATAACTTTAGACGAGGCATATGAAAGTGATGAATTTAAACAATTCGTCAGTAAAAACCATTTAAACGAAAAATGGTTCCAATTATGTAAACAATTAGAAGGTTTACCAAGACATACTTCGACACACGCAGCAGGTATCATTATAAACGATCAACCTTTACATGAATTTGTACCGACAATGATGGGAGATACAGGTGTATTAACACAATGGACGATGACAGAAACTGAAAAATTAGGTCTGTTAAAAATCGACTTTTTAGGATTAAGGAATTTATCAATCATTCAGCAAGTTGTGAATCAAGTTAAGTATCAAGAAAAAACTGAAATTGATATCGAAAATATACCTTATGATGATCAAAAAGTATTTCAACTATTATCACGTGGAGAAACTACTGGAATATTCCAACTAGAATCTCAAGGTGTAAGAAGTGTGTTGAAAAGGTTAAAACCTGACCATTTCTTAGATATAGTAGCAGTGACTTCTTTATATAGACCAGGACCTATGGAAGAAATACCTACTTATATAAAAAGAAGAAGAAAAGTTGAACCAATTGAATACTTGCATCCTGATTTAGAAGAAATCTTAAAGTCTACATATGGTGTTATTATTTATCAAGAACAAATTATGCAAATAGCTAGTAAATTTGCTGGTTTCTCCTATGGTGAAGCTGATATTTTAAGAAGGGCTATGAGTAAGAAAAATAGATCTGTTCTTGAAAATGAAAGAAAACATTTTATAAATGGAAGTTTAAGTCGTGGTTATGAAGAACAGACAGCTATTAAAATTTTTGATTTAATTTTAAAATTCGCTGATTATGGTTACCCTAAAGCTCATGCTGTCGCATATAGTAAAATAGCTTACATTATGACTTATTTAAAAGTGCATTATCCTACTTACTTTTATGCATCTATTTTATCTAATGTAGTTGGTAATGAAAATAAAACTGAACAAATGGTTACAGAATTAAAAAGGATAGGTGTAAAAATTTATCCGCCATCTATTAATCATAGTGAATGGTTCTACAAAGCAACCAAAACTGGTATATACACATCTTTAGGTGCAATTAAAACTGTCGGTTATCAAAGCGTAAAGAGTTTAGTAGAAGAAAGAAAGTATAGAGGACCTTATAAAGATATGTACGACTTAGTGCATAGGCTACCAAATAAAGTTAAGAATAAAAAACTAATTCAAGCACTTATTTATGCTGGGGCGTTAGATGATTTTAAGCAAACTAGAGCAACAATGCTACAGTCTTTAGATGATGTTTTCGAAAGTAGCGCATCTGTTGGAGATGCGAATAATTTACTTTCAGAGTTGGGTTTAAATGTTAAAAAAGAATTTAAAGAAGTAGAAGAAATGCCTAGTTTAATGAAAAGTGAATATGAAAAAGAATATTTAGGATTTTATGCTACAGAACATCCTATCTTAACATTATTTAAGCAGCATCAATATTTAACGATTTATCCAATTAGAGTACAAAACGATAAAGTGCCAATGCTTGTTATGATTGCTTCTTTAAGAAAAATAAGAACTAAAAAAGGACAAAACATGGCATTCGTTAATTTAATTGACGGCGTTAATGAAGTTGAAGGCGTTATTTTTCCGGATACGTATAAAAAAATTGAAACAATGAATATAGAAAATAAACCTTTAATTATTCAAGGCAAATTCGAAAACAGAAATGGTAAAATGCAAATAATTATCAACCAAATAGATTTATTAGAAGATTATAAAGAGTACAAAATCAAAACAACTTCTGAATTAGTTGTTCGAAATGTATTTGAACTTAATGATTGGGTTACACAAAATCATAAAAGTGGCATTAAGGTAACTTATTTTAATGACGAAGATTATACATCTCATAATATGGGTTATTTAAATTCTGATAAAGGAAATATTAAAGATTTTATCGATATGATAGGTTACGAAAATATACGATTGATATAGGCTTTATTAATCAATTAAATTATGATATAGTATTCTCCATGGTGGTCTGACCACTATGGAGAATTTTTTAATTAAAAATAGGAAATTTCATGTATAATATATTGGGAGATACATATAATAACGAAGGGATGATTATATTGTCATTAAGAGACGATGCTTTATACATGCACAAAGAAAAACAAGGAAAATTAGGAGTTTACGCAAAAGTTAAAGTCACAAATAAAGAAGAATTAAGTTTAGCTTATTCTCCAGGGGTAGCTGAACCATGTAAGGACATTCATGAAGATGTCCGCAAGGTTTATGATTACACAATGAAATCTAATGCAGTAGCTGTTATAACTGATGGTACAGCTGTTCTTGGATTAGGGGATATTGGTCCAGAAGCAAGTATACCGGTAATGGAAGGTAAAGCTGTATTATTTAAAAGTTTTGCTGGAGTAGATGGTATTCCAATTGCATTAAATACAGTTGATGTAGATGAAATCGTAAATACAGTGAAGTTACTAGAGCCAAATTATGGTGGCGTAAACCTAGAAGATATTTCAGCTCCAAGATGTTTTGAAATTGAAGAAAGACTAAAAAAAGAAACAAAAATACCAGTTTTTCATGATGATCAACACGGAACTGCAATTGTTACAGTTGCAGGCTTATTAAACGCGCTTAAATTGACGGATAGAGATTTAGCTGATATCAAAGTTGTATTAAACGGAGCAGGTGCAGCAGGTATCGCAATTATCAAACTTCTATACAGTTATGGTGTTAGAAATATGATTATGTGTGATTCTAGAGGTGCAATCTTTGAAGGTCGTGAATATGGCATGAACCCTACTAAAGAATTTGTAGCTAAATGGACTAACAAAGATAAAATTGAAGGTAAATTAGAAGATGTCATTAATGATGCTGATGTCTTTATTGGTGTGTCTGTTGAAGGTGCTCTAACTAAAGATATGGTTGACACTATGGCTGAAGATTCAATTATCTTCGCAATGGCAAATCCAGTTCCAGAAATCATGCCAGATATAGCTAAAGAAGCAGGAGCAAAAGTAATCGGTACAGGTCGTTCTGACTTTCCAAACCAAATTAATAATGTCCTAGCATTCCCTGGTATATTTAGAGGTGCATTAGATATTCGTGCGACTCATATTAATGAAGAAATGAAACAAGCAGCTGTTGAAGCAATCGCTAACTTAGTTTCAGATAAAGAATTAAACGCTGACTATGTCATCCCAGGCCCATTTGATCCTAGAGTAGCACCTTACGTAGCAAAGGCGGTAGCTAAAGCAGGAATGGAATCAGGCGTTGCACGTATTGAAGTAGATATAGATGAAATTGAACGTAAGACATATGAACTAGCAGATTTATCATAATTTCGGAAGGAGACACCACATTGGATAAAGATAAACAAAAAGGTTTAATCAAAATTGTTGAACAAATTCAAACAATTATTGTTGAAAAAAATATTCAAGTGGGAGAAAAACTACCTTCTGAAAGATTTCTCAGCGATACGCTTAATGTTGGACGTTCAAGTATAAGAGAAGCACTTAGAGCTTTAGAGTTACTAGGTGTGATACATACGAGAAGAGGTGAAGGTACATTCTTAAGTGATATGTACCAACACCAACTTTTTGATTTAATTGGTAGATTTTTGATACACAATGATTCTCAATTAGATGAAATAAACGAACTTAAGTGGATGATTGAGAACTTCTGTGAAGAGCATACTAACATTGAAGCACAATCAAAAGAAGAACTTGTTTCTTCAAATAATAACCAAATTATGTATATGATTTGGAAGTTACTCTCTCAATATAGCGATAGATTTGAAAGAGATAATAGTAATTAAGTCAGGGGGTAGTGACATGTTTAAAGACTTGTTCAATCGTAACCAGAAAAAGAAAAAATATGTGACAGTTCAAAACAGCAAAGATAACGACGTTCCTGAAGGTATTATGACGAAATGCCCTAAATGTAAAAAAATTATGTATACTAAAGAACTTGTACAAAACTTGAATGTTTGTTTCAATTGTGATCATCATATACCTTTAACTGCTCATGATAGAATTCAAGCTATAAGCGATGAAGGTGCATTCCAGGAATTTGATGCAGGGATGATAGCAGCGAATCCATTAGAATTTCCAGGTTATGAAGAAAAACTACAAAAAGACAGACAGAAAACAGGTTTGAATGATGCAGTAGTAACTGGTATTTCAAAAATAGATGGCGTTCCATATGGTGTTTGTGTTATGGATTCTAGATTTAGAATGGGTAGTATGGGCGCAGTTGTAGGCGAAAAAATTTGTAGAATAGTAGATTACTGCACTGATAACAATTTGCCTTTTGTTTTATTTACAGCAAGTGGTGGAGCAAGAATGCAAGAAGGTATTATCTCACTCATGCAAATGGCCAAGACTAGTGTTTCTATTAAGCGTCATAGTGATAAAGGTTTATTATTTATTTCATATATGACCCACCCAACAACAGGTGGTGTTTCTGCAAGTTTTGCTTCAGTTGGTGATTTGAATTTTGCTGAGCCTAGAGCTTTAATTGGCTTTGCGGGTCGTAGAATTATAGAACAAACAATTAGTGAAAAATTACCGGATGATTTTCAAACTGCTGAATTCTTGTTAGAACACGGTCAATTAGATAAAGTAGTGCATAGAAAAGATATGTACCGTACACTTAGTACAGTACTAAGTATGCATTATAATGAGGTGAAAGATAATGCTTGAATTTGAAAAGCCACTAAAGGAAATAAAAGAAAAAATTGAATCAATAAAAGCTTATCAAGAAAAGCATAATGTTAATCTAGCAGATGAAATTGAAATGCTAGAAGCAACATTAATAAAAGAAACAGAGAAAATATATGAAAACTTACAACCATGGGATAGAGTACAACTCGCAAGGCTACAGGAAAGACCAACTACTTTAGATTATATTCCGTATATTTTTGATGAATTTATTGAATTACATGGTGACCGCACATTCAGAGATGATCCGGCTTTAATTGGTGGATTAGCTTATTTTAACGGTGTCCCTGTAACTGTTATCGGTCATCAACGTGGTAAAGATACGAAAGACAATATATATAGAAACTTTGGTATGGCTCACCCTGAAGGATATAGGAAAGCATTGAGATTAATGAAACAAGCGGAGAAATTCAATAGACCAATTGTTACGTTTATCGATACTAAAGGTGCCTATCCAGGAAAAGCTGCCGAAGAAAGAGGTCAAAGTGAATCTATTGCTAAAAATTTAGTAGAAATGGCTTCTTTAAGTGTGCCTGTTATTTCAATTGTAATAGGTGAAGGAGGCAGTGGTGGCGCGCTTGGATTAGGTGTTACAAACCGCTTACTGATGTTAGAAAATAGTACATATTCTGTTATATCACCAGAAGGGGCAGCTGCTTTACTATGGAAAGATTCTAATTTAGCTCAAATGGCTGCTGAGACAATGAAAATTACTGCACCTGATTTAAATGAATTGGATGTTGTAGATGAAGTTATTAAAGAACCATTTGGTGGTGCACATAAAGATGTCGAAAACCAAGCTAAACTAATTAAAAATTCTTTGGAACTTCATTTATCAGAGCTGAGAAAATTATCACCTGATAATTTAGTAGAAGATAGATTTAATAAGTACCGAAATATTGGAAGTTATATTGATTAATATTTTATAAACAAAAAGAAAAGTCTTTTACTTATGTAAGACTTTTCTTTTTGTTTATAATGAGTATATATGCATAATATTCATTATTATAAAACGTTTTCAATAAATTGATTATTGTGAAAGTGTGAAGCTTTATCAAAGAAGACGTTTACATATCTAAATAACGTTAGTTTTAATGGAATCAAGTTCACATTTGTGTTATTTTTAAATTAACAATCATATATTAAGAGAGGTCTGTATATTTATGAAAAAAATTGCAGTATTAACGAGTGGTGGAGATTCACCAGGGATGAATGCAGCTATTCGTGCTGTCGTTCGTAAAGCAATATACCATGATATTGAAGTTTATGGTGTCTATCAAGGTTATCTAGGTTTAATTAATGATAACATTGAAAAACTAGAATTAGGATCAGTTGGAGATATGATTCAACGAGGTGGAACTTTCTTATATTCTGCTAGATGTCCAGAATTTAAAGAAAAAGAAGTCCGCGCTAAAGCAATTGAAAACCTTGAAAAAAGAGGTATTGAAGGGTTAGTAGTTATCGGCGGAGATGGTAGCTACAGAGGTGCACAAAGATTAAGTGAAGAAGCTAAAAGTCTTAAAACAATCGGCGTACCAGGAACAATCGATAATGACATAAATGGTACAGATTTTACAATTGGTTTTGATACTGCACTTAATACGATTATTGATTCAGTCGATAAAATTCGTGATACAGCATCAAGCCATGAACGTACTTTTATTATAGAAGTAATGGGAAGAGATGCAGGAGACTTAGCTTTATGGTCTGGACTTGCTGCTGGAGCTGAAACAATATTAATACCTGAAGTTAAATCTGACATTGAAGAAATTGCTGAAAAGATTCAACAAGGTATGGAACGTGGTAAAAAACATTCAATCATTGTTTGTGCTGAAGGCGTTATGACAGGTAATCAATGTGGCGAAGAGCTTAAGAAATTTATAAATATAGATACACGTGTTTCTTGTTTAGGACACATCCAACGTGGTGGTACACCAACAGGTATGGATAGAGTTTTAGCTTCTAGATTGGGCGGATATGCAGTAGAATTACTTATTGAAGGCGAAAGTGCAAAAGCAGTTGGTATCCAAAAAAATATACTAACTCGTACAAACTTTGATGAAATATTCCAATCAGAGCATAGCATTGATAATAAAATGTATGAATTAGCAAATCAGCTATCTATATAAAACAAAAATACGGAGGTCATTTAAAATGAGAAAGACAAAAATTGTATGTACAATAGGTCCAGCTTCAGAGTCTGAAGAAATGTTAGAAAAATTAATGCTTGCAGGTATGAACGTTGCAAGATTAAACTTTTCACATGGTGATCATGACGAACATAAAAATCGTATCGATACGATTCGTAAAGTAAGTAAGAAATTAAACAAAAACATTGGTATTTTATTAGACACTAAAGGTCCAGAAATTAGAACGCATACTATGCAAAATGGTTCTATTGAATTGACTAAAGGTGATGATATTACTGTTAAAACTACAGAAGTAGAAGGGACAACAGAAGCTTTCTCAGTAACTTATGAGAATTTAGCTGAAGATCTTGAAGTTGGTTCTAAAATACTTTTAGATGACGGATTAATTGAATTAACAGTTAAATCTATTGATGCATCTAAAGGAGAAGTTCATTGTTCAGTTGATAACTCTGGAGAACTTAAAAATAAAAAAGGTGTAAACCTACCAGGCGTTAAAGTAAGCTTACCTGGTATTACAGATAAAGATGCTAGTGATATTCGTTTTGGTATTGAACAAGGTATTGATTTCATAGCGGCGAGTTTCGTAAGAAGACCTTCGGATGTATTAGATATTCGCGCTATTTTAGAAGAAAGTAATACTGATTTCATTAAAATAATTCCAAAAATAGAAAACGAAGAAGGTATTGAAAACATCGATGAAATCCTTCAAGTTTCTGATGGTTTAATGGTTGCTCGTGGAGATATGGGTGTTGAAATTTTACCTGAAGAAGTTCCAATGGTACAAAAACAATTAATTCAAAAATGTAATAAACTAGGTAAACCTGTTATTACAGCAACACAAATGTTGGATTCTATGCAAAGAAACCCACGTTGTACGAGAGCTGAAGCAAGTGACGTAGCTAACGCTATTTACGATGGATCAGACGCTGTTATGTTATCAGGTGAAACAGCTGCTGGGTTATATCCAGAAGAAGCTGTTCGCACAATGCAAAATATTGCAGTAGCGGCTGAAAAAGCACAAGACTATAAAAAATTATTATCAGATCGTTCTAAGATGATTGATACAAACTTAGTTAATGCAATTGGTGTATCAGTAGCTCACACTGCATTAAACTTAAATGTTGAATCAATTGTAGCAGCAACAGAAAGTGGTGCTACTGCACAAACTATATCTAAATATAGACCACATTCTCATATTATTGCAGTAACACCTAATGAAACAACTGCACGTCATATGTCATTAGTTTGGGGCGTTTTACCAGTAGTTAGAAAAGGTAAACAAACTACAGACGAATTATTAAACAATGCTGTTTCAACAGCAGTAAATACTGGTTTAGTGGATAATGGTGACTTAATCATCATTACTGCTGGTGTACCAACAGGTGAAACAGGTACAACTAACTTAATGAAAATTCACTTAGTAGGTGATGATTTAGCTAAAGGACAAGGTATTGGCCATTCATCTGCTGTCGGTAAAGCTGTAGTAGTTGATAAAGCTGAAGATTTAGAAGATAAAGATTTAAGCGAAGCTATAGTTATTACACAATCTAGTGATGCTGATATGGTTCCTTACCTTGAAAATGCTAAAGGTTTAGTTACTGAAGAAGGTGGATTAACTTCACATGCTGCAGTAGTTGGATTAAACTTAGGTATTGCGACTATAGTTGGCGTAGAAGATGCTCGTCAAAAAATTGTTGACGGCACATTAATCACTTTAGATCCAAAACAACATAAGATTTATGAAGGATACGCTAACGTACTTTAATCAATATAATGAAAGAGTCTGAGACAATTTTTTGTCTTGGACTTTTTTTATTTATATATAAATAAAAAACCATCAAAATTCTTTAATAAATAAGAATTTTGATAGTTTTTAAGTGAATCTATTTAAATTTTCTTTTTTGTATAAAATACATGATGGTCAATATAACAAACCAAATTGGTGTAATTAAAATAGCGATTAAAGTTACTTTGTTAGTCATAAGCAATATAAATACAAAAATAAAGAATATTAATGTAATCCATGCCATCGGAACACCACCAGGTAATTTAAAGTTTGACGTTTTGTTAAGTTCTGGTGCCAATTTTCTATATCTAATATATGCTATTGTTATCAATGACCAAACAACTAAGAATAGTACAGTAGATACTGATGTAACATATTTAAAAACTTCGCCTGCGTCTTTAATAATATAGTTTAAAAGTACAGATATCATTAATAATAAGCAGCTAAATAAAGTTGCTTTATATGGTACGCCTCTGCTATTTGTTTCACCGAAACCTTTATTTGCTTGATTGTTTTGGGATAAACCATAAAGCATTCTACTATTAGAGAAAATACCGCTGTTACAAGATGAAGCTGCTGCTGTTAAGACAACAAAATTAATAATACTAGCAGCAATAGGTATGCCTATTAGACCAAATAATTTTACGAATGGGCTTTCAGCAGGATCAATTTGATTCCATGGTGTTATAGACATGATAATGATTAGTGACCCTACGTAAAATAACATAATTCTAATAGGTACGCTGTTTATAGCTCTTGGAATAGTTTTGTGTGGATCTTTAGTCTCTCCTGCAGTTACACCTATCAATTCAATACCTACGAATGAAAATGCCGCCATTTGGAATGATAAGAAAAATCCATTCATCCCATTAGGGAACAATCCACCATGACTCCAAATATGAGTAAGTGAAGCTGTACCATATGGCGTTTTATAAGCCATGACTAGCATGATGATTCCTACAACAATTAAGGCAATAATTGTTGTAATTTTAATGATTGAGAACCAAAATTCTAATTCTCCAAATAATTTTGCGGTCATTAAATTCATTGTCATTAGTACGAGTATTGTGAATAGTGCTGTAATCCAAGTTGGTATTTCAGGAAACCAAAAGCTTATGTATTTTGCTACGGCTGTTACTTCTGCCATGCCGGTAACTATCCAACAGAACCAATAAGTCCAACCTGTAATGTATCCAGCAAATGGACCAATATATGTATGTGTAACGTCTGCAAATGAATGAAAGTCTGTATTAGATAATAATATTTCCCCTAAAGCTCTCATAAACATAAACAGTATGAAACCTATTATGATATAGGTTAATAAAATTGAAGGGCCAGCTGAATGTATTGTTTCACCTGCACCCAAAAATAGACCAGTTCCTATTGCTCCACCTATAGCAATTAGTTGAACGTGTCTATTACTTAATTCCCTTTGTAAATTATTTGACATAAAAATTAATTCCTTCTTTCCTTAATACGTCTTAATATATATTTTATTATGCACTTACACTATTAAAATAGCAATTAAAATATACATAAATTGTATGCAGTTAAGTCTATTAAAAATGATTTATTATTTTTATCATAAACAATAAATAAAATGAATGATTAAAGAGGAGTAACGTATATATCTGATAACTTTTATAAGAATTAAAAGTGTTCAAAACCTTTATAACACTTGGTTCAAAGCTTATCGTCTAAAAGTTATATGAAAATTGTATTTTCAATAATTTTACACTTATCCTAATTTATTTAACGATATTAATTAACTTTTTAAAAGTTTAAAAGGTGTTCGCATTCACAAAATGGCTTAAATTATATATAATGTATATGAAAGCCATTACATACATGGGCAATTATTTAGTAAGGGGGATAAACAATATGGCACAAGTAGCAAAAGGACTAGAAGGTATTATTGCTTCTGAAACAAAAATTAGTTCTATTATAGATAATCAACTAACTTATGCTGGTTATGATATAGATGACTTAACAGAAAATGCATTATTTGAAGAGGTAATGTTTTTACTGTGGAATCTAAGATTACCAAATAAAGAAGAACTAGAAGACTTAAAAGAAAAATTATTGCATTATATGACTTTAAACCCGAGAATGTACTCACATTTTGAAGATTATGCAACGGATAAAGTACATCCGATGACAGGTTTACGTACGTCATTATCATACTTAGCTCATTTTGATCCACAAGCTGAAGTGTTTGATGATGAAACAAATTATGAACGTGCGATAAGAATTCAAGCAAAAGTAGCTTCATTAGTAACTTCTTTCTCAAGAGTTAGAAATGGTAAAGAAGTTGTTAAACCTAAAAAGGAATTAAGCTATGCAGGTAACTTCTTGTACATGTTAAGAGGGGAAGTTCCTAGCGACGTAGAAATTGAAGGATTTAATAAAGCATTAATTTTACATGCAGATCATGAATTTAATGCATCAACATTTACAGCTAGGGTAGCAGTTTCAACATTATCAGATATGTATTCAGGTGTAACAGCAGCAGCTGGAGCTTTAAAAGGTCCATTGCATGGTGGCGCTAATGAGCAAGTTATGAAAATGTTGACTGAAATTGGAACTGTTGATAAGACAGATAGTTATATTAAAGAAAAAATCGAAAATAAAGAAAAAATTATGGGATTCGGTCACAGAGTATATAAAAATGGTGACCCAAGAGCTAAGTACTTAAAAGAAATGAGTCGTCGTATCACTGATGAAACTGGTCAAAAAGAGTTATTCGAAATTTCATTACGTATTGCAGAAATAATGAAAGAAGAAAAAGGTTTATTACCTAATGTTGATTTCTTTAGTGCAACTGTTTACCATAGCATGGGTATAGACCATGATTTATTCACACCGATATTTGCAGTAAGCCGTATGGCAGGTTGGACCGCTCATATTCTAGAACAATATAGAGAAAATAGAATTATGAGACCAAGAGCTGAATATACAGGTGAACGTAATCGTAAGTATGAACCAATTGAAAATAGATAGTTTTATAAATATAATATAAATAAACATATTTAAATGGAGGAATCATATAATGACAGCAGAAAAAATTACAACAAATCAAGGCGTTTTAAATGTTCCGAATAATCCTATTGTTCCGTATATTATCGGAGACGGTATTGGTCCAGATATCTGGAATGCAGCAAGTAAAGTATTAGATGCAGCTGTAGAAAAAGCTTATAATGGCGAAAAGAAAATTGAATGGAAAGAAGTATTAGCTGGTCAAAAGGCTTACGATGAAACAGGCGAGTGGTTACCTGCTGAGACTTTAGATACAATTAGAGAATATTTAATCGCCATTAAAGGTCCTTTAACTACACCAATTGGTGGAGGTATTCGCTCATTAAACGTTGCTTTACGTCAAGAATTAGATTTATTTACTTGCCTAAGACCTGTACGTTGGTTTAAAGGTGTTCCTTCACCGGTAAAACGTCCTGAAGATACAGATATGGTTATTTTCCGTGAAAATACAGAAGACATTTATGCTGGTATCGAATTCCAAGAGGGTTCTGATGATGCTAAAAAAGTTATTGATTTCTTACAAAATGAAATGGGTGCTAAAAATATTAGATTCCCTGAAACTTCAGGAATTGGTATTAAACCTGTTTCTAAAGAAGGTACTGAAAGATTAGTTAGAGCAGCGATTAACTACGCGTTTGATAACAATCGTCGCAACGTTACATTAGTTCACAAAGGTAACATTATGAAGTTTACTGAAGGTGCGTTCAAACAATGGGGTTATGATTTAGCTGAACGTGAATTTGGTGACCGTGTATTCACTTGGCAACAATACGATAAAATCGTTGAAGAAGAAGGTAAAGATGCTGCGAACAAAGCACAATCTGATGCAGAAGCTGAAGGTAAATTAATCATTAAAGATTCAATCGCAGATATTTTCTTACAACAAATTTTAACGCGCCCTGCTGAATTTGATGTTGTAGCTACAATGAACTTAAATGGTGACTATGTTTCAGATGCTTTAGCAGCACAAGTTGGCGGAATTGGTATTGCACCAGGAGCTAACATCAACTATGAAACTGGTCATGCAATCTTTGAAGCTACACATGGTACTGCACCAAAATATGCTGGTTTAGATAAAGTGAATCCTTCATCAGTATTATTAAGTGGTGTTCTATTATTAGAACATATTGGTTGGCAAGAAGCTGCAGATAAAATTACACAATCTGTAGAAGCGACTATTGCATCTAAAGTAGTAACATATGACTTTGCTCGTTTAATGGAAGGCGCAACTGAAGTTAAATCTTCAGAATTCGCTGATGAATTAGTTAAAAATTTACCATAATGTGATTAATTGAGGGGGGTTATATATAACCTCCCTTTTATTTTAAGGAGATGTAATTTATGACAAGAAAAAAAGTATCAATTATTGGCGCCGGCTTTACAGGTGCTACAGCAGCTTTTGTAGCAGCACAAAAAGAATTAGGGGATATTGTATTAGTTGATATACCTCAATCTGAAGACCCTACTAAAGGTAAAGCATTAGACATAGCTGAAAGCGCACCAGTACTTGGGTTTGATTCTAAAGTTATTGGGACATCAAACTATGAAGATACAAAAGACTCTGACGTTGTAATTATTACAGCGGGTATAGCTAGAAAACCTGGTATGTCGAGAGATGATTTAGTACAAACAAACCAAAAAGTCATGAAATCAGTTACTGAACAAATAGTTAAATATTCACCTAATGCAATTATTTTAGTTTTAACAAATCCTGTTGATGCTATGACGTACACTGTATATAAAGCATCAGGATTTCCTAAAGAGAGAGTTATCGGTCAATCGGGTGTATTAGATACAGCTAGGTTCAGAACATTCGTTGCAGAAGAATTAGACTTGTCTGTTAAAGATGTAACAGGTTTTGTACTTGGTGGTCATGGGGATACTATGGTTCCCTTAATTAGATACTCAGCAGCTGGTGGAGTTCCATTAGAAAAATTACTTTCAGAAGAAAAAATTAATGCAATTGTAGATCGTACAAGAAAAGGTGGGGCAGAAATTGTTAACCTTCTAGGAAATGGATCTGCTTATTACGCTCCTGGAGCTGCATTAATTGAAATGACGGAATCTATTTTGAAAGATCAAAAACGCGTATTACCTTCTATTGCTTATTTAGAAGGGGAATATGGGTATGAGGATATCTATTTAGGTGTACCAACTGTGCTAGGTAGTAATGGTATAGAAAAAATTATTGAATTAGATTTAACAAATGAAGAAAAAGAATTATTAGATGAATCTGCAGAAGCAGTTAAATCAGTTAAAGAAGTGTTACAATAGGAATAATATAGTTATAGTACTGGCTGGGACATAAATAAATGTCTCAGCTTCATTCATTACAAGACAGTATCTGATTAGGTATTAAAACGTGCTTAAATCAAGCTTTTTCATACTTAGTCATTTTTAATGGGGGTGGGACTACGAAATTTTTGAAAATGAGATTTTTGTCCTACTCCCTATTTTATTAGCTTAATTGTTAATACAGTGTTAACTTTTTGTAAAGTTCTCTAAATACGTATTATTTTTTTAATAATTTACGTTATAATTATGTTAAATCGCTTAAGGAGGTTCTTGCATGTCACAAAAAGTATTGGTAGTAGACGATGAACAATCAATCGTCACTTTGCTTAAATATAATATAGAACAAGCGGGTTACCAAGTTATTGTAGCCTATGATGGTGTCCAAGCATTAGAGAAAGTCAACGAAGAAAAACCGGATTTAGTGGTTTTAGATGTCATGTTACCTGAAATGGATGGTATTGAAGTATGTAAAACAATACGTTCAGATAAAAATCAAGTTCCTATTTTAATGTTAACAGCAAAAGATGATGAATTTGATAGAGTATTAGGTTTAGAACTAGGTGCAGATGATTACATGACAAAGCCATTTTCACCAAGAGAAGTGGTAGCAAGAGTTAAAGCAATTTTAAGACGAGTTAGCCAAATCGAATCTAGTCAATTAGATGAAGATGAAGATATTATATTAGGTTCAATTCGAATACGTCCAGATTATTTTGAAGTTTATCGAAATGACGAGCTTTTAGAATTAACACCGAAAGAATTCGAATTATTACTATATTTAATCGAAAGACAAGGCCGTGTGATTACTAGAGAACATATGCTGAATTCAGTATGGAATTATGAATTTGCAGGAGATTCACGTATTGTAGATGTACATATAAGTCATTTAAGAGATAAGCTTGAAGAAAACCCTAAACAGCCTCAGTTTATAAAAACGGTGAGAGGCTTAGGTTATAAGTTAGAAAGACCAAAAAATAATGATTAAGTTTTATAATAAGCTTTTAATTATACTTACAACAGTTACCGTTGTAAGTTTTCTTATATTAGGGTTTTTCCTACATAATTCAAGTTATGATCTAATATCTAAGCAAGAAGATAAACAAATGAAAAACGATTCTAGAAAGATTTACGATATTGCCAAACAACATCCAGAGGATTTGGATAATATATTAAATGTATTTGTACAAGATGTTTTAGTCATGAAGAATAATAAAGAATTATATAGTTCTCAAAATCAAGGGACTAAAATTTTTGATGATGAAAAAGATGATGCCATTAAAGAAGCTAGAAAATTCGATGAATCATTTAAACTTAATAAAGAAAAAAGTGAATTAATTTCTGCTAAAAAATATGGTGAATATACGATTGTTTTAGCAAAAGAATCTGAAACTATAGCAATTATTCAAAAAGATATTTGGCAATACTTGTTAATCGTCTTATTATTTACTTTACCACTTATTTATTTCGTAGTTAGATACATCAATACTTCTTACATCTATCCTATAAAAGAAGTAACATATGCTACTAAATTATTAGCTTCTGGTAAGTATAGAGTAAGAGTTCCAGAAAGTAATGTTAAAGAAACGAAAGATTTATTCATTAACACTAATGAGCTCGCTAGAACGCTAGACGATTTAAATAATGAGCAGAAACTTCAAAGAAATAGATTAGAAACGACATTAGAAAACATTCCAAGTGCAACGTTGATGATCGATAGAGATGGTTATATTGTTATAGCTAATAAAACTTATCATGATTTATTTGATAGAGTTGGGAATGCAGAAGGGCAATTGTTTAAAGATGTTATGCCTAATCAAGAAATCAGCCAAATGATGAACGAAGCTTTGAAGTTAGAACAACCTTTATTTGAGCAAATTGAATTGTATATTAATAATGTTCATAATAAATTTTTCGAAGTATCTACTATACCAGTCCTATCAAGACGTAAGAAAAATCTTTTAGGTCTCGTAGTAGTAATGCATGATATTACAAAATTGAAAAAATTAGAACATATGCGCAAAGACTTTGTTGCAAATGTATCTCACGAACTGAGGACACCTATAACTTCTATTAAAGGATTTGCTGAAACTTTATTAGATGGTGCTAAAGATGATCCAGAATCTTTAGATATGTTTTTAAATATCATTCTTGAAGAATCAAACAGGATACAATCATTAGTACAAGACTTGTTAGATTTATCTAAAATTGAACAAAGTAATAAAATTCCAAAAGAACGTATTTCTTTAACTGAAATAGGAGAGCATTGTATACAAACTGTAAGTAATGCAGCACATAAAAAAGATATTGAATTGATAGGTAATATCGATAATGATGTATATGCACTTGGAGATAAAGATAAAATCACTCAAGTTCTTATTAATTTGTTAACGAATGCCATTAGTTACTCTTCGCCATCTAGTGAAGTTATTTTAACAATTAAAAATGAAACAGACGGACAAATTATTTCTGTTAAAGACAATGGTATAGGTATTTCTGAAGAAGAGCATGCTCGTATATTTGAACGTTTTTATAGAGTTGATAAAGCAAGAAGTAGAGATTCTGGAGGTACTGGCTTAGGACTGTCTATTACAAAACATATTATAGAAGCACATAATGGTGTAATTAAAGTAGAATCTAAAGTAGGCGAGGGCTCTAATTTTATAGTTAAATTATTTAATGAATAATCTTCATATAATCTTTACAATAAATTCACACTAGTTTCATGGTTTATAGATAGAATGAATCTAGACCCCTTCATTTTGATGATTGAGCAAGATACTTCGGTATCTTGCTTTTTTATTTTATGCGAAACAATCTAAATATGGACTTATATATGATAAAATGAAATCAATATAATGATGGAGGTATCTCACATTGGAAAAATTGGTACTTATAGACGGAAATAGTTTATCATTTAGAGCTTTTTTTGCATTGCCTCTTTTAACTAATAAAGCGGGCGTATACACAAATGCAATTTATGGTTTCACAATGATTTTAGATAAAATAATAAAAGAAGAACAACCGACTCATTTTATGGTTGCATTTGATGCTGGAAAAACAACATTTAGAAATAACATGTATAGTGAATACAAAGGTGGACGTGAAAAAACGCCGGATGAATTACGTAGCCAATTGCCATATATTCGTCAATTAGTTGAAAGTTATAATATTAAACACTATGAACTTGAAAATTATGAAGCGGACGATATTATCGGTACGCTATCAAAACAAGCTGATAATCAAAATTTAAAAACTATAATTATAACTGGCGATCGTGATTTAACACAATTAGCTAGCGAAAACGTAACAATTTATTACACTAAAAAAGGTGTGACAGATATTGATCACTATACACCTGAATTCATCGCTGAAAAGTATGATGGAATAGTACCAAATCAAATTATTGATATGAAAGGCCTTATGGGAGATAAATCAGATAATATACCAGGTGTCCCTGGTATTGGTGAAAAGACTGCTATCAAGTTATTGAAACAATTTGAAACAGTTGAGGGCGTTTACGAAAATATAGATGAATTAAAAAAATCTAAAATGAAAGAAAAGCTAATTGAAAATGAAGAAAATGCAAAATTAAGTAAAGATTTAGCGACGATTAATAGAGATAGCCCTATAGAAGTAACGATAGATGATTTAAAATTAACAGACTATAGCGATGAAGAGAAAATTAAACTATTCAAAACTTTAGAATTTAAACAATTGTTAGATCAAATGGATGCAAGTACAGAAGCTTCAGATGATCGTGTTATTGAATATATAGATAGTATGGATGATTTTGATTTTAAAAATACAAAAGAAGCGTCCATACATTTTGAGACGAATGAAAACAATTATCTAAAAGCAGACGTTCTAGGTTTCGCTATTCAAACGGAAAATCAGGTATTTGTGATAACAGAAGAAGAATTTAAACAAAATAAAGATTTGCATGAATGGTTAGAACGAGAAGAGGTATCATTGTCTGCTTATGACGTTAAAAAGACTATTGTATTATCACATAGATTAGGTGTAAAAATTAAAGGTGTTACATTTGATACAATGTTAGCGAGTTATATATTAGATCCTTCTAGAACAATAGATGATGTATATTCAGTCGTGTCTGAATTTGGAATTTATTACGTGCCTAATGACGAAAGCATCTATGGAAAAGGCAAAAAGTTACACGTGCCAGAAAGAGACGTTTTATTTGAATGTATCGCAAAAAAAGTGACTGCGATTTCAGAATCAAAAGAAAAAATGATTGACCTATTAAAAGAAAGAGAACAACTTTCATTACACGATGATTTAGAGTTGCCACTAGCGACAGTTTTAGCTGATATGGAGAGATTAGGTATAACAGTTGATAAGGATACTTTAGTAAATATGCAAGAAGATTTAAATTCAAGACTTGAGAAATTAATTGAACAAATTCATAATTATGCGGGTTCTGAATTCAATATTAATTCACCTAAGCAACTTGGTGTAGTATTATTTGAAGATTTAAAATTACCAATCATTAAAAAGACTAAGACTGGCTATTCAACAGCAGTAGATGTGTTAGAACAATTACGAAATGAACATCCTATAATTGAAGAAATTTTAGTTTATAGACAATTATCTAAATTGCAATCTACTTACATTGAAGGCCTACAAAAAATGATTACACCTGAAGGTAAGATTCATACGCGATTTAACCAAACATTGGCACAAACTGGTCGCTTAAGTTCTGTTGAACCTAACTTGCAAAACATACCGATTCGATTAGAAGAAGGTCGTAAAATTAGAAAAGCATTTAGACCAAGTAAGAAAGACCATGTTATTTTTGCAGCTGACTATTCTCAAATTGAGTTACGTGTATTGGCACATATTACAGGGGACGAACATATGAAAGAAGCATTTACATCTAATGAAGATATTCATACGAAAACTGCAATGCGTGTTTTCAACATAGATAGTAAAGACGAAATTACTGGAAATATGAGAAGACAAGCTAAAGCTGTTAACTTTGGTATCGTTTATGGAATCAGTGATTATGGGTTGAGTCAAAGTTTAGGTATTACGAGAAAAGAAGCTAAGAAATTTATCGATGACTATTTAGATAGTTTCCCTAAAGTAAAAGAATATATGGATACAATAGTGCAAGATGCAAAACAAAAAGGATACGTAGAAACACTTCTTCATAGAAGACGATATACGCCTGATATTACAAATAGAAACTTTAATTTAAGAAGCTTTGCAGAAAGAACAGCTATGAATACACCTATACAAGGTAGTGCAGCTGATATCATCAAACTTGCAATGGTTCAGTTTGCTCATAAAATTAAAGATACAAACTTTAATGCAAAATTATTATTACAAGTTCACGATGAATTAATATTTGAAGTACCAAATGATGAAATAGATGAATTTAGGCCATTTGTAGAGGGAATCATGGATAATGCGCTTGAACTGAGCGTACCATTAAGTGTTGAATCAAGTTATGGAGACACATGGTATGATGCAAAATAATGAAGAGAAAGAAGACTGAAAATGCCAGAATTACCAGAAGTAGAACATGTTAAGAGAGGTATCGAACCTAAATTAATTGGAAGAACGATTCAACATATTAAATTTTCAGATAAAGTGAAAATAGGTAAAGATACAGGTAAAGAAACGATTGTTAAAGGTACCTCTTTAGAAGAATTTAAAGCGCGTATTGAAAATTATACGATTACGAACGTATACAGACGAAGTAAATATATATTTATAGAATTAGAAAAAGATCAAAATCATCATATTATGATGTGCCATTTTGGTATGACAGGTGCTTTCTTTACAGTTCCGCAATTAGAAGATATTACGATACCAAATCATAAAAAGCATTGGCACGTTATTTTTGAGTTAGATAATGGAATTAAACTTATTTATACTGATATTCGAAGATTTGGTGAAATAAGAGCTTTGAAAGATTTAACAGAATATCCTTCAGTATTAAAAATAGCGCCAGAGCCATTTTTTGAAGAAGCTTTTCATCATTATAAAGAACAAATTAAGACAAAAAGATTTATTAATAAACCTATAAAAGTGGCAATACTAGACCATACAGTGATTTCAGGGTGTGGAAATATATATGCATGCGAAGCTTTATTACGTGCAGGAATTTTGCCTAGTCGTAGCGTTAAAGAATTAAGTGAAGAAGAACAAGAAAAAGTATTTCGTGAAGTAGTGGAAGTTCTTCAAGAAGGTATTGATAATGGTGGATCAAGTATTTCTGATTATTACAATGCCGACGGAGAAAAAGGAACGATGCAAGAAAGACATCTTGTATATGGTAAAAATATTTGCGGACAATGTGGTGGTACTATTGAACAAGAAATCATAGCTACAAGAAATACTCATTATTGTCCAAACTGTCAAAAGTAGGTGTGTAAAGATGAGTCGTGTAATAGGTTTAACCGGTGGAATAGCTACGGGGAAATCAACAGTATCAAACCTGTTAAAAGAACATGGGTTTTATATTGTGGACGCTGATATAGCTAGTCGTAAAGCTGTCGAAAAAGGCAGTAAAGGATTAGATGAAGTGCGAGAAGTATTTGGTGACGAAGCAATAATTGATGGTGAAATGAATCGTCAGTATATTGGCCAGATTGTTTTCAATGATGTAAATATGAGAAATAAATTAAATAACATTATACATCCTAAAGTTCGTGAAATAATGGAAGATGAGAAACAACAAGCATTGAACGAGGGAAAAAACGTTATAATGGATATCCCTTTACTATTTGAAAACCAATTACAAGATACAGTTGATGAAACATGGTTAGTATATACAAATGAAACAAACCAAATTAATAGATTGAAAGAAAGAAATCAATTGACTGATGACGAAGCACTATCACGTATACGTTCACAAATTCCAATTGAAGAAAAACGACATTTAGCAGATGAAACTATTGAAAACAATGGCACAAAAGAAGATTTAGAATCGACTATTATTCAATTTTTAACTGCTAAAAACTATAAAACCACATGATTTTATAATAATTTCAAGTTTGAATTACTGATATTTTGATGCGTTCTTTAAGATAGACACTTTAAGTGTTTAAATTGAAGAGCGCATTTTTGTTTTACTAGAAAATTCAATGTTACATACTAAATATAATATATGAGTAAAAATACTTAATAACGTAGTTTTATTAATAAAAATAAAATTTTCAAAAACATAATAGTAAACGTTTTCAATACGATTTTAATGTGATATACTAATTGCAACAAATAGTATATCACATTAAAAGGGGTTCTCGATTATGAAAAAAAATATTGCGATTAACGGATTAGGAAGAATAGGTAGAATGGTATTAAGAGGTGCACTTAAATCTGATGATTTAAATATTGTTGCGATAAATGCGTCTTATCCGCCAGAAACAATTGCACATTTAATTAAGTATGATTCAACACATGGCAAATTAGATGAAGAAATAAAAGCAGTTGAAGATGGAATTGTAATAAATGATCATAAAATTTTATTAGTGTCAGAGAGAGACCCTAAATTATTACCATGGGGAACATTAAATATTGATATTGTTATTGAAGCAACAGGCAAATTCAACCATGGAGATAAAGCAGTTTCACACATAGATGCAGGTGCTAAAAAAGTAATATTGACTGGTCCTGCTAAAGGTGGAAAAGTTCAAACGATTGTTAAAGGTGTAAATGATAATCAACTTAATTTAAAAGAATTTGATATTATTTCAAATGCTTCTTGTACAACAAATTGCTTAAGCCCTGTAGCTAAAGTCTTAAATGATAAGTTTGGTATTGAAAATGGCTTAATGACAACCGTTCATGCTTTTACAAATGATCAAAAGAACTTAGATAATCCGCATAAAGATTTAAGAAGAGCACGTTCTTGTACTGACAGCATAATACCAACTTCGACTGGAGCTGCAAAAGCTTTATCACTCGTATTACCAGAATTAGAAGGTAAAATGCATGGTATGGCATTAAGAGTACCAACTTCAAACGTTTCCTTAGTTGATTTAGTTGTTGATTTGAAAACTGATGTAACGATAGAAAAAGTGAATGATGCATTAAGAGAAGCAAGTAATGGAGAATTGGCAGGGATTATGGCTGTAAGCGATGAACCATTAGTTTCAATTGATTTCAATACTGATCCACATTCAGCTATTGTTGATGAACAATCTACGATGGTCATTGGAGATAATAAAGTTAAAGTATTGGCTTGGTATGACAATGAATGGGGATATTCAATGAGAGTTGTTGAATTAGCTGAGCAAGTGGCAAACATTTTAACTGAAACACAAGAACAAAAAATTTCATAATTGATATACTTAATAAACACAATGCGAATTTTGAAATTTGCATTGTGTTTTTATTTGATGATTTACAAATGTAAAGTAGTGAGCGTTTAAAAATATCCGAAACTACTGTATAATCTATGTATGAAAATATAAGTTCTGAGAGGTGAAACGAATGAGATGTCCAAATTGTAAATATGATAATTCTAAAGTAGTGGATTCAAGACACGCTGATGATCTGACTGCTATAAGAAGAAGAAGAGAGTGTGAATCATGTGGATTTCGTTTCACGACATTCGAAAGAGTTGAACTATCACCTTTAATAGTAGTTAAAAAAGATGGGGCTCGACAAACTTTTAATAGAGATAAAATATTAAATGGGCTCGTTCGTTCATGTGAAAAAAGACCAGTTGCTTTTCAAAAACTAGAAGATATTACAAACCAAGTAGAAAAAGACTTAAGAGCTGAAGGAGTTACTGAAGTATCTTCTAATGATATTGGAGAAAAAGTAATGGAACATTTAATGGATGTTGATCAAGTATCATATGTAAGGTTCGCGTCTGTATACAGAGAGTTCAAAGATGTCGATCAATTGCTACAATCAATGCAAGGTATTTTGAAAGACCGAAAGTAAGGTGATTATTAATGGCGGAATATTTTAGTGGTATAAAGCCTGGAGATGGCTTTTACGTGAAATCAAATTATAATTACACACATGTCCATCAAGACATATTAACTAGCTTATATACGCCGTTAATTGGTACTGATGCAATAGGTGTTTATTTATATTTATCACAATTTAATTTTCATAATGAACATGACGCTTATAGTCATTATACAATTATGAATGATTTAAAAATTAATTTATCAAATTTTAGAGATTCGTTAGATTTATTAGAAGGTATTGGATTAATTAAAACTTTTATGAAAGTAAACCAACAAGAGCAAACATTTATATACTCGTTACAACAACCTGCTACAACTGAACAATTCTTTAATGATCCATTATTATCAGTTTTTTTATACCAACAAATAGGTAAGACAAGATTTGTTGCCTTGAAAAATAGATATAAAGATAAAAGTGTTTCTACTTCAGATTATAACGATGTTACCAAAACTTTCACAGATGTTTTTAAAGTGCCTAATATGTCACAAGTAGCGCCTACAGATTCAATAGAAATACAACAAGATGCTAAAAACAAAGGTTTGGATTTATCCGATGTAAAATTCGATTTTGAAATGCTTGAGTTATTACTGAATAATCATTTAATTTCTAAAGAGATTTTAAATAAAAAGACAAAAGAAGTAATTATACAAATTGCTACATTATATGGTATAACACCTGTAGATATGAAATCTATCATTTTAAAATCTATAACAGAGAACCAAACAATCTCTTTAGAGGATTTAAGGAAACACGCACGGTCAATTTATCAAATAGAGCATGAAGGTGCTTTACCAGCATTAGAAGTAAAGCAAGGTAGTATAACATCAAGTCAAAATGAACAACCAAGTGAAGAAGTAAACTCATTATTATCTTGGTATGAATTATTAGATACTACAAGCCCTATTGAAATGTTATCTTCGTTTACAGAATCTGAGCCAACCGTTGCACAGAAAAGACTTGTAGAAGAAATCATTACTAGAGAAAAATTACCTTACGGGGTTATGAACATATTATTACAATATGTTATGTTCAAAAACAACATGCAATTACCGAAAGCTTATATTGAGGAAATCGCTTCTAACTGGAAGAAGTTAAAGCTAAGTTCAGCAGAGGAAGCTTATAATTACATTAAAGAATTTGAAAAGAAAACTAAAGAAAAGAAAAAGCAACGTCAAGAAAAAGGTAATTATAATTCATATAAATTGAAATCGATTGAAAAAACACCGGATTGGCTATTAAAACAAAAATCGAGTGAAGAAAAAGAAGACGGCGCCAATAATGATAAACAACAAGATGAAACTGATGAAGAATTTGAAAAAAGAAAAAAAGCTCTACAAAGAGAAATGGAAGCATTTTGGAAAGAAGGTGATCATTGATGGAACCGCTAGGGCAGCATTTGCAACAAAATAAAGATTTTCAAAAAAGACTAGATAAAATAAAAAGGGATACACTTGCCAATAAAGAAGTGAAAGCATTTATAGAAGCACATCAATCTGAATTGACAAATGCTATGATAGATAGAGATTTAGATCAACTGCAAGCATTTAAAGACCAGTCGAAAAGTTGTGAAAAATGTGATTGTTACAATAAATGCATTAACTTTGTTAAAGGGCATGTTCCAGAATTATACATTCAAAATGATCACATTAAAATTAGATATTTACCGTGCCCGAATAAAATAGAACATGATGAACAACGCTTCCAATCTAACTTAGTAACATCTTTTCAAATGCCTGAAGAAACATTACAGGCAACAATTAAAGATATATACGTAGATAATGAAGCGAGAATGACTATTATTAAAAAAGCTATGGAAATTTGTAATAAAATAGTGAATGGTGAAGATACTAAAGGACTTTATATACACGGTCCATTTGGAACAGGTAAGTCTTATATACTTGGTGCAATATCTAATCAGTTGAAATTGAAAAACCAAGCTTCAACAATTATATATTTACCAGAATTTATTAGAGTATTAAAAAATGGTTTTAATGATGGTTCATTTAGCCAAAGATTTGAATCTGCTCGAGAAGCAAAAGTATTAATGCTTGATGATATTGGTGCGGAAGAAATAACCCCTTGGGTAAGGGATGAAGTATTAGGTCCGTTATTACATTATAGAATGGTCCATAAACTACCGACTTTCTTTAGCTCGAACTTTAATTTTGAAGAATTAGAATTTCATTTGAGCAAAACGAGACAAGGTGCTGAAATAACGAAAGCAAGTAGAATTATGGAACGAATTAAGACAATTACTGAAGACTATGAACTTGAAGGTAAAAACTATAGAGCGTAATTTTAGCTTGATATTTTATAATAGAGTTGTATAATTGAATTATCTTAAATGAATATTTAAATTTAGAGGACATGACGTCTATTTAGCATTCACAGAGAGTCTCATCTAGCTGAAATTGAGATAATGCGATATATTCGGTTACTCCCTCATACATGATGTGTTAATCCACATTCGGCTCAAGACCGTTATCTTATGTAGAGTTATCGTAAACACAATAAGTTTGCGTTAATGAGGGTGGTACCGCGAGAGATTTCGTCCCTTTGGATGAGGTCTCTTTTTTATGTTCTTTAATAATTTTAATGAGGAGGAAGTCGTTATGAGCGAAATAAATATCAAATTTCCAGATGGCAATGTGAAAGGATTTGAACAAGGCACAACAACTGAAGATATTGCTCAATCTATTAGCCCTGGGTTAAGAAAAAAAGCAGTAGCAGGAAAATTCAATGGACAACTAGTCGATTTAACTAGACCTTTAGAGGAAGATGGGGATATTGAAATTGTAACACCTGGTAGTGACGAAGCTTTAGAAGTGTTAAGACACTCAACTGCACATTTAATGGCACAGGCATTGCAAAGATTATATGGAGATGTGAAATTTGGTGTTGGTCCAGTCATTGAAGGTGGCTTCTACTATGATATAGATACAGAACACAAAATTTCTAGTGACGACTTCGAAACGATCGAAAAGGAAATGAAACAAATCGTAAATGAAAACTTCAAAATTGAACGTAAAGTTGTATCTAGAGATGAAGCTAAAGAATTTTTCAAAAACGATGAATATAAATTAGAGTTAATTGATGCTATACCTGAAGACGAAAATGTAACACTATATTCACAAGGTGAATTTACTGATTTATGTAGAGGTGTACACGTACCTTCAACTTCGAAAATTAAAGAATTTAAACTTTTATCAACTGCAGGGGCTTATTGGAGAGGCGATTCTAATAACAAAATGTTGCAGCGTATATATGGTACTGCATTCTTCGATAAAAAAGATTTGAAAGCTCACTTGAAAATTTTAGAAGAGAGAAAAGAACGTGACCATAGGAAGATCGGTAAAGAATTAGAACTATTTACAACTAACCAAGATGTTGGCGCTGGACTACCTTTATGGTTGCCAAATGGTGCTGTAATTAGACGTGAATTAGAGCGATATATTGTAGATAAAGAAGTAAGTATGGGTTACGACCATGTTTATACACCAATCATGGCTAACGTTGATTTCTATAAAAAATCAGGTCACTGGGATCATTATCAAGAAGACATGTTCCCACCTATGGATGTAGGTAATGAATCGTTAGTTTTACGACCTATGAACTGTCCACACCACATGATGATTTATAAAAATAGTCGTCATTCTTATCGTGAATTACCTATACGTATTGCTGAATTAGGCATGATGCATAGATATGAAGCAAGTGGTGCAGTATCAGGTTTACAACGTGTTCGTGGTATGACTTTAAACGATGCGCACATCTTTGTTAGACCAGATCAAATTAAAGAAGAATTTAAGCGTGTAGTAAACATGATTTTAGATGTTTACGAAGACTTTGGATTCAAAGACTATACTTTTAGATTGAGTTATCGTGATCCTGAAGATAAAGAGAAATACTTCGATGATGATGAAATGTGGAATAGAGCTCAAGCAGTATTGAAAGAAGTAATAGATGAAATGGAATTACCATATGAAGAAGCGATTGGTGAAGCGGCATTCTACGGTCCTAAATTAGATGTTCAAGTGAAAACTGCAATGGGTAAAGAAGAAACTTTATCAACTGCGCAACTTGATTTCCTATTACCGGAACGCTTTGACTTAACATATATTGGTAAAGATGGAGATGAACACCGTCCAGTTGTTATCCATAGAGGTGTTATTTCAACTATGGAACGTTTCACTGCTTTCTTAATAGAAGAAACTAAAGGTGTATTCCCAACGTGGTTAGCACCAAATCAAGTTGAAATTATACCTGTTAACGTAGATTTACATTATGATTATGCTAGATTATTACAAGATGAATTGAAATCACAAGGTGTTCGTGTTCATATCGATGATCGTAATGAAAAAATGGGCTACAAAATAAGAGAAGCTCAAATGAAAAAAATACCTTATCAGCTTGTTGTAGGTGACAAAGAAGTAGAAAATCAAGAAGTTAATGTTAGACAGTATGGATCAAAAGATTCAAAAACAGTCGAAAAAGACGAGTTTATTTGGAATCTTGTTGATGAAATTCGCTTGAAAAAATAAGAGGCTATTGAAAATTTCGGATTCTTCAGTTATAGTTTAATAGTAAAAATTAATTTAATATTCCTCAGTAATGAGTTAGAGGTTGCGATGTTCAAGATTATACATTCAGAAGTGTTATGGCACATATGTTGAAATGTAGAAAGGGGATATTGCCGAAATAAATAGTGACCATAATGCTATTTATTGGGCCAGTGTTAAATAAATACTGGACTGTCACACTAAGTGATGTGCTACCAATTTGTATGGAATGTTCATATATGGTCGCATATCGAATAGGGTATGCGACTTTTTTAGTGGCTCTATTGTGGAATTGTAGAAAGGGAAAGATCAATGTCGCAAGAAAAAACAACTAATAATATTCAAAGGAAGTTAAAAGATAGACACATCTCTATGATTGCTATCGGTGGTTGTATCGGTACAGGTTTATTTATGACTTCGGGTGGTGCTATAAGAGACGCGGGACCAGGTGGTGCATTATTAGCATATGCAGTAGTTGGTATTATGGTCTTCTTCCTTATGACATCGTTAGGAGAAATGGCAACATATTTACCAGTTTCGGGATCATTTAGTACATATGCTACAAGATTTGTTGATCCATCATTAGGTTTCGCTTTAGGTTGGAACTATTGGTTTAACTGGGTTATTACAGTAGCAGCTGATATTACAATTGCTTCTCAAGTTATTAGCTATTGGGAACCATTAGAAATATTACCTTCATGGCTATGGAGTATCATATTCATGTTGATTATATTTGGTCTTAACGCACTATCTGTTAGAGTTTATGGTGAAAGTGAGTACTGGTTTGCATTTATTAAAGTTGCAACAGTTATTATCTTTATCGGTATCGGTTTATTAACGATATTTGGTATTATAGGTGGTCAATACTTAGGATTTGATAATTTTGTTGTAGGAGATGCACCGTTCCTAGGAGATTCAAATGTGAATACATTCTTATTAACATTAGGAGTATTCTTAGTTGCAGGGTTCTCATTCCAAGGTACAGAACTTATTGGTATTACGGCAGGAGAATCTGAAAATCCTGAAAGAGCAGTGCCGAAAGCAATTAAACAAGTATTTTGGAGAATATTACTATTTTACATTTTAGCTATATTTGTAATAGGAATGATTATTCCGTACACAAATCCGAACCTAATGGGTGGGGATGAAATTGCTAAATCGCCATTCACGCTTGTATTTGAAAATGCAGGATTAGCATTTGCAGCTTCATTTATGAACGCAGTAATCTTAACTTCAGTATTATCAGCAGGCAACTCAGGTATGTATGCTTCTGTAAGAATGCTGTTTTCAATGAGTAAAGATAAATTGGCTTCACCAGTATTTTCAAAAACAAATAAAGCTGGTGTACCTTATACAGCGTTAATAGCTACTGCATTTGTAGTTGTATTAATATTTATAATAGAACATTTAAGTGGTGGCGCTTATGAATATATTATCGCAGCTTCAGGTATGACAGGCTTCATTGCTTGGTTAGGTATTGCGATCAGTCATTATAGATTTAGAAGAGCTTTTGATTTACAAGATTATGATAAAACAAAACTAAAATATAAAGCTAAATTATTCCCATTTGGTCCATTGTTTGCATTTATATTATGTGCGATTGTCATAGTAGGCCAAGATGTAGACTTTATACAAACGGGTGAATTTGATCCTAGAAGATTTTTCATTACTTATATGGGTATTCCTGTATTCTTAGTATTTTACATTTTCCATAAGTTAAAATATAAAACGAAATTAATTCCATTAGAAAAAGTGGACTTAAGTCAAGATGTTGATATGGAAGAATTCGAAAAGAATATTAAATAAATATTGACATAAAGGTTTATAGTTGGTATGATAGGTCATGTTGAATACGAAACGGACCAAGTAGAAGCATACCCGCTTCTCACCTGTAGTGACGCTTTAAGCAGTTGGCAGGTAAAAATAAACCTTTAATGTTTATGGATAAGAGCGGGTGCATTTATGCATTCGCTCTTTTTTTCTTGGACGACTTCGTAAAAATCTAGGAGGTGTCAACCATAGCTAAAGATCAGACTCAAGTTAACGACAGAATTCGCGCAAAAGAACTTCGACTAATTGGCCAAGATGGTGAACAGATAGGTGTTAAATCTAAACAAGAAGCTATTGAAATGGCTGAAAGAGTAGATTTAGACGTTGTTATCGTAGCACCTGGTGCTAAACCACCTGTTGCAAGAATTATGGATTACGGAAAATATAAATTCGAACAACAGAAAAAAGAAAAAGAAATTCGTAAAAAGCAAAAAGTTGTTAATGTTAAAGAAATTCGATTGAGTCCAACTATCGAAGAACACGACTTTGAAACTAAACTAAAACATGCTCAAAAATTCTTATCTAAAGAAGATAAAGTTAAAGTATCTATTAGATTTAGAGGTCGTGCGATTACGCATAAAGAAATTGGTCAACGCGTGCTTGAACGCTTTGCAGAATCTTGTAAAGATATAGCAACAGTTGAGCAAAGACCTAAAATGGAAGGGCGTTCAATGTTCCTAATGTTAGCGCCTATCACAAACGAAAAATAAACCGAAATACTAGGAGGAAAACTCAATGCCTAAAATGAAAACTCATCGCGGAGCAGCTAAACGTGTTAAAAGAACTGGTTCAGGACAATTAAAGCGTTCTAGAGCGTTTACTTCACACTTATTCGCAAACAAATCAACTAAAGCTAAACGTCAATTACGTAAATCTACTTTAGTATCTAAATCAGATGTAAAACGAGTTAAACAAATGTTAACGTACGTAAAATAATAAATTTATTGGACTAATGGTCCATTTCAAGGAGGAATTATCATGCCACGTGTTAAAGGTGGAACAGTGACGAGAGCTCGTCGTAAAAAAGTCTTAAAATTATCTAAAGGTTACTTTGGATCAAAACATACATTATACAAAGTTGCTAAGCAACAAGTTATGAAATCAGGTAACTATGCTTACCGTGACCGTCGTCAGAAAAAACGTGAATTCCGTAAATTATGGATTGCTCGTATCAACGCTGCGGCTCGTCAAAACGACATCAGTTACAGCCGTTTAATGAATGGTCTTAAATTAGCTGGTATCGAAGTTAACCGTAAAATGTTATCTGAAATCGCTATTTCAGACGAAAAAGCTTTTGCTGAATTAGCTACTAAAGCTAAAGATGCTTTAGCAAAATAATAAATATATATAGAGTCCGGGGGCATTTACCATGTCCTGGACTCTTTTTTTATAAAGAAGATTAAATTTAATATAAAGGTATCTTCTTTACGCCTTATATACGCTTTGATAAAATAAAGAAGAACAACTTATAAGGAGAATACTATGTCTAAATTTGATGAAATGATTACAGTTGTCCCTAGAAAGACAATTTTTAAAGATGAAGCTTATCAATTCGATGGTTTTAAATCTATTCAAGATGAAGAAACGAAATATATTTATGAAACAATTAATGAGTACGAAGTTAAAAGACGTGGGGACATGGAAGAAGATCCTTCATATAAACAACTTATTTCATATTGTATTTTAGAAAATGAAAATGATGAAATACTTGTATATGAACGACTAACAGGTGGAGGAGAAGGTAGACTTCATGGCTTAAGTTCTATTGGTGTAGGCGGTCATATGAATGATGTTCCAAATGCTACAAATGTAGAAGAAGTGATTCGAGATAATGCAGAAAGAGAATTAGAAGAAGAAGTAGGGCTTGATAAAGAAAATGTTAAAAATATGGAACTAATCGGCTTTATTAATGACGACCAAAACGAAGTTGGTAAAGTACACATCGGATTAGTTTTCAAATTAAAAGTAAATGAATCAAGTGTTGAAGCTAAAGAAACTGATACCTTGAAAATTAATTGGGTTAAACAATCAGATTTAGCGAATAATAAAAATTATGAAACATGGAGTAGCTTAATTATAGACGGCTTATATAGAAGAGGTGAGTGACCTTGTCTGATATCATTCCATTTCCTAAATTAAAGAATCAATTGATTACAAATATTAAAACTTCAATGCAAGATGGTGAATATGATAAAGCATATGAATCATTCGAAACATATGAACAACATTTTGAAATGGATGAACAATTATCGTTGATGAAATGTGAAGTTTTAAAGTCTTGCGGTCATTATCTAGAATTAAGAGAAGAAGCAAGTATATTATTAAACCAAGGTCACGAACAATATGATCAAGTTGTAATATATTTTGTAGAAAGCCTATTTCAATTAGAACAGTATCAAACTGTAGTGGAAATCATAAATCAAATTAAAGATGAAGCTATTGACCATGCAACAAGAATGACTTTAATACCAATGCAAGATTTAGCAAAAGATAAGCTAGAACAAAGGAAACTTAAAGCTTCAGAAATTTTAAAGACTTTTAAAGATACAAACTTTGAGGAACAAGTGCAATTATTAATAGATTTAATAGATAACCATCTAGGTATTTTCAATTTAACATTAGCTCAAATTATTGAGAATGAACCGTTACATCCAAATGTTCAAAGCTTAATATTAGAGTATTTACGTTTGGGAGAATGGTCAGCTGAAGTTAAATTTAATAAAATAGATACAAATATAGCTATTGTTCCTACAGAACTTAGTGGCATTGAAAGAACAGATTTTAAAATAAATATTATACCTAAAATTATTGAACAACTTGAAATAGATAGCCCAGCGTCTATAGAATTAAGTAACTCTATATTAAATCAACATGCCATTTTACTTTATCCAATCGAATTTAAATCTATTAAAAATGAAGTTTTAATAGCATGTTACTTGAAACTTTTATCAGAACGCCTTAATATAGACGCTAACTATGAAAGTGTGAGCCAAGATGATTGGGAACAATTTATTGGCGTTATTCAGAAATTTGAATGAATATAAACACTATAGTTGAAACATTGAAAAGCTATGTTATAATTAAAGAGTTGAAAATTAATAAATTAGGATAATCACGGAGGTTTTTATTCATGACAGCAACATGGGAAAAGAAAGAAGGCAACCAAGGTTTATTAACTGTTACGGTTCCAAAAGAAGAAGTAGATAAAGGATTAGACAAAGCATTCAAAAAAGTTGTTAAACAAATTAATGTGCCTGGTTTCCGTAAAGGTAAAATGCCAAGACCATTATTTGAACAAAGATTTGGTGTTGAATCATTATACCAAGATGCTTTAGATTTTATTTTACCTGAAGCATATGGTAATGCAGTAGAGGAAGCAGAAATCAACCCTGTTGATCGTCCAGAAATCGATGTTACACAAATGGAAAAAGGTAAAGAACTTATCTTTGAAGCAACTGTAACTGTAGAACCTGAAGTAGAATTAGGTGAATACAAAGGTTTAGCTATTGAAAAGCAAGACCGTGAAGTAACTGACGAAGAATTCGAAGAAGCTTTAAATGATGCGGTAAGTCGTCAAGCTGAATTAACAGTTAAAGATGGTGAAATTGCTGAAGGTGATGTAGCTAACATTAACTTTGATGGCTATGTTGATGGAGAAGCTTTTGAAGGTGGACAAGCTGAAGGTTATGATCTTGAAATTGGTTCAGGTTCATTTATTCCAGGATTTGAAGAACAACTTATCGGTCTTAAAGCTAATGATAGCAAAGATGTTGTTGTCACATTCCCTGAAGAATACCACGCTGAAGAATTAGCTGGTAAAGAAGCTACTTTCAAAACAGAAATCAACGAAGTTAAAGGTAAAGAAGTTCCTGAATTAGATGATGAATTAGCTCAAGAACTTGATGAATCTGTAAAAACAGTTGATGAATATAAAGAAAAATTACGTAAAGACTTAGAAGAAGCTAAAGTTAACCAAGCTGACGCTACTGAAAAAGAAGAAGCAATTACAAAAGCTTCTGATAATGCTACTGTAGATATTCCAGAAGCTATGATTAACACTGAATTAGATCGTATGATGCAAGAGTTTGAACAACGTATTTCTCAACAAGGATTAAACCTTGATTTATATTATCAATTCTCAGGACAATCAGAAGAAGAACTTAAAGCTCAAATGAAAGAAGACGCTGAAAAACGTGTTAAAACTAATTTAACTTTAAGAGCTATTGCGGATGCTGAGAACATTGAAATTTCAGACGAAGATGTTGAAGCTGAGTTAACAAAAATGAGTGAACAATTCGGATTATCTGTAGAAGATATTAAATCTACTTTAGGTAATAATGATATCTTAGTTAATGACCTAAAAATCCAAAAAGTTATCGACTTATTAGTTAATGAATCTAAAGAAGCATAATCGTTATTCGGTATTAAAATAGATCATAGTAGCAGAATATTTCTGCTACTATTCTTTTTTAACCCGTTTAATTTGAAATAATAAAGTACTTTTAGTATAGTCTAGAAGAAGAATAGGGGTGTAAAAATGTTTAAATTTAACGATGGTGAAGAAAACTTAAAATGTTCTTTCTGTGGTAAAGAACAAGATCAAGTTAAGAAACTTGTAGCTGGTAGTGGTGTTTACATTTGTAATGAATGTATAGAACTTTGTTCAGAAATAGTAGAAGAAGAGTTAAAATCACAAGAACCAGAACAATTTACTGAAGTTCCTACACCTAAAGAAATATTAGAGCAATTAAATGACTATGTAATTGGTCAAGAAAGCGCTAAAAAATCATTAGCAGTAGCTGTTTATAACCATTACAAACGTGTTCAACAACCTTCAGAAAGTGAAGATGGTATTGAATTGCAAAAAAGTAATATTGCACTAATAGGTCCAACTGGTAGTGGTAAAACATTACTAGCTCAGACATTAGCTAAATCATTAAATGTTCCATTTGCAATTGCAGATGCTACAAGTTTAACTGAAGCAGGTTACGTTGGTGAAGACGTTGAAAATATATTATTAAGATTAATTCAAGCTGCAGACTTTGATGTCGAAAGTGCTGAAAAAGGAATCATCTATGTGGATGAAATTGACAAAATTGCACGTAAATCTGAAAATACTTCAATAACTCGTGATGTATCAGGTGAAGGTGTTCAACAAGCACTTCTTAAAATTCTTGAAGGTACAACAGCAAGCGTACCACCTCAAGGAGGAAGAAAACATCCTAACCAAGAATTTATCCAAATTGATACAACAAATATCTTATTTATTCTTGGTGGTGCCTTTGATGGTATTGATGAAGTTATTAAACGTCGTTTAGGTGAAAAGGTAATTGGTTTTAGTAGTGCTGGAGAAGAAATCAGCGATGAAGAATCATTACTTTCACAAATTAGACCTGAAGACTTACAGTCATATGGTTTAATTCCTGAATTTATTGGTCGTATTCCAATTGTAGCTAACTTAGATACGTTAGATGTTGAAGCTCTTAAAAACATCTTAACTAAACCGAAAAATGCTTTAGTTAAACAATATACTAAAATGTTAGAGCTAGACGATGTAGAACTTGAATTCTCTGATGAGGCTTTAGGTGCTATCAGTGAATTAGCTATAGAGCGTAAGACTGGTGCTCGTGGTCTTCGTTCAATCATTGAAGAAGCTCTAATTGATATCATGTTTGATATTCCATCAAGCGATGATGTAACGAAAGTCGTTATAACAGAAGAGACAATTAGAGATCATAAGAACCCAAGCTTATATGATAGCGAAGGCAACTTATTAAACGATGAAAAAACATCAGCTTAAATTATAAAATCTAGAGTCCGGGACATGATAATTGTCTCGGACTCTTTCTTTAGCAGTGTTGACATTACAAAGACTTTTTAAAAATAAGAGCTTGTTGTTTCACTACATTGCTATGTTTAATTATTTAATGATTTAAGCTATAATAAAAGAAACGAATGATGTAGGAGATTACAATGAAAATAAATCCAAATAATGTAGACATTATAATTAGTGCAGTAGAGTCTAAGCAATATCCGGAAACGGGCTTACCTGAAATAGCATTAAGTGGAAGATCAAATGTAGGTAAATCAACATTTATTAACACACTTATTTCTAGAAAAAAAGTAGCGAGAACTTCATCTAAACCAGGTAAAACACAAACTTTAAACTTTTTTAACATTGATGAACAATTAATATTTGTAGATGTGCCTGGATATGGTTATGCTAAAGTAAGTAAAAAACAAAGAGAACAATTCGGCAAGATGATTGAACAGTACTTAACAACGAGAAAAGAACTTAAATGTGTAATACAACTTATAGATATACGCCACAAACCTACACAAGATGATATATTGATGTACGATTACTTAAAGCATTTTGAAATACCTACGATTATAGTTGCTACTAAGGAAGACAAAATACCAAAAGGTAAAGTTCAAAAACATCTCAAAATTATTCGAGAAACACTGGAAATAGAATCTGAGGACGTATTAATTAGTTATTCTTCATTAAATAAAGACAAGACGGACAATATTTGGGCATTATTGTCACAATTTATTTAAACAAATTCCTCACATTCCTAGATTAGAAATGTTATAATTAAGACATTGGACATAAATTAATGGGGGCGTTAGAAGTGCATGTAGTTGTAGTAAGTGTAAACTATAAAACTGCAGACGTTGCGATGCGCGAGAAATTAGCGTTTAATGATCAAGAAATTGAAAACGCGCTTGTAACTCTTAGTAACAAAAAATCTATATTAGAATGTGTAATCTTATCAACATGTAATAGAACAGAAGTATATGCCGTAGTAGATCAAATACACACAGGTAGATACTATATACAATCATTTTTAGCTGACTGGTTTAATCAATCATTAGATACAATTAAGACGTACACAAATGTTCTAACTGAGAATGATGCAATAGAACATCTATTCAGAGTGACATCTGGGTTAGATTCTATGGTATTAGGTGAAACTCAAATTTTAGGACAAATGAAAGACGCTTTCCAAACTGCACAAACAGAAGTAACTACTGGAACGATGTTTAATCGTTTATTTAAACAAGCAGTTACATTAGCTAAACGTGCTCACAGTGAAACAGATATCGCATCTAATGCTGTTTCAGTTTCTTATGCTGCAGTAGAACTATCTAAAAAAGTATTAGGCAGATTAGATAATAAAAAAGCGTTAATCATAGGTGCCGGTGAGATGGCAGAATTAGCTGTTGCGAATTTGAACGGTAGTGGCGTGACAGATATAACTGTTTTAAACCGTACTGTTGCAAAAGCTGAGGCTTTAGCTATGCAATATAAAGGTGTAGCAAAAAGCATAAACGAATTGCAATGTTCTTTAATGGAAGCTGATATTGTAATTAGTTCAACAAGTGCTGAGCAATATGTATTAACAAAAGATATGATGAGAGATGTTGAAAGATTTAGAAGGCATAAACCTTTAGTTCTTATCGACATTGCTGTTCCACGTGACATTGATCCAGAAGTTAACGATTTAGAATTAATGTTTAATTATGATGTAGACGACTTAAATGGTCTAGTAGATGCAAACTTAGCAGAACGTGAGAAAGCTGCGCGTGAAATTGAACTATTAATTGCTAAAGAAATTGATAAGCATGAAGAGTGGGTTAATATGTTAGGTGTTGTACCAGTAATAACTGCTTTGAGAGACAAAGCTTCTCACATACAACAAGATACAATGACAAGTATTGAGAGAAAATTACCTGACATGACTGTAAGAGAACGTAAAGTAATCTCTAAACATATGAAGAGCATCGTCAATCAGTTACTTAAAGATCCTATTACACAAGCTAAAGAATTATCAACAGATAAAAAATCTGATGAAAAATTAGAATTATTCCAAGAAATCTTCAACATTACAAATGAAGTTGAGAGAATAAATGAAAATAAAACAGAAACAAAGAAAGAATCTAAACAAGTTCAATTGACGCCTAATACAGTTGAATCTTAATTTAATTAAATGGTGATGCTATGCAAGATATAATTGCAGTACGTTTGCATGAGGTTGTTTTAATCATCTATATGATATGTTTAGGGTGTTACTTTTATGATTTTATTCAAAAGAATAATAAAGTACGAAAACTTGGTTACTATGCATTAGGGATTGTTTGGATATTTCAAACAATCTTTTTATGCATGTATATCATTACGACTAAACAATTTCCGATATTAACCCTATTTGAAGGTTTTTATTTTTACACCTGGATGATTATTACAGTTTCGTTAGTTTTAAACTATTTTAAATCAACTGACTTAACAGTATTTATAATTAATTTAATTGGTTTTGTATTTTTAACAATTCATACTTTCAGACCTGAACAATATGATGCCGAAAATACTGCCGCAAACATGATGAATGAATTATTACTCATTCATATTTCATTAGCGATTTTGAGTTATGTTATCTTTGCATTGAGTACATCACATGCAATTTTATACTTATTACAAAGAAAAAATTTAAAAGAAAAGACATTTAACCAAAAGTTTTTTAGAATGGGAAGCATTGAACAGCTAGAGCAAAATGTATTTAGATTTTCTTTAGTAGGCTTCTTAGTCTTGTTAATAAGTTTAATATTAGGAATACAATGGGGTCTAATCATTATTGGTAGTGAGATTTGGTTGGACTTAAAAGTAATTGGATCATTAATTGTCTTATTGCTATATGGTATATATTTATTCCTACGAGTAAGAAAAACTGTTAAAACTAAGACATTAGTAGTTGCTAATATTATGATATTCTTAGTTTGTATGATAAATTATTTGGTGGTTTCGAAATTTTCAGGATTTCATCAATGGTTTAACTAAATGATCATGGAGGAAAATATGCGTAAAATTATTGTCGGCTCAAGAAGAAGTAAATTAGCGATGACACAAAGTCAGCAATTTATTGATAAATTGAAAGAAAAATTTCCAGATTTAGATATTGAAATTAAAGAAATTGTCACTAAAGGCGATAAAATAATTGATGTTCAATTATCTAAAGTAGGTGGAAAAGGTTTGTTCGTTAAAGAAATTCAACAAGCTTTATTCGACCGTGAAATTGATTTTGCTATTCATTCATTGAAAGATGTGCCAAGTGTGTTACCTGATGGTCTTACATTAGGTTGCATACCACCACGTGAAATACCTTTTGATGCATATGTAGCTAACAATCACGTCAAACTAGCTGATTTAAAACCAGGCAGTATTGTTGGGACAAGCTCATTACGAAGAGGCGCTCAAATTTTAGCGAAATACCCACATCTAGAAATTAAATGGATAAGAGGGAATATTGATACACGTTTAGAAAAGTTACGTACTGAAGATTTTGATGCAATTATATTAGCAGCAGCTGGATTAAAACGTATGGGCTGGGGTGACGATATAGTTACAGAGTACTTACGTGAAGATACGATGATGCCAGCAATCGGTCAAGGCGCGCTCGGCATTGAATGTAGAAGTGATGATAAAGAATTACTAGATATATTAAATGCTGTTCATGATGAAGAAGTTAAAACATGTGTTACAAGTGAAAGAACTTTCTTAAGTGAAATGGATGGTAGTTGTAAAGTGCCTATTGCTGGTTATGCAACTAAAGAAGGCAACGAAATTACATTCACAGGTTTAATAATGTCACCAGATGGTAAAGAAAGATATGAATCTACTAAAGTTGGAACTGATCCAGTAGAAATAGGTAAAGAAGTATCTGACGAGTTAAAAGCCCAAGGTGCTTATGAGATTATTAGAAAGCTAAATGAAGAAGAAGCGTAATAAGGAGTCGTTAAAATGAAGCCAATTGTAGTGGTTACAAGTACAAGAACTGTTCAACGCGAAGATATAGAACTGAAACATTATCCTTTTATAGATATTGTTCCAATCGAAGTTGACGAATCTTGTATAAAACCATACTATGATTGGCTTATTTTTACGTCTGTAAACGCCATTAAATTATTTCAGCCATATTTAAATTTAATAAATGTAAAGCATATAGCAGCAATCGGTACAAAAACTAAAGCACTTGCTGAAGATTATTCAATACCGATTGAAGTTATGCCAAGTACATTTACACAAGAAGGTTTATTGGATTCTTTAGAGAATCGATTGCATAAACAATCAATATTAATCCCTTGTAGTAGACTAGCAAGAAATAAATTAACAGACCATTTGAGAGAATGGGACAATGAAGTTCAACGACTTCATATTTACGAACCAAAAACGAATTATGAGAATGTAGATAAAGTTCATGAACTTATTGAAAATAACGAAGTAACGCATGTGACATTTTCTAGTTCATCTGCTGTGTCGAGTTATTTTGAAAAGTATAATAAGATTGATAATATTGAAGTGTATGCGATTGGTGAAATAACAGAAGAAAAATTAAAAACATACCATCAAGAATGTAAAGTTGCTCCACGTGCAACACTGAATGATATGTTAAATAAAATATTGGAAGAGGTAGAGTAATGAAATTTGATAGACATAGAAGATTAAGATCTTCACAATCAATGAGAAATCTTGTAAAAGAAACTTATGTTCATAAAGCAGATTTAATTTATCCTATTTTTGTAATAGAAGAAGATAACATTAAAAATGAAATAACGTCTATGCCAGGTATATATCAATTAAGCTTAAACTTATTAGAAGAAGAACTTAAAGAAGCTTATGACCTAGGTGTAAGAGGTGTTATGTTCTTCGGTATTCCAAATGAAAAAGACGCATGTGGTACTGGTGCTTTTGTAGATGACGGCATCATACAGAAAGCCACTCGTTTAGCAAAAAGTAAATTCCCTGATTTATTAGTTGTAGCAGATACGTGTTTATGTGAATATACTGACCACGGTCACTGTGGTGTTATAGATGAAACGACTCATGATGTAGATAACGATGAATCATTAAAATTACTCGTTAAGACAGCTGTATCACAAGCAAAAGCAGGAGCAGACATTATTGCACCAAGTAATATGATGGATGGCTTTGTAACGGAGATTAGACAAGGTTTAGATGAAGCAGGATTCAAAAACATACCTATTATGAGTTACGGTATAAAATATGCATCAAGTTTCTATGGTCCATTTAGAGAAGCAGCAGATGGTGCGCCTTCATTCGGAGATCGTAAGACTTATCAAATGGATCCAAGTAATAGATTAGAGGCTTTTAGAGAATTAGAAAGTGACTTAAAAGAAGGTTGTGACATGATGATTGTTAAACCGGCTTTAAGTTATTTAGATATTATTCGTGATGTACGTAATAATACAGATGTACCTGTAGTTGCTTATAATGTAAGTGGAGAATATAGCATGACTAAAGCAGCAGCGTTAAATGGTTGGATAGATGAAGAAAAAATTGTTATGGAACAAATGATTTCTATGAAACGTGCAGGTGCAGATATGATTATTACTTACTTTGCAAAAGACATTTGTAAATATCTAGATGAAGGAGAATACTAATATGAGTTATGAAAAATCAATACAAGCTTACAACGAAGCCGTAAATTTAATGCCTGGTGGTGTTAACAGTCCAGTTCGTGCATTTAAATCAGTAGACACTGATCCAATATTCATGGAATATGGTAAAGGTTCAAAGATTTATGATATTGATGGTAATGAGTATATAGATTATGTATTAAGTTGGGGACCATTAATCCTTGGTCATGCTGATGATAAAGTGAGAAATTCATTACATGAAGCGGTGGACAAAGGGACTTCTTTCGGTGCGTCAACGATTCTTGAAAATAAAATGGCTCAATTAGTTATTGATCGTGTACCATCTATAGAAATGGTGAGAATGGTTTCTTCAGGTACTGAAGCTACGCTAGCAGCATTGCGTTTAGCTAGAGGTTTTACAGGAAAAAATAAAATATTGAAATTTGAAGGTTGTTACCATGGACACAGTGATTCATTGCTTATTAAAGCAGGTTCTGGTGTTGCCACTCTAGGTCTACCAGATTCTCCAGGTGTTCCAGAAGGTACAGCTAAAAATACAATTACAGTACCTTATAACGATATTGAATCAGTTAAGGTAGCTTTCGAACATTATGGTGATGATATTGCAGCTGTAATAGTAGAACCAGTTGCAGGTAATATGGGTGTTGTACCACCTGTTGACGGATTTTTAGAAGGACTTCGTGAAATAACTACATCAAATGATACTTTATTAATTTTTGATGAAGTAATGACTGGATTTAGAGTTGGTTATAATTGTGCACAAGGCTATTTCGGTGTAACACCAGATTTAACTTGTCTTGGAAAAGTGATTGGTGGCGGTTTACCAGTTGGCGCCTTTGGTGGTAGAAGAGACATTATGGAACAAATAGCACCAGTAGGTACAGTATATCAAGCGGGCACATTATCTGGTAATCCACTTGCTATGACGAGTGGTTATGCTACATTAACTCAATTGACTGAAGAAAGTTATGAATACTTTAATGAATTGGGAGATTTATTAGAAGAAGGTTTGAAAAATGTATTCAGTAAATACAATGTACCAATAACTGTTAATCGTGCTGGATCAATGATTGGTTACTTCTTAAACGAAGGCCCAGTTACGAATTTTGACGAAGCTAATAAATCTGATCTAGAATTATTTAGTAATATGTATAGAGAAATGGCTAAAGAAGGTGTATTTTTACCGCCTTCACAATTTGAAGGTACATTCTTATCTACTTCACATACGAAAGAAGATATTGAAAAAACAATCGAAGCCTTTGATAATGCTCTATCAAGAATTGTAAAATAAGTTTAATATATCCCCGGAAAATTGGATTATAATCCGTTTTTCGGGGTCTTTAATTGTAAAAATGATATAATCTATTCGAGGTGTTATTTCATGAATAGTAATAAATGGAATATTTTATTAGTAAGTGTACTTGCTATCGTACTAGGGTTTTTCCTTGATAAAATCCATATGATTTTACCATGGATGTTTGGCCCAATATTTGCGAGTTTAATTGTAATCAAATTCATGAAAAGAAAAATTATTTGGCCAACATGGTTAGGTAATTTAGGTCTTTTAATATTAGGTGTACAAATGGGATCAACCTTTACGCCTGTTGTATTAAATGATATTAAAGGTGAATGGTTACAAATTGTACTAATGTCAGTATTCATTTTGTTAATTGCATTATTAATTTCTATTGTTTTTAAGAAAATTGCTAATGTCACATTTGAAACTGCTTTGTTAAGTGCAATTCCTGGGGCGCTAAGTCAAATGGTTGTTATGGCAGAAGAAAATAAAAAAGCCGACTTATTAGTAGTTACTTTAACTCAAACATCAAGAATTATGTTCGTAGTTATTTTAGTACCTATTATTTCATCTATATATGGTAGTAATGGTGAACAAAGTGGTCACGTAGCACAAGAACCTTCTATATTTAACGTATTGAGTATACCAGAGTTATTTATTATTTTAATTGGCATCGCGGTAACATTTCTCATTTTTTATAAATTCCGATTTCCAGTTCCTTATTTATTATCTCCTATTTTAGTCATGTTAACTTGGAACTTATTAACTGGCCAAGTTTTCACTTTAGATTATCAATTTATTATCATAGCTCAAATACTATTTGGTATTAGAATAGGGGTTCAAATCGCTGATTTAATAGATAATATTACGAAAAAAACAATTTTTGCGATTGCATTTCAAAATATTATGCTTATTATTGGTGCTTTTTTACTCGTCTTTTTATTCCAACTATTTATTAATGAAAATATAAATGATTTATTCTTAAGCGCTGCACCTGGAGGTATGGCACAAATAATTGTTGTAGCTTTAGAAACAGGTGGTGATGTTGCAATGATATCCAGTTACCATATATTTAGAATATTTTTCATTTTGCTAATCGTTGCGCCATTAATAAAAGTATTTTTAACAAAACAATCTAAAAATTATAAGAATTAATATAAATCAATATTGACTTATATAGTCGGTACTTATATTATTAAAGTAATCGAATATTTAAAGAGGAAGAGTAAATCATTGATTAATGATAGAGAGTGCATGGTTGGTGAAAATGCATATTAATGGTGATTGAAGGTAGCCTTGTTTGGAACGTTATCTGAAACTAAGTAGGTTAACGCGTGAGCGAGCGATAATCGTAAGAGTGCAATATAATTTATTTTATATTGAATTTAGGTGGTACCACGGTTGAGCCCGTCCTAGTTTATAGGACGGGTTTTTTATTTTAATGAGGAGTGATTTATATGGAAATGGAACCTAAGTACAACCCTAAAAAGGTTGAAGAAGGTCGTTATGAACAATGGTTAGAAAATGATTATTTTAAACCAAGTGAGAATAAAGATAGAGAAACTTATACAATTGTAATTCCGCCGCCAAATGTTACTGGGAAACTACATTTAGGCCATGCATGGGATACAACATTACAAGATATTTTAACAAGAATGAAAAGAATGCAAGGCTACGATACACTTTATCTTCCTGGTATGGATCACGCTGGTATTGCTACTCAAGCTAAAGTTGAAGCTAAATTAAATGAGCAAGGTTTAACGAGACATGATTTAGGCAGAGAGAAATTTTTAGAGCATTCTTGGTCTTGGAAAGAAGAGTATGCAGATTTTATTCGTGCTCAATGGGCAAAGTTAGGTCTTGGATTAGACTATAGTCGCGAAAGATTTACTTTAGATGAAGGTTTATCTCAAGCTGTAAAGAAAGTATTTGTTGAGATGTATAAAAAAGATCTTATATATCGTGGTGAAAGAATCATTAACTGGGATCCACAAACAAAAACAGCTATCTCAGATATCGAAGTAATTCACGAAGATATCACTGGTCATTTTTATCATATAAATTATCCATTTAAAGATGGAGAAGGTTCTATTGAAATTGCAACTACACGTCCCGAAACGATGCTTGGTGACACTGCAATCGTTGTTAACCCAAATGACGATAGATACAAAGATTCTATAGGGAAATCTGTTATTTTACCGATAATTGGTAGAGAACTACCAATTATAGCTGATGACTATGTTGATATGGAATTTGGTAGTGGTGCAATGAAAGTTACACCTGCTCATGATCCAAATGACTTTGAAATTGGTGAACGTCATCAATTAGAAAAAATCAATGTAATGAACGAAGATGGCACGATGAATGAATTAGCAGGTAAATATAATGGTTTAGATCGTTTTGAATGTCGTAAGCAATTAGTAGAAGATTTAAAAGCTTCTGGTGAATTGATTAAAGTTGAAGAGCATGAGCATTCTGTTGGTCATTCAGAGCGAAGTGGTGCAGTTGTAGAACCATATTTATCAACTCAATGGTTTGTAAAAATGGAACCATTAGCTAAACAAGCTTTAGATAATCAAGAGACTGATGGACGAATTAATTTTGTACCAGACCGTTTTGAAGGCACATTTAACAGATGGATGGAAAATATTCGCGATTGGACTATTTCACGTCAATTATGGTGGGGCCATCAAATTCCTGCGTGGTATCATAATGAAACAGGTGAAATATATGTAGGCGAAGAAGCGCCTTCAGATATCGAAAATTGGACTCAAGACGAAGATGTATTAGATACTTGGTTTAGTTCTGCATTATGGCCATTCTCAACTTTAGGTTGGCCAAATGTAGAAGATGAAGACTTCAAACGTTACTACCCAACTAATACATTAGTTACTGGTTATGATATTATTTTCTTCTGGGTTAGTCGTATGATTTTCCAAGGTTTAGAATTTACTGATCAAAGACCATTTAATGATGTTTTACTACACGGATTAGTTAGAGCTGAAGATGGACGTAAGATGAGTAAATCACTAGGAAATGGTGTAGACCCAATGGATGTGATTGATGAGTACGGTGCAGATAGTTTGAGATACTTCTTAGCTACAGGTTCTTCACCAGGACATGATTTACGTTATTCAACTGAAAAAGTTGAATCAGTATGGAACTTTATTAATAAAATTTGGAACGCTTCTCGCTTTAGCTTAATGAACATAGGTGAATCATTTAAAGTTGAGGATATTGATTTATCAGGAGAAAAATCAGTTGCTGATGAATGGATATTAACACGTTTAAATGAAACAATCGCTCATGTTACAGAGTTAAGTGATAAGTATGAGTTTGGCGAAGTTGGACGCGTATTATATAACTTTATTTGGGATGAATTCTGTGATTGGTATATTGAAATGAGTAAAATTCCTATGAATAGTGACGACGAGTCTAAAAAACAAATGACGCGTTCTGTTTTATCATATACACTTGATCAAACTATGCGTATGTTACATCCATTTATGCCTTTCGTTACTGAACATATTTGGCAAGCTCTACCACATGAGGGCGAAACGATTATCCAAGCTTCATGGCCAGAAGTAAGACCAGAATTGTCTAATGAAAATAGTAAAATTTCAATGCAATTATTAGTTGAAATTATAAAATCAGTTCGTCAAGCACGTAGAGAAGTTAATACGCCTATGTCTAAAGAAGTGCCAATTCATATTGAAGCTAAAGATGAAAAAGTACAAGAACAATTAATAAACAATAAGGATTATTTAGAACGTTTCTGTAATCCTAGTGAGTTAATAATTGATACTAAAATTGAAGTTCCTGAAAAAGCGATGACTGAAGTAGTGTATGGTGCTACAGTAATATTACCGCTTGAAGGTTTAATTGATATGGATAAAGAAATTGAAAGATTGCAACAAGAATTAGACAAATGGCAAAAAGAACTTGATCGTGTGAACAAAAAATTAAGCAATGAGAAATTCGTTGCAAAAGCACCTGAAAAAATCATCAACGAAGAAAAAGAAAAGAAATTAACTTATCAAGAAAAATATGACGGTGTTTTAGCAAGAATTGAACAATTGAGAGGCTAGGAAGGCTTATGAATTATTTAGATAGTTTACATTGGATACATGAACGCACTAAATTCGGGATAAAACCAGGTGTAAAACGAATGAAATGGATGTTAAGTAAGCTTGATCATCCAGAAGATAAAATACAAGGTATTCACGTAGTTGGTACAAATGGTAAAGGATCGACAGTTAGTTATATTCGTGATGCACTAATAGCAAATGGATATGAAGTCGGTACTTTTACTTCACCTTATATCATTACTTTTAATGAAAGAATAAGTTTAAATGGTAAACCAATTACAAATGAGGAACTAGTTGAATTAGTTCAAATAGTCAAACCTATAACTGAAAGACTTGAAGCAGAAACAGACCTAGGTCCTGCAACTGAATTTGAGGTTATTACATTAATTATGTTTGTTTATTTTGGTACAATTCGACCAGTTAACTTTGTTGTAGTAGAAGCGGGATTAGGTGCTTTAAACGACTCAACAAATGTATTCCAACCTATTATGACTGTATTAACAAGCATCGGATTAGACCATACTAATATATTAGGCGAGACTTACATGGATATTGCTCGTGAAAAAGCAGGTGTAATCAAGCCTAGTGTGCCTCTTGTATATTCAATCAAACCTAAAGATGCTTTGAATTTTATTAGAGAAGTTGTAGAACATCATCATAATAAAGGTTTGGAATTAGATAGGGATATATATGTTGTGTCAGAAGGCGAAGAATTCACGTATCGTTATGACAGCTATGAATTAGAAAATATCAAACTAAAAATGATAGGTAATCATCAACATGAAAACGCTGCGCTAGCAATTACAACGTTGATTGAAATGTATCAAAGAGGATTAATCCAGTTAGATTTCAATAAGATGATTGACGCAATTGAAAATGTAACGTGGTATGGAAGAATTGAAAAGGTAAATGATAATCCTTTAATCTTTTTAGACGGTGCTCATAATAAAGAAAGTATTGATGCTTTAGTAAAAACATTACAGCATTATTACTCAGATAAGAAGATTGACGTGTTATTTGCTGCTATTGATGGAAAGCCTATTGGGAAAATGTTAAATAGTCTTGAAGACATAGCGAATCGATTTTTCGTTACAACTTTTGATTTTCCAAAAGCATTACCAATTGATACAATTTATGAAAGTGTTGAGCATTCGCATATAGAGAAAGTTAAAAATTATCGAGAGTTCATTGAATCATATCAAGGTGATTTGCTTATAATAACTGGTAGTTTATATTTCATCAGTGAAGTTCGTAAATTACTTGTATAATGGATAAAAAGTATTGGGTTTTTAATCCAATACTTTTTTTATATTTTCATTATTTTCTGAATAATAGGGTAAAAGAAAATCAAACGAAGAAGGAGAGAATTTAATGGGGTTAAAAAAGAAAAGAAATATCACATTTAAAAATCCACATACTTATGCTATTTTGTTATTCATTATCGTGATAAGTGTTATTTTGACTTATATTATACCGGCTGGAAAGTTTGATAGAAAAACTGTTAATGATAGAGAAGAAGTAATTTCTGGGACGTTCCATTTTGTAAAAAGTGAACCTTCTGGCTTTTTAGATATTTTTAGATCTATTCCTGAAGGTTTAATAAGTGGTGCTGATATTATATTTTATATCTTTTTAGTTGGTGGCGCGTTTGGCGTAATACATAAGACTGGCACTATCACAAACGGTGTAAACGCAGCGATGAATAAGCTAGGTAAAAATAGTAAGTTTATGATACCTTTAACGATGCTTATCTTCTCGTTATTAGGATTTTCAATAGGTTTAGCAGAAGAAACGATTATATTTGTACCAATTGGAATAGCTATAGCAAGAGCAGCAGGTTATGATGCAATGACTGGAGCCGCTATGATTATAATGGGAGCAGCTGCTGGATTTCTAGGAGGTATGCTCAATCCTTTTACAGTCGGTGTTGCACAGAAGATCGCAGAATTGCCATTATTTTCAGGATGGGAAATAAGAACACCGATTTATATTGCTATTCTGATTGTAGGCATACTTTACGTAATGTTCTATGCTAGAAAAGTGAAAAAAGACCCTTCTAAAAGTTTAGTATATGATATAGAAGTAAAGGAAGTTGAGGAAAGTGAAGATAACCAAAAAGTCGAACGATTTACAAAAAGACAAATTATATGTTTAATTTTGCTTGTAAGTACAATTTGTTTTAATGTCTTTGGGATATTCAAGTTCGGTTGGTCATTCAATGAAATGAGTGCAAACTTCTTAGTAGCAGGTTTGCTGGCAGGATTTATTGGTGGTTTAGGTTTCAATGGAACATTTGATGCACTAATCGATGGTATGAAATCCATTTTGTTTGGAGCGTTAATAGTAGGATTTGCTAAAGCAATTGTAGTTGTATTGGAAGATGGTAAAATAATTGATACTATAGTCTTCTATTTAACAAATTCAATTCAAGATTTACCTGCTAGTATAACTGTTGGAACGATGTTTATTATTCAATTATTTCTTAATTTCTTTATACCATCAGGTTCAGGACAAGCCATGACAACGATGCCATTAATGGTACCAATTTCTGATATCCTAAATATTAATAGACAAATGGCTGTACTAGCTTTCCAATATGGTGATGCAATTAGTAATAGTATTTTTCCTACTTCTGCTTCACTTATGGGTGGACTAGCTGTAGCAGGTATCCCGTATACACAGTGGGTTAAATTTATATGGAAGTTATTATTACTATGGGTAATCGTTTGTATGGTCGGAATATTTGTCGCTTTAATACTAGTTAATTAATAATATGAAAAACTTGAAAGAAATTGCTTAATAATAGCGGTTTTTTCAAGTTTTTTTGTCTGTTTTAAAACTTATTCATTTTGTTAGTTAAAAATTTTGAATTTATGAAATTAGGAATATTATGGCCTTAATTGATATATTATTTTATATCAACTAAGGAGATATAAATAATGCTTTTATACTTTATTTTAGGATCTATTTTAGCAAGTTATATGTATCAATTAACAAGTACAACAATCATCAATTTTAAAACATTAACATGTCGTTCAAAGTGTACATATTGCAATCATAAACTAGAATATAAAGATTTAATTCCAATTTTTAGTTATATTTATCTCAAAGGTAAATGTAGATATTGTAATACGTCCATACCTAAAGATTTAATCACTGTTGAAATATCATTAAGTATTTTATTTATTATGCCACTAATTTCACCTCAAATACATAATCCTCATTTGTATTATTTTTTAATTATATTTTTAATTCCTTTAGCTATATATGATATGAAATACTACATTGTTCCTAATCATATTTTAATTCTCATGTTTATAACTGGTATTTTGATATTCAAACCCGATTTAGAAAATATATTAATTTCATTAGAAATCGTTTTTATCATCCATACTTTATACTTTTTATCTAAAGGTGGAATAGGTTATGGGGATGTGAAATTGTTTTGTATATTAAGTCTCATTTTAACTTGGAAGCAATTTTTACTTATATTTATGTTTACTTTTATCATTTCAGGTATTTCTGCTATCAGTTATATTTTATTTAAAAAATCTATTATAACAAAAGTTCCATTAGTACCTTATATAGCAATTTCATCAATAAGTGTATGTATATTTAATAATCAATTACTATTTTATTTTTTAGGAGGTTAATATGTCATTGAAAATCAAAGACTTACAACAAGAAGACAAGCCAAGAGAGAGATTAAAATCATATGGTGCTGATAGATTAACAAATAGAGAATTATTAGCAATTATAATCAATTCAGGTAGTAAACAATTTTCTAGTATAGATTGTGCAAATCAAGTGCTAAAACTTGTAAATCAATTACGTGATTTAAGGCACCTAACATTACCAGAGTTATTAAGTGTAAATGGAATTGGTGAGAAGAAAGCTTTGACAATATTGGCAGTGATAGAATTAGCAAAGAGAATGCATAGCAATACTGTATTGGACAAAATAGAAATAAATGAACCTCAAGATGTTGCAGATTATCTTATGGAAAAATTAAGATATTTAAAGCAAGAGCATTTTGTTGCACTTTTATTAAATACAAAAAATCAAATTATTCATGAGCAATCTATATTCATAGGTTCTTTAAATATGTCGATTGTACATCCACGTGATTTATTAAGAGAAGCGGTTAAACATTCAGCTGCGTCTATTGTAATAGCACATAATCATCCTAGTGGGGATCCTTTAAACATAGTATCCTAAACTAGAGTACTCTAAGTACTCGAAGTTTAGGATTTTTTAATTACAGTGCTTTAACTATTAAATATATAAGGGTATTATTAATAGTAGTTAAAGTATTTAAAGGTGGTGGAAAGATGAAGGTTCAGAAAGTAATTGTGGAGGAAAAATCATATCCGTTATACATACTGCTAGATAAAGAATTTGAAGTGATAGAACCGGTTAAGCGATTTATAAAGTACTTGGATAATACGGGCAAAGCTCCAAATACCATTAAAACATATTGTTATCATCTCAAGCTGTTTTATGAATTTATGAGCCAAAGTAGAATCGAATTAGGAGATTTACAATTTGAGGATTTAGCAAACTTTGTAGGATGGTTAAGAAATCCAGCAGGGCATTTAAAGGTAATAGATATACAACCAAAGAAGGCTAAAAGAGAGGAAACATCAGTTAATTCCATACTTAACGCTGTAACTAGTTTCTTAGAGTATTTAAATCGCACAGAAAATTTTAAAGCTATAGATATGTCTAAAGAAGCAAGAGGAAGAAACTTTAAGGGGTTTCTTCACCATATTTCTAAAGGTAGATCCTATAAAAAAAATATTTTAAAGCTTAGGGTCAAAAAGAAACTTGTACAAGTATTAGAACATGGACAAGTCAAAGCAATAATTGAGGCATGTCATACCAAAAGAGATAAGTTACTTATTATGCTTATGTATGAAGGGGGACTTCGGATAGGAGAAGCATTATCCCTTCGTATTGAAGATATTTCAACATGGGATAACCAGATTAACATCAGGCCAAGAGATCATAATGAAAATGGAGCTTATATTAAACTTAAAAAAGAAAGAACTATTGATGTAAGTAAGGAATTAATGGCATTATATACCGATTACTTAGTACATGAATATGGGGAAGATTTAGATCATGATTATATATTTATTAATCTTAAAGATTCTTATTTTGGCCACCCTCTAAAATATCAAAGTGTATTAGACTTAATAAGAAGACTAGGAAAACGGACAGGGATTACTTTCACTGCCCATATATTACGTCATACGCATGCCACAGAGCTTATTAGAAGTGGATGGGATGCTGCATATGTACAAAAAAGATTAGGGCATGCCCATGTACAAACAACACTTGATACGTATGTTCATCTTTCTGATCAAGATATGAAGAATGAATATAAAAAGTATCTTCAAGGGAGAGAAACATGACAATGAAATTTCCAAGTGTAGCAACTAATCGAAAGCTTATCGCTAGTACAGAGATTAATAAAAAAATAGCTAATATGACAAGTGTTTTAAAAGGTTATTGGGCAGCAGATAGATGGGATATAAGAATTTGTCCGCATCCTAGTGCAATTGAGTTAAGTAAGAATCCGTCACTAAGAAATCGTTGGGTAAATTTCGATAAGGTGGAAAATGTCTGGTTGAAAACAGAATTAAAATATTTTTATTACCTTCACTTGAATAATGGAGCTTGGAATGCAAAATCCGTTTGGATTAGAAAGGGAACAGTGATAAGCCGGATGATGGGATTTTTAAATTTAAAATATCCTAATATTACATCGATAACCGAAGTGCCTATAAAAAAAGCTTTGACAGAATACCGGACCTACTTAACAGAACAAAAAGTAAAAACTACGACTACTAATTACAAACTTGATGTAAATCAGCAGAAAGTTACTGTACATGCGAATTCCTATTACGTTACTCATCTTAAGCAGTTTATGGAATTCTATGAGGACTTCTATTTTGATGGGGAAGAATGGGAAAAAGATGTTTGGAATCGAAGAAAATTATCATTACCGGAAGATAAGGTAAACCCAACATCCTACGAATATACGATCAACTTTAAGGGTTTTAAGAATAATTATTTTAAAGAAATAGTTAAGCGATATTGTAAACTAATGTTAAACACAGCTAGCTTTTCTCACGTAGTAGATATAGCTTCAAAATTAAAAGAATTTTTTAATTTCATGAACAAAAATTGTGAAGGTATACAAAGGATTCATCAATTAACTAGAAATGAAATTGAGCAATATTTTAATTATATTAATTTAAAAGGTTTAAAACCCAGTACTGTAACTGGACGAATATCTACTTTAGACGTTTTTTTTACTACAATTCAAAGATATGACTGGAAGGATACACCTTCTAAGATCCTTATCTTTCAAGAAGATTACCCTAAAGTGCCGAAGGCACTACCACGTTATATTGATGAACATATACTTGAACAATTAAATGGGAAATTAGATAAATTGGAACCTTATATTGCTACAATGGTTATGGTACTTCAAGAATGCGGGATGCGTATCAGTGAACTTTGTACATTGAAAAAAGGGAGCGTCATAACCGATAAAGAAGGGGATTGCTTTTTAAAGTATTATCAGTGGAAAATGAAGAAAGAGCATATCATTCCTATTTCTAAAGAAATTGCTGCATTGATATTAGTTCAAGAGCAAAGGGTGGCTGATGAACTCGATGATGGATGTGTATATGTGTTTCCCCGAAAAGATTGCTCACCATTGAAACAAGATACCTTTAGGGTTAAATTAAATGAACTAGCTTATGAAGAAAAGATAACGGACAGCAACGGAGAAATTTTTCGTTTTCATGCTCATGCCTTTCGGCATACAGTTGGCACTAGAATGATAAATAACGGAGTGCCACAACATATTGTCCAGAAGTTCTTGGGTCACGAATCACCGGAAATGACGGCAAGATATGCACATATTTTTGATGAAACCCTAAAGAAGGAATTTACGAAATTTAAGGAAACCTTAGTAACGAATAACGGTAGCATTCTGGATTTAAGTGAGGAAAATACTGAAGCTGACAATACAGATCTTCAATGGTTTAAAAAGAATATCAATGCACAGGCACTTCCTAATGGCTATTGTCGGTTACCAGTAATTGCAGGACCATGTCCTCACGCAAATGCATGTTTAGATTGTACGAATTTCTGTACAAGTAAACAATTTCTTACTGAACATGAAGAGCACTTAGAGCGAACTAAAGAAATACTAAATAGGGCTAAACAAAACCAATGGCAGCGTCAGGTTGAAACCAATGAACGTGTTAAAAATAGATTAGAACAGATTATTCATTCGTTAAAGGAGACGAATTAAAATGATTAGAAAAGGTAACACAACTGCCATAGTTCAGCTAGCTAAAGACAAGTCGGAGAAAACAAGAATTAGGGTTGAAAAGACAATTTCAGAGATGGCATTGAAAGAAGAGAAGATTAATTTTAATTCCGTTGCACAAAAAGCAAATGTTTCAAAGTCATGGCTTTACAAACAAAAAGATATTAGAACTAGAGTGGAGACATTAAGAGGGATGCAGATAAGTGAGTTAACCCCCCGTAAACCTAGTAAAAGCCCTCGTTCAGAGGACGTATTAATAAAAACCTTAAAAAGCCGTATAAAGGCGTTAGAAGAAGAGAATGAACGGTTAAAGGATCAAGTTCAAAAATTACATGGCAAGCTGTTTTAGCAGATTTGTGTTTCTTGGAATTTATTGGGCACTTTGAATTGGCTACCTAAAATGAAATCGCTAAAACCTTCAATAACTTCAATAGCCCATTTCCCTAAATGTGTTAAGGGGAAATGGGCTTTCTTCTAGTATTGTTGGCATGATCGCAGAAGTGTTTTATGCTCTTAAATAATACTTTTTAATATATTGCAAATACTCATTAGCACTTTTCTGTATCTCTTCGCCCTTCATATCCGAATTAGCACCGTAAAGTACAAACTCTGGTACATATTCAGCATGAATCTATGCACATAAAGATTTGAATGGTGTTAACATCTGGGTTAATGTATGCTTGTTTTTACCCATACTTGTAAATTCACCTTTTTTTACGCCAGCTGATATAGCTAATCCTAATTTTCGATTATAAAATATTCTTTTACCCTTTGATCCGTAAGCCCATCCATATATAATCACTTCATCGATCCATTTTTTTAATAATGAAGGAGAACTATACCAATATAATGGAAATTGAAAAATAATATTATCATGATTTTCAACTAATTCCTGCTCTCTTTTTACATTTATAATAAAATCAGGATACTCTCTATAAAGATCATGAATGGTAATTTCGTTTGAATAAGACGCTGCTTTTTCTACCCAAACTTTATTGATTCGAGAATTTGGCATATCTGGGTGAGAAACGATCACCAATGTTTTCATTGTTTCATCCTTAACATACTCAACTTTCGCACCAATAAAACAGTGTACGAAAGTTGAGTTACTTAAAAGTATTCTATTCTAAGAAATTCAAATTTGCGTGATTCCTAAGCTATTTATTTACAGCTTAAACTATAGAAGATGAACTAAACAATAACTAATCTTTACATAACTAAGTTATTACCCACGCTTTTTTAAACCTAATCCAGCTATTAAGGCAATGAGTATTGCCCCTGTAGCTGCAAGGAACGCATCTGAGTAGGACATAGCGTCCAATATATATAATGGATTTATCGGCTCAGTAGCATCACGTCGAGCGGATAATAATGCTCCAATCATACCTGCTCCAGTTCCTGCTCCAAGGTACAAAGCACCTTGGAAAATCCCCATTCCGACACCAACCTTGTCTGCATCGAGTGCACTTACTGCGGCGTTATTTGCGGGAGAATTCGTGAATGCAAAAGCAATCCCTACTCCGAGGACCCCCACGGAAACTAACAGAGGTGAAGCACCAGATGCATAGGTGGACAAGAATAAGGTAGACAGCCCCATCAGAGTCATCCCAGTAATTATCAGACGTTTATCCCCAAATCGATCAGAAAGACGGCCAACGAAGGGAGATAAGATTGCAACAGCCACACCACCTGGCAACAATATCATTCCAGCCTGTCCAGAAGAGAGTCCATTCACCTCAACGACTAGTAATGGGACGAACACAAGAACAGCGAAATAAGCAAACATCGAAAAAAATGCAATTATGACCGTATTGACATAATCCTTGTTATTGAACAGGACAGGTGGTACAAATGGATTTTCTGCGGTAACAATTCTCCAAATAAATCCCACCAAAGCTACAACAGAACCAATTAGGCTAGTTAACGATGAGAACGAAGAAAAACCAGAAGTTTCTCCTTGAGTGATGCCAAAAAGGAGTAATCCTACTGTGAGGCCGAGGAATAAACCACCAATGAAATCAAAGTTCTTATTGCTTCCTACGGATTCTGCCGGTTTAATTGTCGGTAACGCGTAGTAGGCACCAATAACAATCATAATGGCTAACAAAAATGTGAACCAAAACAAGGCATTCCACCCTAAATATTGACCAACTACTCCACCAAATATTGGACCAGCAGCAGTTCCAACACCAATACTTCCTGCGATAATTCCCAAAGCTCCCCCACGTTTTCCTTGTGGGAAAACCTTCGAAATTGCAATGATTGATAGAACTGGAATTGCGGACATCCCAGCACCCTGAACCATTCTTCCCAAAACCAACAATGGGAGGTTCGGGGCAATTGCACATAAAAGACTACCACTTGCCAGAATCATAATGGCAAAGATATATAGCTTTCGTAACTCAAAAAAGTCTGAGATTCGACCATAAATCGGAACTCCAATCGCAAGAACAAGTGCAATACCACTAACTATCCAACTCACTTGAGATTTCGAAGCTTCTAAATCTTTGCTTATTAGTGGAAGTACGGGATTGACTAAATCAGCCGTAATTGCACCTACAAGTACAGATAGGGAGAGTACCATCATTAAAAGCCTAGTAGAACCCCTTTTTTCAGATTGAATCATTTCTTTAGATTTACTATCCTTTTTCATTTTATTTCCTCCTAAAATATATTGTGATTTTAGGAGGCTAAATCCACTGCTTTCACCATAAACCTCACCTCATATCTATTTATATTGTAAAACCAAATCAACGAACTCACCATATTTCTACAGCATGATTAAAGATTCGGTTCTCCAAACTAACTGAACTGATCAAACAAAAAAAAGGCACCAGTTTAACAACCGGTGCCTAATCATTCGTATGCATTTTTACAAATGCAATAGATTCATAAATTTTTGCCCATTATATAAAAGGAGGCAAAAAGTTTTCCGGTAGTGTTTCCATTTTTTGTTTTTGTGAAAAAGGACATACTGATCCCGTTGTACCTAAATCCCCTGAAACTTTTACATGCTTTCTAAACTCGACATTAATGAAATCAATTCCCATTACTTTTTGCCTCCTTTCTCATATTGTGATAATAACACAATAATAATTGATGAAAAAGAAATAATCAACCCTACTTTTTTGAAAACCAATTTAAAGCTTTACTACTTTTACTTACATAATAAAGGCAGGTGCAGTATAAACTTTTTTAAATAGGTCTTCTTTAACGAGCAGGTAGCGTCAGTTAAAGTAGATAATTTAAGATCGAAATCATATTATAGATATTCCGAAATTGGGCGTGATTGTTGCAGGTCAAAAGCTTAATTCCTCGATAAAATAAAAAGGAATTAGTTTTTTTATTTGTGGTACATTCTTCTGACCGTAATCAATTGTCATCTAATAATTACATTGTATTTTTTCATTTGATTTAACACGTTAAATATATGTTCTTAAAGTAAAAACATTGATGTTAATGGATTTTTAGTAATTTACTCTTGATAAGATGTAACTCCATCTTTAGAAGATATCAAAACTACGAAAAGACTGTTATACTGTTGTGATTTAATGGGAATTGATTTACTAGATCATATCATTATAGGAGATGGAGAATTTATAAGTTTATTTGAAGATGACTATATTACAAAAGAAGATTTAGAAATTATTGAACGTTCATAATCATACAATGTTATAATATATGTAAAATGAAGTCAGGAGTTTTAGTTTTGCAAATTATTACGTTTATATTAGTTATTTTACCTGTATTATTTATAATTACTGTTTTTCAAAATAAAAATAGACGAGCTATCGTTAAAAAGGATTATGGCGTTGTAATGGGATTGAGTATAGTTGGTGTCTTTCTAGGTTCTATTTTAATTGCTATAAATGATAGTAGTACTAATATCAATTTCGGTTTATTTATAGGTGGTATTGGTGCTGGGATTGTGTGGGGATTATTAGTTTCTATTACATTGTTTATTTTAAGTAAATTATTAAATAAGTGATAAAGAATATTCTCACAGAATTAAAAGCCAATTATACGGCCTTAATCGTATAGTTGGCTTTAAAAATTATATAAATTTCACATGAAATACATAACGCCTTGATATACAAAATATATTACTAAAGCGATAATAGCTAATTTTATAGCGAATCTTAATATTCCAACGAAAAATCTAAAAAATATAATTAACAATAATATTGCTATGAAAATATAAATTAACTCCATAATTCTCACCTCTTAATATCATTATAAAGGCTTCAAACATATCTTACATCAGACTACAGCATGATTAAAGAGTTAGGTCCCAAGTCTGATGATAGTTTTAAAACAATTATGTATAATAAATTTGAATGAGAGGTGCCATAAAATTGAGATGGTTATTTAGGTTAATTAGAAATTTATTAGCATTAATAGCAATTATTGTTATTATTATCATTGTATATAGAAATGTACCTGCTTTAAGTGAATTAAATCCTTTCGATCATAGTGATGAAACACCACAAAGTGAACAAGTTGTTCCTGGGAGAGCTAATTCTACTTATACAATAGAAGATACACCTTTGTTAAGAAATGTACCTTTAGGACAAACGAAACAAGCTTTTAGCTGGATTAATAAGAGAGAGTTTATGGCTGTGTCTGATTTAGAAAGAATGGGCTATAATGAAAATTACGTAGCTGGTCAAAGAGGCACTGAATATATACTATATAAATTTGGTGAACCACAAATGTACGTTTATCACACAGAGCAAGATTTGAAAGATGATTTAAATGAAATGAATCAAAATATTGAACTCTTACCTGAAGAAGCATATTAACTTTTTTACTATATCGACAGTCTCGTACTTTATTTAAATGGAACTGTAAGATAAAATAGTAATATCATTGTTATTTAGACATTTGAAAATTAAGAGGTGTTTAGATTGTCGAATTTTTTTAAAAATAATAAATTAGTATTTTTTCTAATTTCCATGGTTTTGTTAATAGTAATAGTAGGGTATTCAATGAGGGCACAATCTGCATCGCTTAGTGAACAATATGCTAGTGATACATCATCATTTGGAGGTAGAATTGTTTCTTATCCTGTGACGATGGTATCGAACTTTTTCACTAATTTAACAACTTCGGAAGATGATGTTAAAAAATTAAAAGAAGAAGCAAAGCGCACTGAACAGATTAAAGCTGATAAAGCTCGTTTGGAAAAAGAAAACAAAGAATTAAAAAAAGAACTTGATATGAAAGACATTTCACAATTTAATCCAATATCTGCTACTGTAATTGCAAGAAGTCCAGATCAATGGATGAACACGATTATTATTGATAAAGGTAAAAAAAGTGGAATGAAAGAAAATATGGCTGTAATCACTAGTGAAGGGTTAGTAGGAAGAATCAAAAAAGCTAACCAATTTTCATCTCAAGTTGAACTGATTTCTACAAGTGTAAAAACGAGTAAGCTTTCTGTGGATATTCAACAAGAAGGCGAAAATGTCTTTGGTATGATTAATCGATATGACGAAGAAAAAGGGCTTCTCGTTATTAGTGATATCGATAATAAATACAAAATTAAAAAAGGATCTAAAGTAGTAACAAATGGTTTAGGCGATCAACTTCCTAAAGGTTTATTGGTAGGAGAAGTTGAGAAAGTCGAAAATGACGAATACGGATTGTCTAAAGTAGCATACATAAAAACTTCAACAAATATTAAAGACCTTAATCATGTCTATGTGGCTAATAGAGATCCTGAGACTATCCCTTCAGCAGACGAAAGTGGTGAGGAATAATGAGATTATATGTTATTCCTCTGATTGGCGTCTTACTATTTTATCTAGATTCTTTATTAACTAGAATATCACCTATTCATCTATTTAATGAAACATTCGTTATCGTTCCACGCCTTACATTCTTATACTTACTAATAATTGCAGTTTATAAAAACCCTAAAGTAGCGATTATCCTAGCAATCGTTACTGGAATATTTACTGACATTTATTATGGCGGCGTATATGGTGTTTACACATTTGGTTATGCATTATTTGTAGTAATGATGGATAAATTATTTAAAGTATTTTATAGAGATATTTTAATGATGGTTATTTTACTCATTATTTCGGTGGTATTATTAGAAATATGGGTTATGGCTTTTTATGGCATATTAGGATTTATTTCAATAGATTTTGGTAATCTTATATTATTCCGATTAATTCCAACAATAATATTTAATTTAATTTGTTTAGTTATTATTTTTCCTTTCGTTTTGAAATTATTAGAAAGAAATACAAATTAATTAAAGAATATTGACAATAGTAACTGTAGATGGTAATCTATTGAAGTTGAGTAGTTTCAAGCTACATACAACCGCTCAATCATAGGTATTAAGTACGAACGTCACCTATGAATGGCGTGACTTAAAAAATTAGGAGGTGCAAGTATGTTTGCTATAATTGAAACTGGCGGAAAGCAAGTTAAAGTAGAAGAAGGTCAAACAATTTGGGTTGAGAAATTAGACGTAAATGAAGGTGATTCATTCACTTTTGACCAAGTATTATTTGTAGGTGGAGATTCAGTTAAAGTTGGATCACCAGTTGTTGAAGGTGCTTCAGTTACTGCTAAAGTTGAAAAACAAGGACGCGGTAAAAAAATCACTGTCTTCAAATACAAAGCTAAGAAAAACTACAAGCGTAAACAAGGTCATCGTCAACCTTACACTAAATTAACTATCGAAAAAATTAACGCGTAAGCAATGATTAAAGTAGATATTAGTTTAAACGATGAAGGGCAAGTTACAGATATTATTATGTCTGGACATGCTGATTCAGGTGAATACGGCAAAGATATAGTCTGCGCTGGCGCATCTGCAGTCGTGTTTGGTACGACTAATGCAATCATCGGTTTAACTGATGAAACACCTGATATAGATTACAGTGACGATGGTGGATATTTTCATATACGTAGTGTAAACTTAGAAAATGAACAAGCGCAAACTTTATTACAAGGCCTAATCATTTCTTTAAAGACTATTGAAGAAGAATACGGGCAATATATTAAACTAAATTACAAGTGAGGTGTAACTCATGTTAAAATTAAACTTACAATTTTTCGCATCGAAAAAAGGGGTTGGTTCTACAAAGAACGGTCGTGACTCTGAATCAAAACGTTTAGGAGCTAAACGTGCTGACGGTCAATTCGTTACAGGTGGTTCTATCCTTTATCGTCAACGTGGAACTAAAGTTTTCGCTGGTGAAAACGTAGGTCGCGGTGGAGACGATACATTATTCGCTAAAATCGACGGCGTTGTTAAATTCGAACGTTTTGGTCGTGACAAAAAGAGAGTATCTGTATATACAGCTGCTGAATAATCACTAAATTGAGACACCAGAATTTTTTCTGGTGTTTCTTTTTTTAATCAAATGATTAAAATGGTATAATAGTATTTATGAATACTTACAATATAGGTGATAAAATGGATGATTTAGATGTGTATTTAAAGTCGAGACACGATTTTGTCAATCAATTTCAACTGTTATACACTTATAAACAGTTGGGTAAAGAAAGTAAAGTTAATTCATTAATAGATGAATTGTATCAAGAACTTAAACAAGAACAATTATTTTTAAATGCACCATGCAGAAAGTTTGTTCAAGAAGTATTTTCACACAAAATCTCATTGTCAGGCTCTAAATGGACATTTGAAATTGAATGTAATAGCGATGAAGATTATCAAAGGAATTTATTCCTATCAGATAACATTTTGTTAAATATTTATCACAAATGGATGAATCATATCGTCAATGAAATTGACGAATTAGATACACATATCGGATTAATTATTGAACAGGAATTTGTTACATTAATAATGTCAGCTAAAGGTATTACGATAAACGAAAATGAAATTAAACAAATTTTTTCAAACTATAATATAGAAATTATTTCGTATAATCAAGAAATATGTGAATTAGAATTTTTTATTAATATTAATGAACTAGAGGTGTAAACATGTTTATAGATCAGGTCAAGATATCTTTGAAAGCTGGTGATGGCGGTAACGGTTTAGTTGCTTTTCGTCGTGAAAAGTATGTTCCGTTTGGTGGTCCGGCCGGAGGAGATGGAGGCAAAGGTGCCTCAGTAGTATTTGAAGTAGATGAAGGATTACGTACTTTATTAGATTTTAAATTCCAAAGAAAATTTAAAGCTGATAAAGGTGAAAATGGACAAAGCAGTAACATGCATGGTAGAGGATCAGGTGATTTAGTATTAAAAGTTCCACCTGGCACAATTATAAAAAAAGTAGAAAATGAAGAAGTACTAGCCGATTTAGTAGAGCATGGACAACGTGCTACAGTAGCAAAAGGTGGCCGTGGTGGTCGAGGCAATTCAAGGTTTGCATCACCGAGTAACCCAGCACCAGACTTTTGTGAAAATGGTGAGCCTGGAGAAGAAATTGAAGTTATTCTAGAATTGAAATTAATGGCTGATGTAGGTTTAGTAGGTTACCCAAGCGTAGGAAAATCGACACTCCTATCAATTGTATCTAAAGCTAAACCTAAAATAGGTGCTTATCATTTCACAACTATTAAGCCTAATTTAGGTGTTGTACAAACTAAAGACGGCAGAGGATTTGTAATGGCAGATTTACCTGGTTTAATTGAAGGAGCCTCAGAAGGTGTAGGTCTAGGTCATCAATTTTTACGTCATGTTGAACGTACGAGAGTGATAGTTCACATTATTGATATGAGTGGAATGGAAGGCAGAGACCCTTATGAAGATTATGTTACAATTAATCAAGAGTTGGAATCTTACAATGAAAACTTATCAAGAAGACCGCAGATAGTTGTTGCAAATAAGATGGACTTACCAGATTCAGAAGCACAATTAGAGATGTTTAAAGAACAGCTTGAGGAAGATGTAAAAATTGTTCCTATTAGTACAGTTACACGCGAAAATGTTGATCAATTATTATATCAAATCGCTGACTTACTCGATGAAACTGAAGGTGTAGATTTCGATAGTATAGAAGAAGAAACAGGTATTCATAGAGTTGTCTATAAACATGAAAAATCAAGAGACCATTTTGTTATTTCTCGTGATGACGATGGAGCTTATGTTGTTACAGGTGATTCAATTGAAAGATTATTCATGATGACTGACTTCAATCGTGATGCAGCTGTTAGACGTTTTGCTAGACAGATGAGATCAATGGGTATCGATGATGCCTTGAGAGAAAAAGGCGCTTCTAATGGTGATATTGTAAGAATATTAGGTGGAGAATTTGAATTTGTCGAATAGGGCGTGTTCTAATTGAAAAAATCAAATGAATCAACAAAGAAGTTTTATTTAATTAGGGAAGATGTATTGCCAGAATCTGTTCAAAAAACTATAAAAGTAAAAAATGCGCTCATGAAAAATAACAATTTGACTATTTATGATGCAGTGAAAGAGTTTAATCTTTCTAGAAGTGCATTTTATAAATATAAGGATACGATTTTCCCTATAGATAGATTAGAGGAACAAACACGAAATTTAACTTTAATTTTGTATGTTCAAGATGAAGTAGGTATGCTTGCTTTTGTATTAAATAAAATTGCTGAATTAAAAGGGTCTGTTTTAACGATTCATCAAAGTTTACCTATGAAAGACAGAGCTACTATAACGATTTCATTAAATGCCTCTAATATAGAATTATCTCTAGAAGAATTGATGGATGCTATTAAAGAAAGTCCACACGTAGATGAAGTTGAAGTTATTGGAATGAGCATGTAAAGGGAGTTATCTAATGTATGCATATATAAAAGGTAAAATTTCTCAATTATATCCAACACATATAGTAGTTGAAAATAACGGTATAGGTTATGAAATACAAACACCAAATTCATATCGTTTTCAATCTCAATTAGAAGAAGAGGCGCAAGTCTTTACACAACTAATTGTACGTGAAGACGCGCATCTATTATATGGTTTTATAGATTTAGAAGAGAAAGACATGTTTTTAAATCTTATTAAAGTTACCGGTATTGGTCCTAAATCTGCACTAGCAATATTAGCAGCCAGTACACCGAATGAAGTTAAAATTGCTATTGAGAATGAAAATGAAGCATATTTAACAAAATTCCCTGGTATAGGAAAGAAAACAGCTAGACAAATTATATTAGATTTAAAAGGTAAATTAACTATTACCGAAGAATCAGAGCTCTTTGCTCAAGCTGACGAAAGTAAAAATGATGTATTAGAAGAAGCGGTATTAGCGTTAGAAGCATTAGGTTATTCTAAACGTGAAATTACTAAGGTTAAAAAATCTTTAGAAAAAGAAACATTCGATACTGTAGATGCATGTGTTAAAAGGGCTTTAGCACTACTTATTCAATAAATGAGGTGATTTTTTGGATGATCGTGTAGTTGATGAACATGAACTTGAAGAAGATTTGCAAAATGAATTATCATTAAGACCGGACACATTGAATCAGTATATAGGTCAACATAATATTAAATCTAATTTAGATATTTTTATTAAAGCTGCGAAATTAAGAGAAGAACCTCTTGATCATTGTTTGTTATATGGTCCTCCAGGTTTAGGTAAAACGACTCTTGCTAACATCATTTCTAATGAGATGGACGTTAATTTACGTACAGCTAGTGGACCCTCTATAGAAAGACCAGGAGATTTAGCTGCGATTTTATCAGCTTTACAACCCGGTGATGTGCTATTTATAGATGAAATACATCGTTTGAGTCGTGTAGTAGAAGAAGTTTTATACCCAGCTATGGAAGACTTTTTCTTAGACATAGTAGTTGGTAAAGGTGAAGAAGCAAGAAGTATTAGAATTGATTTACCGCCATTTACATTAGTGGGTGCTACGACTAGAGTAGGAAGTCTATCAGCTCCTTTAAGAGATCGATTTGGCGTTCATTTACGTTTAGAATATTATGATGATGGAAGTTTAAAAGAAATCATTAAACGTACTGCTGAAGTCTTTAATGTTGAAATAGATGACCAAAGTACAAATGAGTTATCAAAACGAAGCAGAGGGACACCAAGAATTGCTAACCGATTGTTAAGAAGAGTGAGAGATTTTGCTCAAGTTGAAGGTGACGATTCAATAACAATTGGTACAACTAAACATGCATTAGATTTATTACAAGTTGATAAAGAAGGGTTAGACCATATTGACTATAAAATTATGCACTGTATATTGAATAATTATAAAGGTGGACCAGTTGGCCTAGATGCAATTGCTGCTACCATTGGGGAAGAACGTATTACATTAGAAGATGTGTACGAACCATATCTCATTCAAAAAGGCTTTATAGAACGAACGCCTCGTGGTAGAAAAGCAACTGCAGTGAGTTATGACCATTTTGAGATAAAGAAATAATATTAGAATGAGGAAAGAGGCAAAGCCTGTGAATATTGAAGATTTTGATTTTGATTTACCTGAGTCTTTGATCGCTCAAACACCATTGCTTAATAGAGAAAGTAGTCGACTACTAAAATGCGATAAAGTTACAGGTGAATTAGAAGATTTAACATTTAAAGATGTTATACATCAGTTATCACCGGGAGATTGTTTAGTACTAAATGATACAAAAGTCATGCCTGCTAGATTGTTTGGAATTAAAGAAGAAACTGGTGCGAAAGTTGAAATGTTAATGCTAACACAACAAGAGAATGACGAATGGGAAGTACTTATCAAACCTGCAAAACGTATAAAGATAAATCAAAGTGTATCTTTTGGGGAAGGTAAAATAATTGCTACTTGTGTTAAAGAGTTAGACCAAGGTGGTAGAATTATGAAACTTTCGTATGAAGGCATTTTACAAGAACGTTTGGATGAACTTGGTGAAATGCCATTACCTCCTTACATTAAAGAAAGACTAGATGATCAAGACCGATATCAAACTGTTTATGCTAAAGCTGTTGGATCAGCTGCAGCACCAACTGCAGGACTACATTTCACTAAAAATCTATTACAAGAAATTAGAGATAGAGGTGTACATGTTGCATTTATAACTTTACACGTAGGATTAGGTACATTCAGACCGGTAAGTGTAGATAATATCGACGAACATGAAATGCATTCAGAGTATTATCAAATGTCTGAAGATACTGCTGAATTATTAAATAAAGTTAAAGCCGATGGTAAAAAAATTATTTCAGTTGGTACTACTTCAACAAGAACGTTAGAAACAATACGAAGTAGGAATGATAAATTCATAGCCGAAAGTGGCTGGACAGATATCTTTATATATCCTGGGTATGAATTTAAAGCGATTGATGGCTTAATTACAAATTTCCATTTACCAAAATCTACTTTAATCATGTTAGTTTCAGCGCTGTCATCGCGCGAAAATATTTTAAATGCTTATCGTCATGCTGTTGAATCTGAATATAGATTCTTTAGTTTTGGGGATGCAATGATTATTATATAGTGAAGGAGAAAAAGACATGCCTGCAGTAACATATGAGCATATTAAAACTTGTAAACAGTCTGGTGCAAGATTGGGAATCGTTCATACACCACATGGTTCATTTGAGACACCAATGTTCATGCCAGTTGGTACAAAAGCAACTGTAAAAACGATGAGTCCAGAAGAACTTAAACAAATGGAAGCGAAAATCATTTTAAGCAATACCTATCATTTGTGGTTACAACCTGGAAGTGATATCATTTCTAAGGTGGGTGGATTACATAAGTTTATGAATTGGGATGGACCAATATTAACTGATTCAGGAGGCTTTCAAGTATTCAGTTTAAGTGATATGAGAAAGATTGAAGAAGAAGGTGTGCATTTTAGACATCATTTAAATGGTTCTAAATTGTTTTTAAGTCCAGAAAAGGCAACGCATATTCAAAACGATCTTGGTTCAGACATTATGATGGCGTTTGATGAGTGTCCTCCTATGCCATCTGAGTATGATTATGTAAAGAAATCAATTGAAAGAACGTCTAGATGGGCTGAAAGATGTCTTGAAGCTCATAAACGTCCTGAAGATCAAGCTCTATTTGGTATAATCCAAGGTGGGGAATACAACGATCTTAGAGAGCAGAGTGCTAAAGATTTAGTTTCACTTGATTTTCCTGGTTATGCGATTGGCGGTTTATCAGTTGGAGAACCGAAACCTGTGATGTACAGAATGGTTGAACATACGACACCGTTAATGCCATTTAATAAACCAAGATATTTAATGGGCGTTGGCTCACCTGATGCATTAATCGAATGCTCAATTAGAGGTATCGATATGTTTGATTGTGTTTTACCAACACGTATAGCTAGAAATGGTACATGTATGACTTCACAAGGTAGAGTAGTGATAAAAAATGCGAAATATCAAACAGATTTATCACCATTAGATCCTGAATGTGATTGTTACACATGTAGAAACTATACTAAAGCTTATTTGCGTCATCTGATTAAAGCAGATGAAACATTTGGAATTCGTCTTACTACATATCATAATTTGTATTTCTTGTTAAAATTGATGGAGAATGTTCGCCAAGCAATAAGAGAAGATCGATTACTTGATTTCAAAGATGAATTTTTCGAACAATATGGACTAAATGTAGATAACCCCAAAAACTTTTAAAGGAGTATGATTATGGAAGTATTAGTACAATTATTACCAATTATTTTGATATTTGCACTTGTTTGGTTCTTAATGATTAGACCACAACAAAAAAGAGCAAAAGAGCATCGCGAATTATTAAACCGCTTAGAAGTAGGTCAAAAAGTTACTTCAATTGGTGGAATTAAAGGTACAGTTAGAGCAGTTGACGAATCAATCGTTGTTGTTACTGTAAATGACAAAGGCCAAGAAATTACTTTTGAAAAACCTGCTATCAAACAAGTAGACCCTTCATAAAAAAGTTTACATTTTGATGGAATTAGTTTAATATATTTAACGTTAAAGACATGGTTATCCATGTCTTTTTTTGATACATGTACGTTATGACTATTCAAAAACTGGTAATGTATGCTATAACATATATAGTGAACTAAAAAAAGTAAGAGGTGTTATCGTGAAAAAGCGTAGTAGAATTATAGCCTTTTTACTTCTCTCGGTGTTGATTTTTACTTTAATAGGGTCAACCGGTAAAAATATAACGAAGAATGTAAATTTAGGTCTAGACTTACAAGGTGGATTTGAAGTTCTTTATCAAGTCAATCCTTTAGATAAAGGTGACAAAATAGATAAAGACGCTGTTAAATCGACCGCCAAAACTTTGGAATCACGTGTTAACGTATTGGGTGTTTCTGAACCGAAGATTCAAGTTGAGGAAGGCAATAGAATAAGAGTACAATTAGCGGGTATTAAAGATCAAAACGAGGCTCGTGAAGTACTTTCGACTCAAGCTAACTTAACAATTAGAGATGCTAAAGATAATGTACTATTATCAGGTAAAGATTTAGTACAAGGTGGCGCTAAACAAGGTTTTAAAGATAATACAAACGAAGTAGCAGTTACACTTAAATTAAAAGATGCAGAAAAATTTAAAGAAGTAACTGAAAAAGTATCTAAAATGAATCCAAACCTAATGGTTATTTGGATGGATTACGAAAATGGAGATAGCTACGAAAAAGAAGCTAAGAAAGAACAAGAAGGCAAAGAGCCTAAGTATATTTCTGCAGCGACAGTTAGTCAGCCTATCAATTCTGAAAATGTAGAAATATCAGGCGGATTTAAAGGTGAAGAAGGCGTTAAAGAAGCAAAACAAATCGCTGACTTATTAAATTCAGGTTCTTTACCAGTTAAATTAGATGAAGTTTATTCTACTTCAGTAGGTGCTCAGTTTGGTCAAGATGCTTTAGATGAAACGATTTTTGCCTCTACAATTGGTGTAGGTATCGTATTTTTATTCATGTTAATCTACTATAGATTACCTGGTGTTGTTGCTGTTGTTACATTAAGCACTTATGTTTATTTAACATTATTAGCATTCAACTTTATTTCAGGTGTTCTTACTCTACCTGGTCTAGCTGCTCTGGTGTTAGGTGTAGGTATGGCTGTAGACGCGAATATTATTATGTATGAACGGATAAAGGATGAGTTAAGAATCGGAAGGACATTGAAACAAGCCTTCAAAAAAGGTTCGGGTTCATCATTTGTTACAATACTAGATGCTAACTTAACGACAATATTAGCTGCATTAGTATTATTTGTATTTGGTGAAAGTTCCGTTAAAGGTTTCGCAACAATGTTATTACTATCTATTCTGATGAGTTTCGTAGCATCAGTCTTCTTAACAAGATTACTGTTATCAATCTTGATTAACTCAAATTACTTTAACAAAAAGTATACTTGGTTCGGCGTATCTAAAAAATCAAGACATGATATTAGCGAAAAATTAGATGTGCATGATTTAAGCACACCTTATGATAAAGTTAATTTTGTTAAACTTGCAAAACCGCTCTTAACATTTAGTATCATAACTATTATTGTTGGTGCGATTATAATATCTATATTTAAATTAAATCTCGGTATCGACTTCACAAGTGGTACAAGAGTTGATTTACAATCTGATAATGCAATAAAAACTGAACAAGTATCTAAACAATTTAAAGATATGGGATTAGAACCTTCTCAAGTTACGACAAGCGGTTCGGGTAATAAAATGGCTACTGTACAGTTTAAAGATGCTTTAGATAAATCGGAGATAAAAAAAGTTAAATCTGATTTTAAAGATACTTTAGGTCATGACCCTAATGTTAGTACAGTATCTCCTGTAGTTGGCCAAGAGCTCGCAGTAAACGCATTGAAAGCTTTAGGCATTGCAGCGCTTGGTATCGTCATTTATGTTACATTTAGATTCGAATGGCGAATGGGAACTACTGCAGTATTAGCACTTCTACACGATGTGTTCATGATTGTAACAGTGTTTAGCTTATTTAGATTAGAAGTAGATATTACATTTATTGCTGCTGTATTAACGATAATCGGTTATTCCATAAACGATACAATCGTTACATTTGATAGGGTTCGTGAAAACTTACGTAAAATCAAAGTTATAAAAGACCCAGAAACAATTGATATGATTGTAAATTCATCTATTAGACAAACGATGACGAGATCAATTAATACAGTGTTAACCGTTGTAATAGTTGTAATTGGACTATTAATCTTTGGATCATCAAGTATATTCAACTTCTCATTAGCATTACTTATAGGACTGATTTCAGGTGTGTTCTCATCTGTGTTCGTGGCAGTTCCGCTATGGGGCATGTTGAAAAAGAAACAACTTAAAAATTCTGATGACGGCAAATTAGTTGTCTACGAAGAGAAAAAATCAAACGACGAAAAAATACTCGTTTAAAATTCATGAGCACTTATCAAAGCTACACTTTATGTGTCTGCTTTGATAAGTGCTTTTTTATGCAGTTGAAGTTTATCAATTCTATGCAAAAAATATTTATTTTGATATGCTTAATTTGTTTAGTAGAGAATCATTAATTTTTCATGTATAATGTTTTGAGTAGAAATGAGGAGATTTGTTATGACTAAAGCACGTTATCAATGGTCTATACCTAGACAAACTATAGAAATAGACAAGCAAATAATTAAAAAATTTAATATTTCCCCGCTATTAGAAAAAGCATTAGTTTCTAAAGGTTATACAACACAAACTGATATCGAACATTTACTTTCTAAAGAAGAACTTTTTCATGATCCTATGTTGTTAAGTGATATGGAGAAAGCTGTTTCAAGAATACATAAAGCTATAGAAAATAGTGAGAAAATATTAGTATATGGTGATTATGATGCTGATGGTGTGACATCAACAACAATTCTCGTAAAAACATTAGAATCACTTGGAGCTCAAGTCGGTTGGTATATTCCGAATAGATTTACAGAAGGATATGGTCCAAGTGAAGGGGCATTTCGAAATGCTCATGATGAAGACGTTACTTTAATCATTACAGTAGACAATGGTGTTCAAGGGCATCATGAAATAGATATTGCTAATGAATTAGGGATAGACGTTATCGTAACAGATCATCACGAATTTGGTATTACAAAACCTAATGCATATGCTATCGTCCATCCTATGCACCCTGACTTCGACTATCCATTTGAATATTTAGCAGGTGTAGGGGTTTCTTATAAATTATGTAAAGCACTTAAGGCGGACTTGCCCGATTATTTTCTTGGACTTGTAGCAATCGGTACTATTGCAGATTTAGTGAGTTTAACTGATGAGAATAGATATATGGTCAAGAGAGGTTTAAACATTTTAAATGAAAAACCTTCCCCAGGTATTAAAGCACTATTAGAAGTCGCAGATTACACTGATGAAGTCAGTGAACAAACTGTAGGATTTATAATTGGCCCAAGATTAAATGCGGTTGGTCGTCTGGATGATGCTAGATTAGCATGTGAATTATTGATGTGTGAAGACAGCGATGAAGCGACATTTCTTGCTGAAGAAGTGGATCATTTTAATACTGAAAGAAAAGCAATAGTTGAAACTATTACAGAAGAAGCTCTTGTGCTCGCTCAAGAACAAATTGACACCAACGCACAATTTTTAGTTTTAGCAAAAGAAGATTGGAACGAGGGTGTTCTCGGAATAGTAGCATCAAGAATTGTTGAACAATATCATTTACCAACTATCGTGTTAAATGTGGATATAGAGCAAAATCATGCTAAAGGATCAGCTAGAAGTATTGAACAAGTATCTATGTTTGAATTTCTTCAAAATAACTCTGAACTTATACAAAAGTTTGGTGGTCATCATATGGCAGCAGGTATGACGTTAGATATTGATGCTATAGAATCATTAAAAAAAGCTTTAAATGATGAAATGTATAAGTTAACAGAAGGTAAACCACTATTACCGCAATTAACTGTGGATTCAGAAATTCAAGTATCTGACATTTCAGTTGAAAATATTTTTGACTTAGAGAGGTTACGACCTTTTGGAACTGATATTTCTGCACCATTATTTGCAGTGAAAAATGTGCAGGTTAATTCGGTGAAAGGTATTGGACAAAGTGAAAAACATTTAAAACTTACATTAACCGACAAAAATATTGCAGCACTTCATTGGAATTTCGGACATCTTCAACACGACATAACAAATGAAACAACTATTAATATAGCAGGCAGCTTAAATGTAAACGAATGGAATGGACACCAATCTCCACAAATAATCATAAAAGATTTAGAGTTAGGTAATGAACATACAGTATTCGATTATAGAAGTAAAAATAAACAAGACTTATTGAAAATTAATCAAAAAGACGCTTTGTTTGTAGTTAATTCAACAGAAGAAAAACTAAATGATAGATATGTGTTCTATGGAGAAGGATATGAAAGAAATGTTGAAGCGTGTGTGCTTAGAGATTTACCAAAAGATTTAGATGATTTAAAAACAACTTTAAATCAAGTTAATGCAGATAAATATTATTTAGTTTTTAAAGGTCAATCTAATTCATACTTTGAAGGTTTACCTAATGAACAAAAATTTAAAGAAACATATAAAGCATTACTCAGTAAAGCAGAAACAAATATTCAAACTGAAGGTATGCAACTTTGTCAATTTTTGAAAATTAAACCTGATCAATTAAAATTCATACTAAATTGCTTTTATGAATTAGACTTTATTACAATAAATGATGGTATAATAAAAGTGAATAAAGAAGCGGAAAAGAATAGCATTCAAAGTGCGCCGTTGTATCAAGAGAAGAAAAGACAAATAGAAATTGAAAAGACATTGTTATATAATGATAGTCAATCTTTAATCAAATGGATTCAGTCATTGATAGGCAACGTTGAGGAGGAAGTTTAATGGATTTAAAACAATATGTTTCAGAAGTACAAGATTGGCCAAAAGAAGGGGTTAATTTTAAAGATATTACAACAATTATGGACAATGGGGAAGCATATAAATATGCAACTGACCAAATTGTAAGTTATGCTAAAAACAAACAAGTAGATGTAGTAGTTGGACCTGAAGCAAGAGGATTCATTATAGGGTGCCCTGTGTCTTATGCTATGGGAATTGGTTTTGCACCTGTTCGTAAAGAAGGTAAATTACCTCGTGAAGTTATTCGTTATGAATATGATTTAGAATATGGCTCTAACGTTTTAACAATGCATAGAGACGCAATTAAACCTGGTCAACGTGTGCTTATTACTGATGATTTATTAGCAACAGGCGGTACAATAGAAGCTGCTATCCATTTGGTGGAATCACTAGGTGGTATTGTAGTAGGTATTGCTTTCTTAATAGAATTGAAATATTTACACGGAATAGATAAACTAAAAGGATACGATGTTGTATCTTTAATTTCATATGATGAATAGTATATAAATACTAAAATAAAATAGTCACTTTTGTGACTATTTTATTTTTAGATTAAATATAATAATTATATGTGGCATATTACTTATATTAATTGCTATAATAGTAATATTAAAGAGAAATTTGTGATGAGGTGGTGTCCCTATGAATAAAGAATATCCTTATAGTGCTGATGATGTTTTATATAAAGCTAAAAGCTACTTATCCGAAGAAGCTTACCAATTAGTTGAAAAAAGTTACGATTTAGCTTTTAAAGCACATCAAGGCCAAATTAGAAAAAATAATTTACCTTATATTATGCATCCAATACAAGTTGCAGGTATTTTGACTGAAATGAAGTTAGATGGCCCAACAATTGTTGCTGGATTTTTACATGATGTAATTGAGGATACACCTTATACTTACGATGATTTGGTTGAAATGTTTAATGAAGAAGTTGCAATTATAGTAGATGGTGTGACAAAACTTAAAAAAGTAAAATATAAATCAAAAGAAACGCAGCAAGCTGAAAACCATCGTAAACTATTTATAGCAATCGCTAAGGACGTAAGAGTTATACTTGTGAAATTAGCAGATAGGCTTCATAACGTCAGAACTTTAAAAGCCATGCCAAAAGAAAAGCAAAAAAGAATAGCAAAAGAAACATTAGAAATATACGCACCTTTAGCTCATAGATTAGGTATTAATACGATTAAATGGGAACTGGAGGATATTTCTTTAAGATATATAGATAGCGTTCAATATTTCAGAATAGTTAATCTTATGAAGAAAAAAAGAAGTGAACGTGAAACATATATTGCTAATGCTGTTAAAGATATTGAATCAGAAATGGAAGTTATGGATATTTCTGGCGACATAAGCGGACGACCTAAACATATATATAGCATCTATAGAAAAATGGTTAAACAGAAAAAGCAATTTGAACAAATATTTGATTTATTAGCTATTAGAGTCATAGTGCCATCTATTAAAGATTGTTATGCTGTATTGGGCTTAGTGCACACACTTTGGAAACCTATGCCTGGCAGATTTAAAGACTATATAGCTATGCCAAAACAAAATATGTATCAATCATTGCATACAACGGTAGTTGGACCAAATGGCGATCCTTTAGAAATTCAAATCAGAACTTATGAGATGCATGAAATAGCGGAACACGGTGTTGCTGCTCATTGGGCTTATAAAGAAGGTAAAAACTTAAGCAATAAATCTGAAGAATATTTACAAAAAATGAGTTGGTTACAAGAGATAGCTGAAACAGATAACACATCTCCAGACGCTGAAGAATTTATGGAATCATTAAAATATGATTTACAAAGTGATAAAGTTTACGTCTTTACGCCAGAAAGTGATGTTGTAGAACTTCCTTATGGTGCTGTACCAATAGACTTTGCTTACTCTGTCCACAGTGAAGTGGGGAATAAGATGATAGGAGCAAAAGTAAACGGTAAAATCGTGCCGATTGATTATAAATTATCTACTGGAGATATAGTTGAAATTAGAACGAGTAAACATTCATATGGACCGAGTCGAGATTGGTTGAAAATTGTGCGTTCTTCAAGTGCTAAAAGCAAAATTCGCAGTTTCTTTAAGAAACAAGATAGATCTGCAAACATTGAAAAAGGCAAGTTTATGATTGAAGCTGAAATTAAAGAACAAGGTTTCAACGTAGATGAAGTATTAACTTCTGAGAATATCAAAAATGTAAATGAGAAATATAATTTTTCGAACGAAGATGATTTATATGCAGCAGTAGGATTTGGAGGCATCACCGCGTTACAAGCTGTTAATAGATTATCTGAAAAAATTAGAATAGAACGTAAAAAACAGTCATTAAACCAAGTTCAAGAAGTCAGTAAGTCTATGCCGATTAAAAATGATATACGTACTGAAACAGGTGTCTATGTAGAAGGCTTGGACAATATGCTAATCAAATTATCGAAGTGCTGTAACCCTATCCCTGGTGATGATATCATCGGTTACATTACAAAAGGACACGGGGTAAAAGTACATAGAAAAGATTGCCCTAATATTATTAATGAAACCGAGAGATTAATCGATGTAGAATGGGTTAAAAATACAAATGAACAAAAAAGTTACCAAGTTGATCTGGAAATTACAGGATACGATCGAAATGGCTTGTTAAATGAAGTCTTGCAAGTTGTAAATTCAATTAAAGTACAATTAGTAAAAGTTTCAGGTAAAGCTGATATAGATAAAAATGCTGTTATAAACATAAGTGTTATGGTTAAAAACGTTAATGACGTTTATCGAATTGTTGATAAAATAAAACAATTAGGCGATATCTATACAGTTACCCGTGTATGGAATTAAGAGGTGATATTTTGAAAGTTGTTTTACAAAAAGTAAGTCAAGCTAAAGTGACATCTGAAAATATTCAAAATGAAATTAAACAAGGTTTTTTATTGCTAGTAGGAGTTGGTGAAGAGTCAACGTATAAAGATGCTGACACTATTGCTAAAAAAATCGCCAAAACTCGAATTTTTGAAGATGACCAAGGTAAAATGAATTTAGATATACATCAAGTTGATGGGGAAATACTATCTATTTCACAATTCACAATATATGCTTCAGTAAAAAAAGGAAATAGACCTGGGTTTACGAATGCTAAAGAACCAACCGAAGCTAACAATATATATAGATATTTTAATGAACAATTAGCTTCTTATGGTATACCTGTCAAAAGTGGTGAATTTGGTGCACATATGGATATATCACTTGTTAATGATGGTCCAATAACGATTATTTTCGAAAGCAAGGATGGTATTATTCAATGAACCGAATAAGCTTATGGTTTAAAAAAAAGAAACTAAAGCCAATACCGATTATTATCGCGGGATTAATATTATTAGCATTAATTATTATTATTATTAAACTCTTAACACAAGAAGATGAAGAACCTAAGTCACTTTCTATGATAGAAGATGGTGAACTGAGAACCGGTCCAGCTGCATTTTATCCAATTATATTTGATGTTAAAGATGGAGATAAGTTTGAAATCATAGATAGAGAAGGTAAATGGTTTGAAGTCATTAATAGTGACAATGAAAAGGGTTGGATTGCTGGTTGGCATACAAATTTAGATATTAAAGAAGATGTGGATCCAGTCCAAAAACCATTAAAGGATAAAACCATTGTACTTGATCCAGGGCATGGTGGAAGTGATCAAGGCGCGGCAAGCTCCAAACACAAAGACGTAACAGAAAAAGTAATGACGTTAAAAACTGCTAAAGAATTGGAAAAAATGTTAAAAGATGAAGGTGCTAAAGTAAAATTAACACGTTCAAAAGATGAGTACGTTAAATTAAAAGATAGACAAGCTGATGGAGATGTATTCATAAGCATGCATAATGACGCACTTGAATCTTCTAATCCACATGGTTTAACAGTTTATTATCATCATGAAAGTCATAAAGATTTCGCAAAAACTTTACACACTTCAATCAATCAAAAGTCTATCTTGTCTGATAGAGGGGTAAGAAATGAAAACTTCCAAGTTATTAGACAAGCTAAGTCACCTGCTGTATTATTAGAACTTGGATATATAAGCAACCCAACTGATGAAAACTTAATCGTTGATCGCAAATACAGACACATAATTGAAACTGGTATTGTAGATGGTTTGAAAGTTTACTTTTCAAATTAAATGTTGACTGAAATTAAGTATGGGGTTACTATTAATATAAATTACTAAATATAAACTTACCGTTTATTCTTGAATAGTATACACTTTAGGCTGAACACAGAGATTATAACATGTGCTGAAAGTTATAAAGATGCCACGTATACTTTTGAACACAAGAAGAGGGAATCTTATGAAAGTAAGATCGATTGACATCCGTTACAATGTTGTTAAGTGAGTATTCTTTTTAAAGAATACTAATTAGGGTGGCAACACGGAATCTTCGTCCCTTGTATGTTTATTAAGCATACAAGGGACTTTTTTAATTTTAAGGAGGAAATTAAATGATAAATATACCACGTGGCACACAAGATATTTTGCCGAAAGATAGTTATAAATGGCAGTATATTGAAAACAAATTACACGAACTGATGAAAATTTATAATTATAAAGAAATTAGAACACCTATATTTGAAAGCACGGATTTATTTAGTAGAGGTGTTGGAGATTCAACTGATGTCGTACAGAAAGAAATGTACACATTTAAAGATAAAGGTGATAGAAGTCTCACATTGAGACCTGAGGGTACTGCTAGTGTAGTGAGAAGTTTCATAGAAAATAAAATGCAAGGTAATGCGAATCAGCCTGTAAAATTATATTATACTGGTCCTATGTTTAGATACGAAAGAAAACAAAAAGGACGTTATCGTCAATTCGTTCAATTTGGAGTAGAAGCAATTGGATCAGAAAATCCTGCAATCGATGTTGAAATTATTGCAATGCTTGTACACATTTATCAGTCATTCGGTTTGAAAAACTTAAAACTAGTTATTAACAGTATTGGCGATGCTGAATCAAGAGCAGATTATTCTAAAGCATTACAAGAACATTTTGAGCCAGTCATTGATACATTTTGTCAAGATTGTCAAAACAGACTTTATACAAATCCAATGCGCATTCTAGATTGTAAAGTTGATCGAGATAAAGAAGCTGTAAAAAATGCGCCGAAAATTACTGAATACTTGAATGATTATTCAAAAAGTTATTTCGAAGAAGTTAAAACACTATTAGATGAAATTGGTATTGAATATGAAATTGATAGCAATTTAGTACGTGGTTTAGATTATTATACGCACACTGCATTTGAAGTAATGAGCAATGCAGAAGGATTCGGAGCTATTACAACTCTATGTGGCGGTGGACGTTATAATGGATTATTAGAATTATTAGATGGTCCAAAAGAAACAGGTATAGGATTTGCTTTAAGTATTGAAAGACTATTGCTCGCTCTAGAGGCGGAAGGCATTGAAATAGAACAAGAAGACTCTATAGATTTATTCATCGCTACTATGGGAGAGCAAGCTGATCATTATTCAGTAGAATTACTTAATAAACTAAGATTAGCAGGTATTAGTTGTGACAAAGATTACTTAAGTAGAAAATTAAAAGGCCAAATGAAACAAGCCGACAGATTAAATGCAACTTATACAATTGTTATTGGTGAAGATGAATTACAAAAAGAGCAAGTAGAAGTAAAAAATATGAAAACTGGCGAAACTGAACCAGTAGCATTTTCAGAATTAGAGAATTATTTAAAGGTGGAATCATAATGAATAAAAGAACAACTTATTGTGGAAGTGTAACAGAAGAATATATTGGACAGACAGTAACTTTAAACGGATGGGTACAAAAAAGACGTGACCTTGGCGGACTTATTTTTATAGACTTACGTGACCGTGAAGGCGTAGTACAAATTGTTTTTAACCCAGATTTTTCAGAAGAAGCTTTAAAAATTGCTGATAAAGTTCGTTCTGAATATGTTATACAAGTTAAAGGTCAAGTAACTAAAAGAGATGAAAAATCAGTTAATGATAAAATTAAAACTGGTAAAGTAGAAGTGCAAGTTTCAAGTATAGAAATATTAAATGAATCTGAAACACCACCTTTCTCAATTACAGATGTAAATGATATAGATGAAAATGTTCGTCTTAAATATAGATATATAGATTTACGTAGAGAAAGTTTAGCTCAAACATTTAAAATGAGACATCAAATTACACGATCTGTTAGAAACTACTTAGATGAAGGAGATTTCTTTGAGGTTGAAACACCTGTTTTAACGAAATCAACACCAGAAGGGGCTAGAGACTACCTAGTTCCATCACGTGTCCATGATGGTGAATTTTATGCATTACCTCAATCACCACAAATTTTTAAACAGTTATTAATGATAGGCGGTTTTGATAAGTATTATCAAATCGTTAAATGTTTCAGAGATGAAGATTTAAGAGCTGATAGACAGCCTGAGTTTACTCAAATAGATATCGAAATGAGTTTCGTTGATCAAGAAGATGTTATGACAATGAACGAAGGTTTAATGAAACGTATTATGAAAGACGTTAAAGGAATCGATATTACGACACCATTCCCTCGTATGACTTACGCTGAAGCAATGGAGAGATATGGTATTGATAAACCAGATACACGTTTCGGTATGGAATTAATCAATTTATCACAATTAGCTTCACAAATGGAATTCAAAGTATTTAAAGGCGCTGTTGAAAACGGTGGGGAAGTTAAAGCGATAGTTGTTGAAAATGGAGCAGACGACTATTCAAGAAAAGATATTGATCAATTACAATCATTTGCAAGTATATACGGAGCTAAAGGTTTAGCTTGGGTTAAAGTAACTGATGAAGGATTAAACGGTCCAATTAGCAAATTCTTTAATGAATCACACACAGAAGAATTATTAAAAGAAACAGAAGCAAAATCTGGTGATTTAATTCTATTTGTTGCAGATAAAAAAGATGTTGTTGCAGCTAGTTTAGCTCAATTAAGAAATAAACTTGGTAAAGAACGTGGCTTAATAGATCCTAATCAATATAACTTCTTATGGGTTACAGATTGGCCATTATTTGAATATGATGAAGATACTAACCGTTATGTTGCTGCCCATCATCCATTCACTGCTCCTAAAAAAGAACACGAAGATATGTTAGAAACAGATCCTACAAATGTTGAAGCAAATGCATATGACATTGTATTAAATGGGTTTGAATTAGGTGGGGGTTCAATCAGAATCCACAAATCTGACTTACAAGAAAAAATGTTTAAAGCTTTAGGATTTACAGATGAGGAGGCTCAAGAACAATTCGGTTTCTTAATAGAAGCGTTTAAATATGGAGCACCTCCACATGGTGGAATTGCTTTAGGGTTGGATAGACTTGTTATGTTATTGGCTGGTAGAACTAATTTACGCGATACAATTGCTTTCCCTAAAACAGCAAGCGCATCTTGTTTATTAACTGACGCACCAAGCAAAGTATCAAATAGTCAATTACAAGAATTACATTTACAATTAGATTTAGACGAAGAATAACAAAAGTATAAATACTTGTTATTTAAAAGAATTATGATAAAATAAATTTATAAGGTAGACATCTGAAGTGTTCGTGATACGCTTTATGTATTTTGACCTAACACTTTCGATCAAGGGAGCCTAATGGGTTTTCTTAATAGCGCATACGCCTCTTAAGGAGGACATGCAAAATAAGAAACAGGGCACCCACCTGTATTTAGCAGGCCAAAATGATCTAGCACGCAATATTACGGCACAATTGGATTCTATCGGTACGCAAGACTCTATGTCTTGCGTATTTTTGTGTAAAGGAGTTAAAAATATGACTAAACATCAATTCTCAAGAAATGAGTTAGCGATTGGTAAAGAAGGATTAGATTTACTTAAAAGTAAAACAGTTGTTGTACTAGGAGTAGGCGGCGTTGGTTCTTTTGCTGCTGAAGCACTAGCAAGAACGAATATAGGACATATAATTTTAATCGATAAAGATGATGTAGATATTACAAATGTGAATAGACAATTACATGCACTTACTACAACAATTGGACAATCTAAAGTTGATTTAATGGAAGAACGCATTAGATTAATCAACCCAGATTGCAAAGTCACTTCATTACATATGTTTTATACAGAAGAAACATACGAAGCATTATTTAATGAATACGATATAGATTATTTTTTAGATGCTAGTGATACAATTATGTACAAAATACATCTTATGAAAGAATGTTTAGAAAGAAACATCAACGTGATTTCAAGTATGGGGGCTGCAAATAAAACAGATCCTACTAGATTTGAAATTGCTGATATTTCAAAAACACATACTGATCCAATGGCAAAAATTATTCGTCTTAAACTTAGAAAAATGGGAATTCATAAAGGAATAAATGTAGTATTTAGTGATGAAAGTCCTATTGTAATAAGAGAAGATGTTAATGAAGTCGTCGGAGATAAAAATGCTAAAGTTAGAAAAGCACAAATGCCACCATCTTCAAATGCTTTTGTACCAAGTACAGTAGGATTGATTTGTGCAAGTTATGTAGTGAATGACATACTAAAAGATATTCATGTTAAGAGAGTTAAAGATAAGTAAAAACAACAGGCTGAGACATTTATATGTCCCAGCCTGTTTTTATTATATAAGCACGTGTAGCTTATTGTTTATAATGAATAAGAGAATAATGGATTCTCTAACGTGCAAGAAACATATGACAAGATCGTTACATTCTCTAACGAGCTAGAGATTGTAAACAAGCCCGTTAGCTCAATATCCATCATTATTTCAATGTAATTTTACCCTAAATATATATGATACGCTGCTCTAACGTGCAAGAAATATAAGACAAGCTCGTTACATTTTCTAACGAGCTAGAGGTTGTATTCAAGCCCGTTAGCGCAATATCCATCATCATTTCAATGTAATTTCACCCTAAATATATACGATACATAGCGCTAACGTGCAAGAAACATATGACAAGCTCGTTACATTTTCTAACGAGCTAGTGATGATAAACAAGCCTGTTAGAGTGATATTTCCTGCGATTTTGTATAATGTTGACTCCGTTTATATTCTAGATGACTTTATTATAAATTAGTTTTTGTTTTTTAAATTTTTGTAGACTTCTGCAAATTGTTGTTCTGCTTTGGACGTTAATTTTGGTTGGTAGTATTGTTTATGCTTTAATGTATCAGGTAAATATTGTTGTTTTACATAACTATTTTCATAGTTATGAGGATATTTATAGCCTATTGCGTTACCTAAATCTTTGGCACCTTGATAGTGTCCATCTTTTAAATGTTTTGGCACAAGACCTGCTTTACCATTTTTAATATCTGATAATGCTGAATCTATTGAGGTAATAGCTGAGTTAGATTTAGGAGAGAGGCACAGTTCTATAACTGCCTGACTTAATGGAATACGTGCTTCGGGAAATCCTAATCGTTCACTTGCCTCAATTGCTGATAATGTTCTTGCTGCAGCGCCTGGTGAAGCTAAACCAATATCTTCATAGCTAATAACTAATAAACGCCTAGCTATGGTAGGTAAGTCTCCAGCTTCTATAAGTCGTGCTAAGTAATGTAGTGCAGCATCTACATCACTACCTCTAATAGATTTTTGGAATGCGCTCATGACATCGTAGTGTTGATCACCATCTTTGTCATGTTGAAAAGCGCTTTTTTGTATACATGTTTTTGCGTCTTCAACCGTAACGTGTCGAGTATCATTTTCGATATCTGCGCTTAATACAGCTAGTTCTAATGCATTCAAAGCGCTCCTTACATCACCATAACTAGCTTGTGCGAAATAAGCGATTGCTTCTTCATCTACTTCAGGTTGATATGATAATAATCCATTTTCTTCATCGTTTAATGCACGATTTAAAGCTTCTATAATGTCTTCCTCTTCTAGCGGATATAATTCGAAAATTTGAGCTCTACTTCTAATCGCTGGATTAATAGCATGATATGGATTTGAAGTGGTTGCACCAATTAAAACTATTTTGCCCGATTCTAAGTGAGGTAATAAAAAGTCTTGCTTCGCTTTATCTAATCTGTGAATCTCATCTAACAGTAATATAACTTGTCCAGAAATTTTAGCTTCTTCTACGACAAGTTGCATATCTTTTTTCGTGTTTGTAACAGCGTTAAGCTGTCTAAACTTATATTGTGTACTACCTGCAATAGCTTGTGCAATGCTTGTTTTTCCTATTCCTGGGGGGCCATAAAAAATCATAGACGTTAATCTTTTAGTTTCTACCATTCGTCTAATAATGGCTTTAGGTCCAACTAAATGATCTTGACTAATGACATCATCTATCGTTTTTGGACGCATTCTATATGCTAACGGTTCGTTTTTCATCTGTGATCAACCTTTCTAATTACTCAAACTGTCAAAAAAATGATAAAATAAGTTAAACAATACTTTTTAAAGAAAACAAGAGGTGTAGTACATGAAAATTTCAACTAAGGGACGATATGGCTTAACACTAATGATATCGTTGACCAAGCGTTATGGTCAAGGATGTACATCATTGAAGTCTATCGCCGAAGAAAATAATTTAAGTGATTTATATTTAGAACAATTGGTAGGGCCATTAAGAAATGCTGGTCTTATTAAAAGTGTCAGAGGTGCAAAAGGGGGATATGAATTACAAAAATCACCATCTGAAATCACTGCTGGGGATGTTATAAGGTTATTAGAAGGACCAATTACACCAGTCGAAGGAATAGAAGATGAACCTCCAGCTCAACAACAGTTATGGATAAGAATACGTGACGCTGTTAAAGAAGTGCTGGATAATACGACTTTAGAATATTTAGCGAACTATACAAACCAAGATGAATTAGAAGGTTATATGTTCTATATTTAAAAAAAATTGAGATTGAACGCGAGCGTTCAATCTCTTTTTTTATGCCTAAGTGTACGATTTCAGTGCCCAACTGTAAAAAACTGCTATAAAAGTTAACAGTTGGGTATAAATAATATCAAAGTAGGGTATTTTTATCCTAGAATATTAATTTCATATTAAAATAATTGTACATTACAACAAAGGAGTGTTTTAAATGAATAGATTAAAAATATTTATGTTGGCCTTAGTCTCCGTTATTATGGTTGGTTTAGTTAGTGCACCATTAGAAGCAAATGCACATAATGAACCAAAACAACCAAGAGTCATATTACCTAAGAATGACCGCACGCAAATAACAGACACGACTTCTGGACATTACCAATCTGTTGCATTTGCTGATATAGGCGGTACGTCTATAGCATCTGGGGTTGTAGTAGGTAAAAATACAATTTTAACAAATAAACATGTAGTAGACTTTACGAATGGTGATGCATCTCAATTGAAATTCTCACCAGGAGCAAATGGCGAAGGAAATTACCCGTTTGGTACTTTCACAGCTACTGATTACACAACTGCTCCAGATGGAGAAGATTTAGCTGTAGTCCATGTTGGTAAGAATAGTAAAGGACAGTCTATTGGTGATGTAGTTCAACCTTCAAGTCCAGTAGATACATCATCTGTGAAAAAAGGTGATCCAATTACAGTTACAGGTTATCCTGGTGACAAGCCATTAGCTACTTTATGGGAAAGTAAAGGTAATGTATTATCCGCTTCAGGCAGTAGCATTACATATGATTTAAGCACATACGGTGGTAACTCAGGTTCACCTATATTTAACGCTAATAAAGAATTGATTGGTATTCATTATGGTGGCGTTACAGGTGAACATAACAGTGGAGTCCTATTCAATTCAAGTGTACAAGAATATATTAATAATAATTTAAAATAGAACATAAACACACAGTCCGAGACATTTAAAAATGTCTCGGACTGTGTGTTTTTATATCTAATTTACTCACTGTATATTTCGTCTACTACTTTTTTGAATGATTCAAATGATTTATACTGTTTATCTAAATCATAAATATAACTAACTGCCATAATTTCATCTACTTTATATTTTTCTTGGAATGCTAAAAATTGTTTTTTAACTGTTTCTTCACTACCTATAAATGAAGTGTTTGTTTTATCTTGTGCCATATATTTTTCTTGAGGTGACCAAATGTTTTCTAATTGATCTGTTGGTGGTTGTAATGGTAAACGTGAATTTCTAACAATACCTAAGAACATTAAATGCATAGTGGATGATAAATATGTTGCTTCTTCATCTGTTTCTCCTATTATCACATTTAAACATACTGTCACACGTGGTTTATCTAAATACTCAGATGGTTCGAATAAATCACGATAAATTTCTATAGCTTGTGCCATTTGTTGTGGTGCAAAATGAGCTGCAAACACATAAGGTAGACCAAGGCGAGCTGCTAAGTGTGCAGAATCTGTTGATGAACCTAACACGTATATAGGGATATTTGTATCTACACCAGGGTAAGGTCTTACATATGATTGATCTTCTTCAGGACCGAAATATTTTAATAATTGTTTAATGTCATCTCCGAATGTATATACACCTTTATGTGAATCACGTCTTAGTGCAGAAGCAGTCATCATATCAGTGCCGGGAGCGCGACCAAGTCCTAAATTAAGGCGGTTTGGAAACATAGTAGCCATTGTACCAAATTGTTCTGCTACGACTAGTGGAGCGTGGTTAGGAAGCATGATACCACCTGAACCTACCATGATTGAATCTGTATGTTCTAAAGTATGTTGTATTAATAAAGCAGTTGCAGAACTTACTAAATTAGGTGCATTATGATGTTCAGCTATCCAATAACGTTCGTAACCTAATTTTTCTACATGTTGTGCAAGTTGTACCATATTTTGAATCGCTTCTTGCTCTGATTCTCCTTTTCTTAAAGGAACAAGATTCAAAGCAGAAATTGGGAAATGTGATTGCATGTTTAATTCTCCTTACTTATTTATATAATCGAAGTATAACAATAGTAAAGAAGGCGCTCTATGAAATTGCTCATTAAAAGTTGACTAATGTAAAACTTCTCGTTATACTATATGAAAATTTAGCGAAAGGTGGCATCAATATTAGACATGGACATCCAATAATTTTTACGCACTTAATTTGATTACGTAAAAATACCATTGTATTACACAATGATGATTGGATAAATATGTCTAAATATTGTAAGCCACCATTACTGAGAATAGTGTAATGGTGCGTCCTTGTATGTGTAATACATGGATCGGGAGGCAACATTATGCTATTTTTATTTGAAGAAAAACCATTAGAAATTGAGAATAAACAGCTTATAAAACGTTTGTCATTTCATATCGAAGACCATGAGCATTTAGCCCTTATCGGTGTTAATGGTATTGGTAAATCTACGCTATTACATCATATTCATAAAAATGAATTGATTGATACAGCTATGATGGAACAAGATTTAAGTAAACATGATGATATTGATGTTATGGATTATGTCATGTCTGCATATCCAAAGTTAGTTGAATTGAGAAAAGATTTATCTGACATTGATTCTTTAAATAGTTATATAGAATTAGACGGATATAACGTTGAAAATAACATTATTATTGAAGGAAATAAATTAGGATTATCATCAACGCATTTTGAGCAAAAGATAGGCACTTTAAGTGGTGGTGAGCAAACTAAAGTCGCATTTTTAAAAGTTATTTTATCAGATGCACCATTATTATTAATAGACGAACCAACTAACCATATGGATAAAGAGATGAAAGTGTGGTTAATAAAAGCTTTTAAATCAGAACAAAGAGCTATTCTATTCGTTTCGCATGATAGAGAGTTCTTAAATGAAACACCAGATGCTATTTTAGAACTCACAAAAGATGGTGCAACTCGGTATTCAGGCCATTATGATGATTATAAAAATCAAAAAGATATTGAAATTGAAACAGAAAAATTAAAATATGAAAAAGAACAGAAAGAACAAAAAGCAATAGAAGAAAGTATTAAGAAATACAAAGAATGGTATCAAAGCGCTGCTCAGAAAGCTTCTGTTCGTAGTCCATATGCTCAAAAACAATTAAGTAAATTAGCTAAAAGATTTAAATCAAAAGAACATCAGTTAAATCGTAAATTAGAAGAATCAAAATCTGATAATCCGTTAGAAGAAAATAAATCCTTTTCTATAGAAAATAATGAATTTAAATCACATTATTTAGTAAGATTCGAAAATGTTTCATTTTCATATAAGAGTCGAGAAATTTTTAAAGACACTTATTTTGAAATAAAGAGAAATCAAACTGTAATTATAGAAGGTAAAAATGGGTCCGGTAAATCTACATTGATACAATTAATTTTAGGTAACTTATTACCAATGAGTGGAGCTGTCAAAAAGCACCCAGACTTAGACATAGGATACTTCTCGCAAGATTTTCAAAATTTAAACCCAAATAACTCGGTATTAGAAGAAGTTATGGATATTGAGAATATGACGATAACAGACGCGAGGACTATTTTAGCGAGTTTTTATTTTGATAAGAGCAGGATGAATGATAAAGTTCGTCAGTTATCAATGGGAGAAAAATGCAGGTTACAATTTGTAAAATTATATTTTTCTAACCCACACATCTTAATTTTAGATGAACCAACTAATTATTTTGATATTGGTATGCAAGAGAAAATCATACAATTAATCCAAAGTTTTAATGGTGCAGTAATTATTGTGTCGCATGATGAAATTTTTAAAGATGAAATAAGAGACCAAGTTTGGAAGATTGAAAACTGTAAGCTCATTCATGAAAATGTATCTATTAATACACCTATTGATGCTGAATCGATGAAGGATGAGTTAAAAATATTAGAGCAATATACAGATGAAAGAAATAAAGAAACAGACTTCTAGTCAATTTTATAAAATGGTGCTAGAATAGTGACATTGAAAACTAAGAAAGGACGTTCAAGATGAAAGTATATGCAGATTATGCAGCGACAACGCCAGTAAAACCTATTGTTACTGAAAAAATAACAGAAATATTATCAGAGCATTATGGAAATCCATCTTCTATACATTCTATAGGTAGAGATGGGAGGAAATATTTAGATCAAGCGAGAAGAGACATTGCATCTGTTTTAGGGTCTCAACCAAATGAAATTATATTTACAAGTGGTGCGACAGAAGCAAACAATACGGCAATAAAAGGCGTTGCGAGAAAAAAAGAAAATCAAGGAAAGCATATTATCACAAGCAGTATAGAGCATCATTCTGTATTGCATGTCTTTGAAGAACTTGAGCGTGAAGGATTTGAAGTCACTTATTTAGATGTTCATCCAAATGGTGTTGTAGATTTAGAACATTTAAAAGAGAGCATTAGACCAGATACAACTTTAATTTCAATTATGCTTGTTAATAATGAAGTTGGAACTGTTCAACCTTTATATGAGATTGCCGAAATAATTGAAGGACAAGAAATTACATTCCATGTCGATGCTGTTCAATCAATTGGACATATGCCTATTGATTTTAATGAAATGCCTATGGATATGCTAAGTATTACAGCTCATAAATTTGGTGGTCCAAAAGGTATAGGTGCTTTGCTTGTTAAAAAGGATATTCAGTTTAATACATTTATTCAAGGTGGAGAACAAGAACTAAAGAGAAGAGCAGGTACTGAGAATGTTCCTTATATTTGTGGAATGGCAACGGCTATAATTGAAGCTAATGAAAATATGGATTATCACAATGTACACTTAATGAATTTAAAGCAAAATTTAATCGTAGGATTACAACAAAATGCGATACCATTTGAACTTAATGGGAGTATGACAGATACAACCGGCCATATAACGAATTTATACTTTCCATTTATAGAAGTTGAAACAATGCTTACGTTATTGGATATGTCTAATATTTATGTTTCAAGTGGTTCTGCTTGTACAGCTGGATCTACACTACCATCTCATGTACTACAAGCGATGTTTGGCAATGAAGATAGAACGAAAAAATCTGTAAGATTTAGTTTTGGATTAGAGACAACTGAAGAAGAGATTAACTATATTGTAAGTGCAATTATGAAAATATATCATCAATTTAAGGAGGAAGAAAATGAATAATCAATCTACCCGTGTAGTCGTAGGTATGAGCGGGGGCGTAGATAGTTCTGTAACTGCGCATATATTAAAAGAACAAGGTTATGATGTTGTAGGCATATTTATGAAAAATTGGGATGACACTGATGAAAATGGTGTCTGTACAGCTACTGAAGACTATAATGATGTTATTGCAGTATGTAACCAATTAGATATTCCTTATTATGCAGTAAATTTTGAAAAAGAATATTGGGATAAAGTGTTTACGTATTTCTTAGATGAGTATAAAAAAGGAAGAACACCAAACCCTGATGTTATGTGTAATAAAGAAATTAAATTCAAAGCATTTTTAAATCATGCTTTAAAACTTGGAGCAGATTATGTTGCTACAGGTCATTATGCTCGTGTAAGACGCGATGGTGATAAAGTAGAAATGCTTAGAGGCGTAGACAATAATAAGGACCAAACTTATTTCTTAAACCAATTAACAGAAGAACAACTTTCTAAAGTTATGTTCCCATTAGGAGAATTAGAAAAAAGTGAAGTACGAAAAATTGCAGAAGAACAAGATTTAGCAACTGCTAAAAAGAAAGATTCTACGGGGATTTGTTTTATCGGCGAAAAAAACTTTAAAACATTTTTATCTCAATATTTACCTGCTCAAAATGGTAAAATGCAAACACTTGATGGCGTAGATATGGGAGAACATACTGGTTTAATGTATTATACAATTGGACAAAGACATGGTCTAGGAATTGGCGGAGACGGAGATCCATGGTTTGTTGTAGGTAAAAACCTTAAAGATAATGTGTTATATGTTGAACAAGGCTTTCACCATGAAGCTTTATATAGTGATTACTTAATCGCTTCTGATATTTCTTTCATCAATGAATTAGATTTCAGCACACCAATTCAGTGTTCTGCAAAATTTAGATATAGACAAAAAGATACAAATGTTACAGTAGAAAAAATTTCAGATAACCAAATTAAAGTCATTTTTGAAGAACCAGTAAGAGCAATTACACCTGGACAAGCTGTCGTATTATATGATGGTGAAGTTTGTTTAGGTGGCGCTACAATTGATGAAGTATATAAAACTGAAAAGCAATTAGACTATATGGTATAAAATTTTTAGAGGTGATATCTTTTAAGATACACCTCTTTTTAATTTTGTTATAATGGTAGTCAATGATAATTTTAAAGGAGTTAAATCATGCATAACGAAAATGAAATCGTAGAATTAATAGAAAATAAAAAATTTGATGAAGCACTCAAATGTTTATTTGAAAATATAGAAGAGAATCCAAATGAAGTGACGAATTACATTAATGCGGGTACTATTTTGGCAGAAGCGGATGAACTAGAAAAAGCAGAAAAATTCTTCCAAAAAGCTATTACTATAAATGAAGAGCACGGTGGTGCATATTATAGTTTAGCGAATTTATATTACAATCAACAAAGATTTGATGAAGCTGTTAAACTATATCAATTTGCTATTCAAAAAGGTTTAAATGATTCAGATACTAACTTTATGTTAGGCATGTGTTTTAACGAATTAGGAGCACATACTGAAGCAATGCCATACGTTATGAGAGCTCATGAACTAAAACCAGATGATTTAGAAATAGCTTTTCAATATGGTTTAACACTTTGCCAAGTAGAAATGTTTGGAGAAGCCATAATCCAATTAGAAAATGTGCTTGAAAAAGATCCACAACATGTGGATGCATTATATAATTTAGGATTAGCAAAATATATGAAAAATGAAGATGCTGAAGAAGCGTTACAATACTTCAATAAAGCAGTAGAGATACAACCGGACCATTTATTAAGTGGACACGCAATTAAAATGTTTGAACAAATGTCAGAGGAGGACTAGCATTGGAAAATTTATCTTTATTTGATCTTTCACATGTTAAAGGTGAAGTTATTAGAATATTATTTCAAAATAGTGATAACTATTACACTGTTATAAAAGTTGATGTGATGGATTCAAATGAAGATTTTGACCATGAAGTCACTATAGTAGGGTACTTTCCTCAAATTGTAGAAGGTGAAACTTATCTTTTTAAAGGTAAGGTTATTGAACATCCTAAATATGGAAAGCAACTTCAAGCTGACACTTTCGAGAAAGAATTACCTCAAACGAAACAAGGTGTCATTCATTATTTGTCCAGTGATTTATTTAAAGGAATAGGTAAGAAAACTGCAGAGACAATCGTCAATAAATTGGGTGAAAATGCACTACAAAAAATATTGGATGATCCAGATGTATTAGAAGGAATACCTAAATTAAACAAACAAAAACGTAGTACTATAGTAGAATCTATAAGAGAAAATCAAGCGATAGAACGCATCATGATAAAGTTAAATGAATTAGGGTTTGGACCTAAACTAGCCATGAGTATTTATCAAACGTATAAAGAAGAAACAATGAACATCATAAAACAGTCTCCTTATCGATTAGTTATGGATATAAATGGTATTGGTTTTCAAAGAGCAGACCAAATCGCTGAACAAATTGGTATTTCAAAAGACCATAATGAACGTGTTGTGGCGGGTGTGAATTACTATTTAGATCAGCAATCGTTACAAAACGGTCATACATTTTTACCGATTGATATTTTAATCAATGGTGCATATGAATTATTAAATCATAACCAACCTGAAGTTGTAGCAAAAGAGCAAATTAATGATGTTATCGTTGAGATGAGTGAAGAAAGTAAAATTATAATAGAAGACAATAATTGTTTCATGCCATCTTTATATTACTCAGAAGCTAAAAGTGTTCAAATTATGCATAGATTGTATCAACACCAAGAAGATTTAAAAGAAATTGAAAAAAGTGATTTACAACTTCATATTGGTGAAATAGAAGACATGAATGACGTTTCTTATGCTGAAGGGCAGAAGAATGCACTCGAAACAGCCATCAATAATAAAATGATGTTATTAACAGGTGGTCCTGGTACAGGAAAGACGACTGTTATAAGAGGAATATGTGAGCTATATTCTGAAATTCATGGCGTTAGTTTGGATTATGATGATTATCAAGAAGGAACTGATTTTCCAATAGTTTTAGCAGCTCCAACAGGAAGAGCAGCTAAAAGATTAAGTGAATCAACTGGTTTAGAAGCCATGACTATCCATAGATTGATAGGTTGGAGTAAAGATACTCAACCTGATGATGTATTAGATAATGATATACATGCTCATTTAATTATATTGGATGAAATGTCTATGGTTGATACATGGTTAATGTACCAATTTTTAAGAGCAGTACCTGATTATGCGCAAATTATTTTTGTAGGTGATGAAGATCAATTACCTTCAGTTGGGCCTGGTCAAATATTCAAAGATTTAATTGATTCAAAAGTCATTCCACGTGTGAACTTAACAGAAGTATATAGGCAACAAGAAGGTTCATCAATCATTGATTTAGCACATAAAATAAAAAATAATATTCCAGTTTCTATTAATGAAAAACATCATGACCGCTCATTTATCAGTTGTAACAGTAACCAAATTGCTTCAGTGGTTGAAAAAGTTGTTCAAGGTGCAGTTAAAAAAGGATATAATATGCAAGATATTCAAGTTCTTGCGCCAATATATCGTGGTCCAGCAGGTATCAATAAGTTAAATCAATTACTTCAAGACATTTTAAATCCTAAAACTGAAGAAACAAGGTTTTTACAATACGGTGAAGTAGAGTATCGTGAACAGGATAAAGTACTACAGCTTATTAATAGACCGGACGATAACGTGTTTAATGGTGATATTGGTGTTGTTATAGGCGTATATAAAGCTGAAGAAAATGCTTTAGGGAAAGATGTTATTATCGTTGATTATGAGGGAAATGAAATAACTTACACGAAACAAGATTTATCAGAGGTTACACATGCATATTGTTGTTCAATTCATAAATCACAAGGCTCGGAATTTCCGATTGTTATCATGCCTATTGTTAGACAATACTTTAGAATGTTACAGAAAAACATTTTATATACTGGTTTAACAAGAGCAAAACAGTCTTTAGTTGTCTGTGGTGAGGAAAATGCTTTTAATCAAGGTATTAAAACATTAGGAAATGGACGTATGACGTCTTTCGATACAAAACTTAAACTGTATTTTAGTAATGATGATACAGAGGAACCAACTGAAATCAAAAATTTGATACTGACTGAAGAAAATATGTATGAAGTTGATCCAATGATAAACATGCAAAATAAAACACCTTATGACTTCATGAAATAATTGACATACAAAATAACTCTGCTTATAATCAAATAGAATACAAAAAGAAGAGGAGTAAATAAATAATCGCTTAGAGAGACATGTTGGTTGGTGAAAAACATGACATTATTTATTGAACGCTGCTTCTTTGAACTATAATCAAATAAACTTAAAGTGATGACATTGTGTCATAACTAGGGTGGTACCGCGATACGTTCGTCCCTTTTTTAGGGATGGGCGTTTTTTATTTATTTTGAGGAGTGATTTGAATGAAAAATTTAAAAGCTAGTGAAATAAGACAGATGTACATTGATTTCTTCGTAGAAAAAGGGCATATGGTTGAACCCTCAGCACCTTTAGTACCTATCGATGATGATACGTTATTATGGATAAATTCTGGGGTTGCGACATTGAAGAAGTATTTCGATGGCCGTGAAATACCTAAAAATCCTAAAATTGTTAACGCTCAAAAGGCAATTCGTACAAACGATATTGAAAATGTAGGGTTTACGGCAAGACATCATACATTCTTTGAAATGTTAGGTAATTTCTCAATTGGTAACTATTTCAAAAAAGAAGCTATTCAATATGCATGGGAGTTTTTAACAAGCGAACGTTGGATGGCTATGGATCCTGAAAAACTGTACGTTACGATACATCCAGAAGATACAGAAGCTTATGATTTGTGGCGTGACATGATTGGTTTGGAAGAGAGTAGAATTATTAGAATCGAAGGTAACTTTTGGGATATAGGTGAAGGACCGTCTGGACCTAATACTGAAATCTTTTATGACCGCGGTGAAACATATGGACAAGAAGATCCTGAAGAAGAAATGTATCCAGGTGGAGAAAACGAGCGTTACTTAGAAGTTTGGAATTTAGTATTCAGTGAGTTTAACCATAATAGTGATCACACATATACACCATTACCTAATCAAAATATTGATACGGGATTGGGTCTAGAAAGAATGACATCTATTGCTCAAGATGTTCCAACAAACTATGATACTGATTTATTTATTCCAATTATTGAACAAGTAGAACTTATTAGTGGTTTGAAATATCGAGAAAATAAAGAACAAGATACAGCATTCAAAGTTATTTCTGATCATATTAGAACGATTAGTTTTGCTATTAGTGATGGCGCACTACCTGCTAACGAAGGTCGTGGATACGTATTAAGAAGGTTATTAAGAAGAGCAGTACGTTTTAGCCAAAGTTTAAAAATTAATGAACCATTCTTATATAAACTAGTTGATATTGTTGCAGAAATAATGGAACCATACTATCCAAATGTAAAAGAACAAAGTGATTTCATCAAGAAAGTAGTTAAATCAGAAGAAGACCGTTTCCATGAAACTTTAGAAGAAGGTCTTGCGATTCTTAACACGATGATGCTTAAAGCTAAAGAGAATAATCATATATTATCAGGTTCAGATGCATTTAAACTTTATGATACTTACGGTTTCCCAATTGAGTTAACAGAAGAAATCACAACTCAAGAAGGTATATCAATAGATGAAGAAGGCTTTGCGGATGAAATGCGTCAGCAAAGAGAAAGAGCAAGAGCAGCTCGTCAAAAAACGCAATCTATGCAAGTTCAAAATGAAGTGTTGAGTAAATTAACAACACCGAGCACATTTGTTGGTTATGATAAAACAGAAATACAAACAGAAATTACAGATATTATTCTAAACGGTGAAATATGTGAAGAAGCAGAAAGTGGAGAAACGATACAATTTATTTTAAGAGAAACGCCATTTTATGCAATTTCTGGTGGACAAGTTGCCGATACAGGAATCATTAGACATGATCAATTCGAAATTGCAGTGACAGAAGTTACTAAAGCACCAAATGGTCAAAACTTACACACTGGTCATGTTACATTTGGACAAGTTCATGTAGGCACTACAGTTGATTCATTTGTAAATAAAGATGAAAGAAGAAGTATTACAAAAAATCATTCTGCTACCCATTTATTACATGCAGCATTAAAAGAAGTATTAGGAAATCATGTTAACCAAGCTGGTTCATTAGTTGAAAGCGAAAGATTAAGATTTGATTTCTCTCACTTTGGACAAGTAACTGCTGAAGAATTAGAACAAATAGAGCAAATAGTGAACGAAAAAATTTGGGAAAACATTGCAGTCCAAATTGAAGAAATGTCTATCGATAAAGCTAAAGAAAAAGGTGCAATGGCATTATTCGGTGAAAAATACGGTGATATTGTACGCGTTGTAGATATGTCGCCATTCTCTATTGAACTTTGTGGTGGTATACATGTCCAAAACACAAGCGAAATTGGATTGTTTAAAATCGTTTCAGAATCAGGTACTGGTGCAGGTGTAAGAAGAATAGAAGCAGTAACTGGCAAGGTAGCATACGAAACATTAAAAGAAACAGAGCAAATTCTTAACGATGTAATGAGTCATGTTAAAGTAAAAGAGCAAGATAGAACAATAGAAAAAATTGATCAAATTCAACAACAAATTAAAGACTTAGAAAAAGAACTTCAACATAAAAATAAAGTTATTACGGATTTAAAAACAGGTAATATTGAAGAAAGTGTAGAAGAAATTAACGGTATAAAAGTATTGTCTACACAAGTTGAAGCAGAAAATCCAAAAGTATTGAGAACAATTATGGATGACTATAAATCAAAAATGCAAGATACCGTATTGTTGTTAGCAAGTGTTAACGGCGAAAAAGTATCATTAGTAGCTTCAGTTCCAAAATCATTAACAGATAAAGTTAAAGCAGGAGATATCATTAAAGAAGCTGCTCAAATTACAAATGGTAAAGGTGGCGGTCGTCCTGATATGGCACAAGGTGGCGGTACTGATCCTTCCAAAGTAACAGAAGCATTACAGTTTGTTAAAAACTACATTAAAACTCTATAATTTTAAGTATTAAAGGAATATGATATAATTAATACTAAGTTAATGGAGTTAAGGAGTGTAAAAAAAGATGAATAATTTTGATAAAACAATGAAATTTAATTATGATGAATTTCCAAAAGAAGATGTCAAAACAGTACTACAAAATGTTTATCGCACTTTAGAAGAAAGAGGATATAATCCAGTAAATCAAATTGTTGGATATTTACTTTCTGGTGATCCTGCGTATATCCCTAGACACAATGAAGCTAGAAATCAAATAAGACGCTTAGACAGAGATGATATAATGGAAGAACTAGTATCAACTTATTTAAAGCAAGAAAATGAATTCAATGCTTAACAAGAGGATAATTGGTTTAGACGTTGGAAGTAAGACTATAGGTGTAGCTGTAAGTGACGCTATGGGATGGACAGCTCAAGGTATCGATACACTCCAAATTAACGAAGAAACAGAAGATTTTGGCTTTGATGAATTAATCAAAATTATAGATCAATATGATGTTGACACTGTCATTATTGGATTGCCTAAGAATATGAATAATTCAATCGGCCCACGTGGTGAAGCTTCCATCTACTTTAAAGAATTATTAGAGAAGAAAAGACCTGATTTGAAGTTGAAATTGTGGGATGAAAGATTAAGTACTGTCGGCGCTGAACGAACATTACTTGAAGCGGACGTATCTCGTAAAAAAAGAAAAAAAGTAATAGATAAAATGGCTGCAGTATTTATATTACAAGGTTATTTGGATTCTATTAAATAACGCATACAGAGGAGAATTAATAATGAGTGAACAAAATCATGAAGGACATTTAGAAATTAATAACGAAGAGGAATTACTAACTTTAATCGATGAGAATAATAACGAAGTTCTTTATCGTAAAGTGTTAGAATTCTACCATCCTGAATTCAAAAAAGAATATATCATCTTAGCAGAAGAAGGTTCGGACCAAGACGAAGAAATTGAACTGATTCCAATGATTAATGAAGCTAATGATGACGGTGAAGGCGGAAAATTATTACCAGTTGAAACAGATGAAGAGTGGGATATGATTGAAGAAATCGTAAACACTGAAATGGATGATATCTAAACTTCACTTGTAATAGTACACTTTGTCCCTAATGTGATATAATCATTAGGGACAATTTATTTATCTAAGGAGTAAAAGTGGCTTATGAAGAAAAATAGTATTTATAAAGATGCAAGGTTGTTATCTAAGTATATAAGTTTAACGATTTTAGTCATCCTTTTCTTATTATTTATACTAACAGTTTTAATAGGGTTAATTGTTGCAGGAGTAAATACGAGACCAGTAAATGCTGACAGCAATGAAAAAATCATCATAACTGTTAATCCAAATACTACGACTGAAACGTTAAGTCACCAACTTGCAGATAAAAATATTATAAGAAACGCTACGACTTTCAAATATTATTTAAAATTAAATAATATTTCTAGCTTTCAAGCAGGTGAATATAAGTTTTCGCCATCTATGACGCTCAAAGAAATAGCGAAAAGTTTAGAATCTGGTAAAGTTTATTTAAAAACTGCTGTTCAATTTGAAATAAAAGAAGGTTCTACAATTGAACTAATAGCGGGAGTAGTAGAAGAGAACACTTCAATATCAAGAGAAACTTTTAAGAAGAAAATGCGGGATAGAGACTACATAAAGAAATTCCAAAAAAAATATCCTGACATGTTAACTGACGAGATAATGAATAAAGATATTAGATATCCTTTAGAAGGGTATTTAGCTCCGAATACATATCAATATTCAGAAAGTGATGTATCATTAGATGATATTATAGATGAAATGTTGAAGAATACTTATGACACTACATTTAAGAAATATAAAGACAATGGTGCTTTTAAGATAACAAAAAACTACCAAGAAACTGAAATTACATTCCATGAATATATGACATTATCTTCAATAGTTGAGTCGGAAATGAAGAAGATAACTGACAAATCAAGATATATTTCGTTATTAATAAACAGAATAGAAAATAACCCGCAAAGTGCTTTAGATTCTGACGCGACTGTTAGATATGCAGTTAGAAAAGAACCAAATGAGGATTTGTCAGAAAGTGACTTTAATAATGACTCCAAATATAACTCTTATACACACAAGGGTATTCCAATTGGACCAATAAGCAATATTTCTGAAGAAACAGCTAGTACAACAATTAATCCACCAGATACGGATTACTATTATTTTACAAAAAACAATAGTGGTAAAGTATTATTCTCATCTAGTTTAAAAGAACAAAAAGAAAACCAATCTAAATAAAATATTAAAGCAAGAACGCTGAAACTGATTATAAGCGTTCTTGTTTTAAATTTACTCTTACTATTTATGTCATTATGTGATAAAATATCTAATGTTTATAAAACCATATAAATAAATGAGTGAGACATACTAACTAGTTATATAAACTAGTTGGGTTTTTTATTATATTCAAGTGTAAGGAAGTCATGACATGGATAAAGATATAGAGTATATTGAACAATTGTTATTTCAAAACTCATCTCAAATTGATGATTTGAGACCGTATGCTGCTCAACATAATGTCCCAATTATGGATAAGATATCGACCGAATTTGTAAAACAAATTATTAGAATAAAAGAAGCTAAAAATATTTTAGAAATTGGTACAGCTATTGGATATAGTGCAATGCATTTCGCTTCATGTCATAACGATATTAAAGTTTGGACTATTGAAAGAAATGAAGAAATGTATGAGCTAGCTGCTCGCAATATAAAACAATATGGTTTTGAAAATCAAGTTCATCCCATTTTCGCTGATGCTTTAAAAGCAGAAAAATTCATTCCAAATGAAATTAAATTTGATATGATATTTATTGATGCAGCTAAGGCTCAATCACAAAAGTTTTTCGAGCTATATGAGCCATTTTTAAAAAATGATGGGGTCATTATTACTGATAATATTTTATATCATGGATTTGTAAGTGATATCGATATTGTTAGAAGTAGAAATGTAAGACAAATGGTTAAAAAAGTTAAAAATTATAATGAGTGGTTAATAAATCGCAAAGACTATAAAACAACTTTAATGAACGTAGGAGATGGCATAGCTATTTCTAAAAAGGAGTTAGAAGTATGACAGAATTACTAGTTACGCCTAAGTCAATCAACCACATTGAGACTTTAATTGAATTAGGTGCAGATGCGTTTGTCATTGGTGAAGAAAAATTTGGCTTAAGACTAGCAGGAGAATTTAAAGAACCCGAATTACGTGAGGCTATTAAAATTATTCATGAACATGGTAAAAAAGCATATGTAGCTGTAAATGCTATTTTTCATAATGAACATATAGCTGATCTAGAAGCATATATTGATTTATTACATGAATTAAACGTTGACCGCATTATTTTTGGAGATCCTGCAGTATTGATGGCAGTAAAAGAACAAGAGAACCCAATACCTTTAAATTGGAATGCTGAAACTATTGTCACAAATCATTTCCAATGTAATTATTGGGGAGAACGCGGTGCTAATAGAGCAGTTCTTGCACGTGAACTAAGCATAGAAGAAGTAATCGAAATAAAGAAAAACAGCAATGTGGAAATAGAAGTGCAAGTTCATGGAATGACATGTATGTTCCAATCTAAACGTAAACTGCTAGGTAATTACTTTATGTATCAAGATAAAGTAATGAAGATAGAAAACAGAAAAGAAAATAAAGATATGCTATTGTATGATGAAGCACGAAGTAATAAATATCCAATTTATGAAGATAGCAATGGTACGCATATTATGAGCCCTAATGATATTTGTTTAATTGAAGATTTAGAAGAGCTATTAGAAGCAAATATTGACAGTTTAAAAATTGATGGTGTTTTACAAACAGAAGAATATATAAATGTAGCTACAGAGCAGTATAGACAAGCCATCGATTTATATAACGAAGACCCAGAATTGTATGAAGATGAAAAATTTATGTTATTAGAGCCTATTGAAGATGTTCAAAAAGATCATCGTCCAATGGATCAAGGTTTCTTATTTAAACAAACAGTTTACTAAGTTAGATTAAAGGAATGATTAAAATGAAAGTATTAGAACCTATTGGCGCTAGTCGTAAATCAAAATTGAAAAAACCAGAATTACTAGCACCTGCAGGCAATTTAGAAAAATTAAAAATTGCTGTCCATTATGGTGCAGACGCTGTCTTTTTAGGTGGACAAGAATATGGGTTGAGATCTAATGCTGATAATTTCACTATGGAAGAGATAGCTGAAGGTGTTCAGTTTGCTGATAAATATGGTGCCAAAATATACGTTACGACAAACATATTTGCTCATGATGAAAATATTCCAGGCTTGGAAGATTACTTAAAAGGATTAAGTAATACAGGTGCTCATGGCATAATAGTTGCCGATCCACTTATTATTGAAACATGTAAACGTGTTGCGCCTAATTTAGAAATTCATTTAAGTACACAACAGTCATTATCTAATTATCGCGCTGTTCAATATTGGAAAGAAGAAGGCTTAGAAAGAGTAGTGTTAGCTCGTGAAACTAGTGCTGAAGAAATGCGTGAAATGAAAGAAAAAGTAGATATTGAAATAGAAACTTTCATCCACGGTGCTATGTGTATTGCATACTCTGGCAGATGTACATTAAGCAATCATATGACAGCGAGAGACTCAAATAGAGGTGGTTGTTGTCAAAGTTGCCGTTGGGATTATGATTTAATAACAGTTGAAGAAGATGGCGAATTAGAGCCTTATTTTGGCGGTGAAGATACTACACCGTTTGCAATGAGTCCAAAAGACTTGAAATTAATCGAATCTATACCTAAAATGATGGACATCGGTATTGATTCTTTAAAAATTGAAGGTCGTATGAAATCTATGCACTATATCGCAACAGTTGTATCCGTTTATAGAAAAGTTATCGATAGCTACGCTGAAGATCCAGAGAACTTTAAAATTGATCCAGAATGGTTAGTTGAACTTGATAAATGTGCTAATAGAGATACAGCTCCAGCATTCTTTGAAGGTGTCCCTCATTTTGAAGAGCAAATGTTTGGCCGCGAAGCAAATAAAAAAACACCTTTTGATTTTTGTGGTTTAGTGATAGACTATGACCCAGAATCACAAATTGCAACTATTCAACAAAGAAATTATTTTAAGCCTGGTCAGAAAATTGAATTCTTTGGACCTGAAATTGATAATTTCACACAAGTTATTGATAAAATATATGACGAAGATGGCGTGGAATTAGATGCAGCGAGACATCCACTACAAATAATACAAATTAAAGTGGATCATCCAATATACCCAAATAATATGATGAGAAAGGGATTAGTTTGATGGGAAAGACAACAATAATAGGTATTGCAGGGGGTTCTGGTTCAGGGAAAACTTCTGTAACATCCGAGATAATGAAAGATTTAGATGGATATAGTGTTGCTTTAATTGAACAAGATTACTATTATAAAGATCAATCACATATGTCTTTTGAAGATAGGTTGAAGACAAATTATGATCATCCATTTGCTTTCGATAACGAAAGGTTAGTGAATGATTTAAAAAATCTTAAAGAGGGAAATGTAATTGAAGTTCCAACTTATGATTATTCAAATCATACTAGAAGTGATAAGACAATTAGGTTCGAACCTAAAGACGTAATTATACTTGAAGGTATATTCGCTTTAGAAAATGAAGATTTAAGAGATTTGATGGATGTTAAGATTTATGTTGATACTGACGCTGATCTTAGAATACTTCGACGTTTAACGAGAGATATTAAAGAGCGTGGACGTACAATGGATTCAGTAATAGATCAATACCTATCAGTTGTTAGACCTATGCATATTCAATTTATAGAACCTACAAAAAAATATGCAGACATCATTATCCCTGAAGGTGGTAGTAATAAGGTTGCAATAGACATCATGACGACTAAGATTCAATCATTAGTCCAAAATATCTAAATAATTACAAAGTAAAGGAAGATGGAAGAATGGAAACACAAAAAGAATTTCCTATGACACAGGAAGGTTTTGAAAAATTAGAACAAGAATTAGAAGAATTAAAAACAGTTAAACGACCAGAAGTCGTTGAAAAAATAAAAGTTGCTCGTAGCTTTGGTGACTTATCTGAGAACTCAGAATACGATGCAGCAAAAGATGAGCAAGGCTTTATTGAACAAGAAATTCAAAAAATAGAAAATATGATTCGTCACGCTCAAATTATCGAAGATAATGGCGCTAAAAATGAAATTCAAATTGGTAGAACAGTTACTTTTACAGAAATACCAGGCGACGAAGAAGAAAGCTACAAAATAGTAGGTTCAGCTGAAGCAGACCCATTTGAAGGTAAAATTTCTAACGAATCTCCAATTGCTAAAGCATTAATAGGTAAAAAATTAAATCAAGAAGTAAATGTTCCATTACCAAATGGTAATGAAATGAAAGTTAAAATAGTAAAAATAGACTAAATATTTTTACAAAATATAAAAAGGCTGTTTACGCATTTCCATTAAATGTATAAACAGCCTTTTTGTTTTGATTTAATTCATGTTATTATAGTGAAGTATTAATTTAAATAGTCTGATTATTATGGCTAATAAAAAGGGGTGTAAAATTGAATATAAAAGCGATTAGCGAAACACATTTCATGATTTATGATAAAAATGAAATTAATCCTGATGTAAAAGAAAAAATTTCATTTTTAGCTATGCAACTAGAAGAATTAAATCATCCAGGTGTACTAAGTGTTACAACTTCGTATAATTCTATTATGGTTGAGTTTGATGGTTTGAATTTTACATATGAGCAATTGTTAGAAGACTTGAAATTAAACGAAATAGAAAAAACTAAAAAATCATCTAACCAATCTAAAAAGTGCATTACATTACCAGTTGTTTATGGGGAGCAATATGGACCGGACTTAAATGTAGTTGCAGATCATGCAAATATAACAAAAGAGGATGTTATTAATATTCACACTGGTGGGCAATATTTAATATATGCTATAGGATTTTTACCAGGATTTCCATTTTTAGGTGGATTAGACAAGAAAATACATACACCGAGAAAGGAAACACCGAGAAAGAAAATTGCAGCCGGATCTGTTGGGATTGCTAATAACCAAACTGGTTTATACCCTAAAGAATCTCCAGGGGGATGGCAAATTATCGGTAGGACACCTATAGATGTATTTAATTTAAATCGTAATCCAATGATTTTATATGAAGCTGGAGACTATATTTCTTTTGAATCAATAGACGAAGAAACTTATAACAAAATTGAGAAAGAGATATTAGACGGTACGTATGATTATAATCAGTTAGTTGGTGAAGTGAGATGAAAGTAATAAAACCTGGATTGTTTACAACAGTACAAGATTTAGGTAGGTATAAACATGAAAAAGATGGTTTTTCAGTTGCTGGCGTTATGAATCAATATTTTTATAAATTAGCTACTGCATTGGTAGATAATGAAAATTCAGCTGTGTTAGAAGTTACTTTAAATGGTCCGACATTGAAATTTTCAGAATCAAACATTATTACATTTGTCGCATATGACGCTGAAATATATTTAGATGATTTAACTGTACCGGTAAATACTGCAATTTTTGTAGATAAAGGTCAAGTTTTAAATATTAAGCAAATCACTAAAGGAACAAGAGGATACTTAGCATTTCATAAATTGTTGAATATTGATCCTATTTTAGGTAGTTTATCAACTCATACACGTAGTGGTATAGGTGGGTACAAAGGTAGAACATTAAAGTCTGGTGACACTTTAAGCTTTAAAGATAAAAATTTAAACCAAGACGTCATAGGTAATAAGTTTAATGTTGAAGAAGACGAGGAAAAATATATTATACCAATAATAAAAGGATTACAATTCGACCAGTTTACTGATGCTTCAAAAAGGTTATTAACAGAACAAGTTTATAAGATTTCGGATATGTCAGATAGGATGGGCTATCGAATAATCGGAGAATCTAACTTAGAACATCTGGATAGTGCGGATATTATATCTGAACCAATTGCACCTGGTAGCGTCCAAATACCAAGCAATGGCCAACCTATTATTCTTCTAAACGACAGACAAACAATAGGTGGCTACACTAAGATAGCTACAGTTAGTTTCGTGGGCAGAGAAAGATTGTCTCAATTAAAGGCAAATGATGAAATAACATTTAAATGGATTTCAGTCGAAGAAGCCAATGAATCATACAAAGAATATTCAAACAATGTGAAACGTGATTTAGACCTAATAAAGATTAAAAAATTCAAATCATTAGATTTTATTAGACCTAAATCTAAAAAATTAGGACAATTAATAAAGGGGAAATAAAAATGAGTATAGAAAAAGTAGAACAATTAATCAATTTAATGAAAACGAATGATATTCCTTATATGAAATATAAAGAAGAACAGTTTCAAGTTGAATTAGATTTAAATTCTCATAATTCAGAAGTAGTACAACAACCTAAAGAAACAACTAAACAAAATACTAATGAAGAATCTGAACCAAAATCTATAAATGCTGAAATTATTGGTACTTTTTATCTTCAAGATGAAGAAACGTTATCTAATCCATTAGTTAATATAGGAGATAAAGTAAACAAAGGACAAGTAGTAGGATATATAGAATCGATGAAAGTTCTTAATGAAATAACGAGTGATGAAGATGGCGTTATTGAAGAAATACATATTGACCATGGAGAACCAGTTGAATACGGACAAACAATCTTTACATTAAAGTAAAAAAGGGGAATTGTAATGATTAAACGTTTATTAATAGCTAATAGAGGAGAAATTGCTGTTAGAATTATCAGGACTTGTAGGATGATGAACATCACAACCATAGCTATTTATTCAGAAGCAGATAAAGATAGTTTACATGTACAATTAGCAGATGAAGCGTATTGTATTGGACCCAATCAATCTATAGACAGTTATTTGGATATCGAGCGTATTTTAGAAGCATGTAGAATGAGTAAAGCTGAGGCAATACATCCTGGTTATGGCTTTTTATCTGAATCAACTTCATTTAGAAAAAGAGTAGACGAAGAAAATCTTATATTTGTAGGTCCAAGTTATAACACTATGGATTTGATGGGAGATAAAATTAAAGCTAGAGAAACAATGTATAATGCTGATGTACCAATTATCCCAGGATCTATTGGGGAAGTTACAGATGTCGCTGATGCAAAAAATATAGCTAAAGAAATTAATTATCCATTTGTGATTAAAGCTGCCAGCGGTGGTGGTGGTAAAGGTATTCGAATCGTAAATGATGAAACCGAAGTAGAAAAATATTTTAAAGAAGCACAATCTGAAGGTGAAAAATATTTTAATGATAAACGAGTATATATCGAAGCATTTATAGATAAAGCAAGACATGTGGAAGTACAAGTTTTAGGAAGTAAACATAAAGAAGCTGTCCATTTAGGTGAAAGAGATTGTTCTATACAAAGAAAGAACCAAAAATTAATAGAAGAAGCACCTTGTGCGGCCTTAGACAAAGACACACGAGATTCACTACATGAAGATGCTGTAAAAGCTGCATTAGCTTGTGATTATGAAGGGGCAGGAACAATTGAATTTTTATTGACAGATGATGGTTATTATTTCTTAGAAATGAATACAAGAATTCAAGTAGAACATACTGTCACAGAACTATTAACTGATATTGATTTAATTAAACAACAGATATTAATGGCTAATGGTGAACATTTAAAAATCAAACAAGAAGATATTAATTTTATTGGACATGTTATTGAATGTCGAATTAATGCAGAGGATCCTGAGAAGAAATTTAGACCGGCTGCTGGTAAAGTGAATGCGCTTCACTTACCTAATGGATTTAATACAAGAATAGATAGCATGTTATATAATGGCTATGAAATACCGCCTTATTATGATTCATTAGTTGCTAAAATACTTGTTAAAGGGGCTAATCGTCAAGAAGCTATAGAAAAAATGAAAGGTACGCTTGAAGAAACTGTAATAGAAGGATTTCCTACTACATTAGACTTCTTGTATCGAGTCTTAAGTTATCAACCATACATAGACAATGATATAACAATTAAATTCTTACATGAACATAAAATAGTATAAAGGAGATGGGAATCATGCAAGTTGATTTAAATTGTGATTTAGGTGAAAGTTTTGGTAATTATAAATTAGGTGATGATGAGACGATATTACCTTTAATAACTTCAGCAAACGTAGCATGTGGTTTTCACGCAGGTGATCAACATGTTATGAATCAAACAGTTGAAATTGCTAAACAACATAATATTCATATCGGTGCACATCCGGGCTACCAAGATTTAATAGGGTTTGGAAGAAGAAATATTGATGTAACACCGCAAGAAGTATATGATTTGATTATTTATCAATTAGGTGCACTGTCAGCATTTTGTAAAATACATGATACAAAACTTTATCATGTAAAACCTCATGGCGCTTTGTACCAAATGGGTGCTAGGGATTCAAAGATAGCTGATGCTATTGTTAAGGCTGTAAAAGACTTTGATGACCAGTTATTTCTCGTAGGATTGTCTAACAGTGAACTTATTAAATCTTGTAAGCGTCTTGATCTTAAATATAAAAGTGAAGTTTTTGCTGATAGAGCTTATGAAGACGATGCACAGTTGGTTTCTAGAAAGAAAGAAGGTGCTCTAATAACCGATACACAACAAGCGGTTAATCAAGTATTAAAAATGGTAAAAGAATCGAAAGTAACATCTATAAACGGTAAAGAAATAGATATAGAAGCAGATACAATTTGTGTTCATGGTGATGGTGAACATGCTTTAAATTTTGTAAAAGAAATAATAAAGCAATTTAAATCTGAAGGTATTGAGATTAAAGCGTTAAACTAGGAGGAATGTACATGAAAGAACAAAAGGGGTATGATGATTTAAGCAAGCCATTTGAATATACTAATAAACATCGTAGAATACTATGGGGTGCCGTATTCTTGATGGCCACATCTTCTATTGGCCCAGCATTTTTAACACAAACGGCAGTATTCACAGAACAGTTTATGGCTAGTTTTGCTTTTGCTATTTTAGCATCTATTATTATAGACATAGGTGCTCAAATTAATATATGGCGAGTAATTACAGTAGTCGGTAAAGGCGGCCAAGATATTGCTAATGATGTATTCAAAGGTTTAGGTACATTTATTGCGGTATTAATTGCTATTGGTGGACTTGCATTTAACATTGGTAACGTAGCAGGTGCAGGTCTAGGTTTAAATGCAATTTTTGGTATTGATGTACGGATAGGTGCCGGTATAACTGGTGTATTAGCAATATTAATATTTATTGTTAGAAATGCACAGAAAGTTGTAGACATTATTACACAAATACTAGGTGTTCTAATGATAGCAATTGTTGCTTATGTTATGGTTTTAACAAAACCGCCTGTAATGGAAGCAGCTCAAAAAATGATAGTGCCAGATGATATTAACAAACTGATAGTACCGATTATTACATTAGTTGGTGGTACAGTAGGTGGTTATATTACATTTGCTGGAGCACATAGATTACTCGAGGCCGGTATAACTGGTAAGCATTACATTCCTTTTGTTAACAGAGCTGCAATTTCAGGTATTTTAACAACAGGCGTAATGAGAACATTTTTATTTCTAGCTGTTTTAGGTGTTGTAGTCACTGGATTTACACTTAATCCAGATAACCCTCCAGCATCGGTATTTGAACATGTCCTAGGGCCAGTTGGCAAACAAGTTTTTGGAGTTGTATTATTTGCAGCGGCTTTATCGTCAGTTATTGGTTGTGCTTATACAAGTACTACTTTTATACAATCGCTACATCCATCAATTAAAAACCATAAAAACTTAGTAATTATATTATTTATTGTAATTTCTTCTATTATTTTCTTAACGATTGGTAAACCAGTTAAGCTATTAATAATTGCAGGTGCTATGAATGGATTAATATTACCAGTTACTTTAGGAACAATCTTAATAGCGTCTCGTAAAAAGAGTATTGTTGGAGATTATAGACATCCAACTTGGATGCTTGTAATAGGTGTAATAGCTGTATTAACAACATTGATAGCAGGTGTCTTATCTTTACAAGGTCTACAAGATTTATGGAATAATTAAATTTATATCTATAATTAAGTCTATTATGTTAATATATATAAGAATGAACATGATGGAGTGATTTAACATGATAGGTATTATTGGAGCAATGGAAGAAGAAGTTGAAATATTAAAATCCGCTATAGAAAATAAAGAAACAATTAAAAAAGCACATATTATATTCTATAAAGGACATTTAGAAGGAAAAGAAATAGTTCTTGCACAAAGTGGTATTGGTAAAGTTAACGCAGCAATTACTACCGCTTTAATGATTAATGATTTTAAACCAGATCTAATTATTAACACTGGTTCAGCTGGAGCTATTGATCCTAATTTAAATATAGGTGACATTATTATAAGTAATAAAGTTTACTATCATGATGTAAATGCTACTGCATTTGGGTATAAAATGGGACAAGTTCCTGGTATGCCTGAATCTTATACGATAGAAAATCATTTAATTAAAAGTGCGCGTTCAACAATTGAAGAATTAGAATTAAACGGAGTTGTTGGAGAAGTTGCAACAGCTGATAGTTTTATTGGTTCTTTAGAACAAAGAAAAGTAATAAAAGAAACATTCCCTACAGCTAGTGTCGTTGAAATGGAAGCTGGCGCTATTGCGCAAACTTGTTATCAATATGAAGTTCCGATTATAGTAACAAGAGCAGTTTCAGATTTAGCTGATAAAGAATCAGATGTGACTTTTGATGAATTCTTAAAAGTTGCTTGCGTGAACTCAAGTAAAATTGTAAAATTATTATTAAATAGAGTGGCATAAGGAGGCAGTAAAATGTTAATATTAATGGCTATCGCTGTCATTGCTACAGCACTTGTTGGATTTGTAATTTATGCGAATACAGATGTTGAAAAATCTTCTGACCGTGAAATTACAGAATAATATTGAGTGTTGCAAATCTTTAAAGGTTTGCAACACTTTTATTTTGTTTTATGTAAAAGAAATTTAAGTTATTTTTATGTTAGAATAAGAAATAATATAGAGGTGTAAACATGGGTATATTTACAAAATATTTTTTACCAAATGAATATGTAGAATCAATTTATCATATTCGTCCAGAGCATTTAAAAAGTAAAGGCATTAAAGCTATTATTACAGATTTAGATAACACTTTAGTTGGTTGGGATGTTAAAGATCCAACAGATGATGTGAGAAATTGGTTTGAACGAATGAAAGAAAATGATATTACTGTAACGATTGTTTCTAATAACGGTCAAAAGCGTGTAGAATCATTTTCAAAAACATTAAACATTGATTTTATATTTAAAGCTCGTAAGCCAAGAGGTAAAGCGTTTAGACAAGCTTCTCATCTTATGAATGTACAAAAATCAGAAGTGGTTGTAATAGGCGATCAAATGTTAACAGATGTATTTGGAGGCAACCGAAATGGTTTATATACAATTATGGTTGTTCCTGTGAAAAAAACAGACGGTTTAATTACTAAATTTAATCGATTAATAGAAAGAAGATTATTAAATCGTTTCAAAAGAAAAGGTTTAATTAATTGGGAGGAATAAATTTGACAGAAACAGCAAAATGTATTGGTTGTGGGGCAACATTACAATCAGAATACCCGAACGAAGCGGGTTACGTTCCAAAATCCAGCTTGAATAAAGAAGATGTAATTTGTAAAAGGTGTTTCAGACTAAAAAATTATAATGAAGTACAAGATGTAGATTTAACAAGTGATGATTTTTTAAATATGTTGAAATCACTTCATAATGAAGATGGTTTGATTGTAAACGTAGTGGACGTATTTGATTTGGAAGGTTCAATGATACATCGACTAAAGGATATTGTAGGAAAGAAAAAAGTGATTTTAGTTGCAAACAAGATGGATATTTTACCAAAAGCCATTAATAAAAAGAGAGTAGAAATATGGCTGAGACAAAGAGCGAAAGATTATGGTTTAAATCCTGACAAAGTTGTACTTATTTCTGCCGCTAAAAATCAAGGAATTGATGAACTATTAGGCACAATAGAAGAAATCAGAGATAGAAAAGATGTCTTTGTTGTAGGTACGACAAACGTAGGTAAATCTACGCTTATAAATCGTTTGATTGAAAAGAGTGTTGGAGAAAAAGATGTTATCACAACAAGTCATTTTCCAGGTACAACTTTAGATATGATAGATATACCTTTAGATGATGATTCTTATATGTTCGATACACCTGGAATTATCCAAAGTCATCAAATGACTCATTATGTTACAGATAAAGAATTAAAAGTAATAATGCCGAAAAAAGAAATTAAACCTAAAGTTTATCAATTGAATGAAGAACAATCTTTATTCTTAGGTGGGCTAGTAAGAGTTGATTATAAAAAAGGTGGACGTCGTTCATTAACTTGTTTCATTTCAAATGATTTGAATATTCATAGAACAAAGCTAGAAAATGCTGATGATCTATGGGAACGCCAAATTGGGGAATTATTAAAACCACCATATTCTAAAGAAAATTTTAATTTTAATAATTTGAAAAACAATGAAATATTTGTTAAAGATGAAAGACGTGATATTATGATTTCTGGGTTAGGCTTTATTACAGTGGACGAAGGCGCAGAAATAAACGTAATAGCACCTAAAGAGGTAGAGGTTACATCAAGAAAATCAATTTTATAAGAGGTGAGCGACATGAAATTTGCAGTTATAGGACATCCAATAGGACATTCTCTTTCTCCAATTATGCATTTAAATAACTTTGAAGCGTTAGAAAGAGATGATGAATATATAGCACTTGATATAGACCCTAAACATATGCAGCATATAAGAGATATCATAAAAGAAAAAGAACTTGATGGATTTAATATTACGATTCCACATAAAGAAACGATTATTCCATACTTAGATGAAATTTCTACAAATGCTGAGCATATAGGAGCTGTTAATACTGTTCATATAGATGGTGATAAATGGACAGGTTATAATACAGATGGTATTGGATTTGTTAAAGGTTTACTAGATAATTATGGTTCTATAGCAGGCAAAAATATACTTGTACTAGGTGCTGGCGGTGCAAGTAAAGGCATAGTCGCTGAAATGATGAAGTATACTGAAAGGAAAATTTCTGTAGCAAATCGCAGTCTTGAAAGATTTGAAAATTGGAATTTAGATATTAATCAGTATCAATTAGATAAAATAAAGCCTATTTTGAACGAATTCGATATTATTATTAATACGACACCAGTTGGTATGAATGAATCATCGGATGAACTCATTATACCTATAGAAGAAATTCACGCAAATGCTTTAGTCTGTGATATTATTTATATCCCAGACAAAACACCACTTTTACGAGCATGTGAAAGTAGAGGATTAACTATATATAATGGTTTAGATATGTTTATATACCAAGGTGCAGAAAGTTTTAAAATATGGACAGGTGAAACTGCGGATATAAAAGCAATGAAAAATAAAGTTATAGAAGAACTTAAAAGGAGATAAATATGTTAACAGGTAAACAAAAGAGATATTTAAGAAAAGAAGCTCATCACTTAGATCCAATATTCCAAATAGGTAAAGGCGGAATAAGTGAAAACATGATAGAACAATTAAACGAGGCATTAGAAAAAAGAGAATTAATTAAAGTACACATTTTACAAAACAACATGGATGATCATAAAGAAGTAGCAAATTCAATATCTGAACAAACTGAAAGTGAACTCGTTCAACTTATAGGTAGTATCATTATTCTTTATAAAGAATCTAAAGAAAACAAAAAAATAGAATTACCTTAAATAAAATGAAAAAAATCATGATATACGGTGGCCAATTCAATCCAATACATGTAGGCCATATGTTAGTTGCGAGTGAAGCCTATCAATTTGTTAAACCAGATGAGTTTGTGTTTTTACCAAGTTATCAATCACCTTTAAAAAGCCACAATGAATCTCAGTTGTTAGAAAATGAAAGAATTGACATGCTAAAGTTAGCAATTGAAGATTTAGAATTCGGCGTAATTGATAAAAGAGAAATAAACAGACAAGGAACAAGTTATACTTTTGATACTATTAGTGAAATTCAAAATGAATATCCAGAATATCAAATCTATTTAATCATCGGAACAGATCAATATGTAAATTTAGATAAATGGAGAAATATTGATAAATTGAGAGAAATGGTTACGTTTGTAGTGGTCAATAGAGAAGTAGATAAACAAAATGTTGATAGTGGTATGTTATCCCTAAATATCCCAAGGATGGATATAAGCTCGACGGATATACGAAATCGTTGTAAAAATCATCATTCAGTCAAGATGTTAGTTACACCAAGAATTGAAAGATATATCAAAAGGGGACGGTTGTATGAAGATTAAAAAAGCAGTTAAACTCGTAGAAGAAACTTTACCCACAAAACGTTATAACCATTCAATAAGAGTAGCAGAAACTGGTAAGAAAATGGCGGAAATTTTTGATGGAGATCCGAAAAAAGTTGAGCTCGCAGGCATTCTACATGACTTATGTAAATATGAAGAGTTATCAGAGTTGTATCAAAGTGTAACGAAGTATGATTTAGGTCAAGATTTATTAAGCTATGGATCTGAGATTTTACATGGGCCAGTGGCAGCTGCAAGATTAAAAGATGAATATGAAATTGATGATGAGGAAGTATATTATGCGATATATAACCACACTACTGGTAGAGCGCATATGAATAAAACTGAGAAAATAATCTTTATCGCTGATTATATTGAACCTAAAAGAACGCAACCTGGGGTAGATGATATTAGAGATATCGTGTTTAAAGATAAAAATTTAGATAAAGCGATTTATGAAATATCTAAACGAACAGTGTTACATTTAGTTGGTAAAGATAAAACTGTACATTTAAAAACAATTGAATGCTTAAATTATTATAATATGCATACAGAACAATAAAGGAATGATTAAATGAATTCGAATGAATTAATGAAACAAAGTTTAATTGCATGTGATGATAAACGTGCAGAAGATATAATAGCAATCGATATGCAAGGTATTAGTGATGTTGCTGATTACTTTGTAGTTTGTCATGGTAATAGTGATAAACAAGTACAAGCTATCGCTAGAAATGTTAAAGACGAAGCGGAAATCAATGAAGTTAATGTCAAAAGACTAGAAGGCTTTAACGAAGCAAGATGGATTTTAATCGATTTAGGTAATGTAGTCGTACATGTATTCCATAGAGAAGAAAGAGATTATTATAACTTGGAAAGATTATACAAAGATGCACCAATCATTACCTTGAATGAGGTTATGTCTTAATGGCTTATAATAGAATGAGCGATTATTATGATTTGTTGACAGCTGATCAACCTTATCATAAGTGGAAATATATAGTTGAGCATTTTATAAGTAGCTCAGAAAATGAAATATTAGATATAGGTTGTGGAACAGGTACATTAACTTCGCAATTGACTGAATATGGTCAAGTGAGTGGTGTAGACATTAGTCAAGAAATGCTAGAAATAGCAGAGTCTCGTAATCCATCTATAAATTGGTATTGTCAAGATATGAGAGATTTAGAACTACCAAATCAATATGATATGATTACTATATTTTGTGATAGTTTAAACTATGTGACTGAACCGGAAGATATATTACAAGTATTTAATTATATAGATAAATATTTAAAAGACGAGGGTATATTTATTTTTGATGTCCATAGCATATATAAGATGAATCATCAATTTAATAACCAAAATTATATCGATGAAGAAGAACGCCTTACGCTAATTTGGCAGGCTATAACAGGAGAAGAACCTAATAGCGTTTATCATCAGATGTCATTTTTCGTAGAACGCGAAGATGGTTTATACGAACGATTTGATGAAGAGCACTACCAATGTACTTTTGAAATAAGTTTATACGAAGAATTATTAAAACTAGCAGGATTTGAAATTAAAACAAAATTCACTGATTTTGATATAGATACGTATAGTGAGCAAGGCGATAGACAATTTATCGTTGCTCAAAAAATGAATAAGTAATTTTTGACACCTTTTACGTTTATATATGTAGGAGGTGTTTTTTTGGATAAAATCAAAATGATTAAGGAGTATTTTTCGCAATATTATCGTTATATTTTAATTGGATTTATAGCTTTGATTATCATACTGAAATTAATTTTTGGAATGAATGAACCAGATGAAGAGCCAATAGAAACTATAAATAAAAATAATAGTGGAATGATTGAAAATGAAGAAAGTAAAGAATCAAAGCAAGAAATAGATAGGAGAGAAATATCATCTAAAGAAAATATTAAAGAAGTAATTGTAGATGTTAAAGGAGCTGTTAAATTTCCAAAAACATATGAAATGAAATCTTCAGAAAGAATAAATGATGTTTTAAAGAAAGCACAAATAAATGAGCAAGCTGACTTATCTAAATTAAATCTTTCAGAGAAATTAAAAGATCAAATGAGTATATATGTTCCAATGAAAGGTGAACAAATACCTTCAAATTTGAATAAGCAAAGTAGTCAAAATGAAAATGTTGAAGTAAATATTAATACTGCAACTAAAGAACAAATACAGAAAATACCGGGGATAGGACCAAGTAAAGCCGACGCAATTATAAAATATAGAGAAGCAAAAGGAGATTTTAAATCTATAGACGATATGAAGAAGATAAAAGGATTTGGAGATAAAACAGTAGAATCTTTGAAAGAATATGTCATTTTAAATTGAAATTGCATTTCATAAACATAATACTTACAATAATAGTATATGAAAGGTTGGATGATTAATATGGAAAGAATCAAGTGGAAGGAATATTTTATGGCTCAAAGCCATTTGTTATCACTAAGATCAACATGTGAAAGGTTGTCGGTAGGTGCAACTATCGTTAAAGATAATAGAGTGATTGCAGGGGGATACAATGGGTCTGTTTCAGGTGAAGAACATTGTATTGATAATGGATGTTTAGTTGTCGACGGACATTGTATAAGAACAATTCATGCTGAAATGAACGCTATTATTCAGTGCGCAAAATTGGGTGTATCTTCAGAAGACGCAACAATATATGTAACACACTTTCCTTGTTTAAACTGTACTAAATCTATAATACAAGCTGGCATTAAACAAATTTATTATGCAGACGATTATCACAATCATACATATGCGATTCAGTTATTAGAACAATCAGGTGTTCATTTTGAAAGAATTGATTTCCATCCTGAAGATATTGTGAAATATTTAAAATAATAGGTTATGCAGCGTTATGTATTTCTACTTAGCCTTATATTTATTATCAGGTATTTTAATTGTCTTTAATATTTATATCGGGATGATATTTTTAAGTATAGTCATACTAAGTTGTATGATCAAATTGAAATCATATAGAATTGCGATACTTGGTATTATCTTTGTCGTAATTGGTTATTTAATTTTACCGTCAATACAACTACCACAATTGGATTCGTTTAATCATGAAAAGCGTAACAAAGCACCGTTACATGATTTTATAGAATTTAAAGATGATATGGTAATTGACGGTGATTTATTTAAATCAATTGCTCAACAAAAAGGTAAAACTTATCAAGTTTATTACACAATTAAATCTAAAGAAGAAAAAGATAAAATCCTTAATAACTTACCTTTATTTAAAAAATGTGAAGTTTATTATGATTATAGTGACCCTTTACCTAATACTAATAGTTTGAAGTTTAACTATAAAGAATATCTTATCCAACAAGATATTGAAGGCATCATTAAAATTAAACAACCGTTTCTCAAATCTTGTATTAATAGTAAATTGAATCTTTTAGAAAAATTGCAGTTTCATAGGGAACATCTTATTTTAAATTTAAAAAAGTTAAATTCAGAATATATTGAAGATATTATTGCATTGACTTTAGGCGAAACGAAGTATTTATCTAGCGAACGAATTGAAGAATTAAAACATTTAGGTATATACCACTTGTATGCAGTAAGTGGTTTACATGTTGCCTTACTCAGTGTGTTTTTGTTTAATATATTGTTGAAATTTAAGCTAAGATATCATCAGGCAGAACTGATTATTTTTATTTTATTACCTATATATGCAGTATTAACAGGATTAAGTCCAAGTGTTATAAGAGCAGTAGCTGTTGTAATGTTATATCTTGTGATTAAAAAGTTTACACGTCTTGATTCACTACAAATTCTTTTAATTACCTTTATTTTGTCTGTCATGTATAAACCGTTTATAATTTATGACATAGGTTTTCAATTATCTTATTTAGTTTCTACATTTTTACTACTTACTATCCCCATTATTAAAACATTTCATTTCATTTATAAACTAATATGTATTAACTTAATAGCTCAAATTTCTACTTTTCCTATTCTTATTATGCATTTTAATACTTTTCAATGGTTAGGTTTATTAACCAACTTCTTTTTTATTCCTTGGTTTGAATTAATATTATTCCCTCTAGTTATGATTTTTTTGATTATCTATGTAACAATCGGCTTTGTACCTAATATTTTGATATATTTAACAGATTTAATGTTAAGTATAACTATTGATATTATACAAATAATAAATAATTTCAATATAGAAGATATTGTAGTAAGGAATCTTTCTCATATATCGTATTTTCTAATATTTATTATTTGTGTGATGATAAGTATGTATATTCTTAAAAAGAAAATTTTTAAAGCTATTATTATTTTTATATTAGTTATTATAACTGTAACTTATGATTTTAAAGAAGATAGAGTGATATTAAGGTTTTTGGATGTGGGACAAGGGGATGCAATGGTTTCATATCATAAAGATACAAATCAAATTGTAATGATAGATACAGGCGGTAAAATGTTATCAAATAAAAAAGACTGGCAAATCAAAGATAATGAACTTTCTTATACAAAGTCTGTATTAATACCTGAACTTCATGAAAAAGGCATTCGAAAAATCGATTATTTAATTGTATCACATCCACATTTAGATCATATGGGAGAACTAGAAGAATTAAGCCAAAAAATAAAAATTAAAAATCTAATAATAAATAAAAGAACTTGGGATAACAAAGAATTGAAGTTACTAATTAGTAGCCTTGAACAAAAAGGAATAACTATTATTGATAGTGTAGGGTTGAAAAATATAAAAGTAGGTAAAGCGATTTATAGGTTTTATAATCAAGATACAAAAAGTCATCCTGATAAAAATGAAAATTCAATCATAACGGAATTAGAAGTTTACAATAAGAAGATAATTTCTACAGGAGATGCAACGCAGAATAATGAACGAACAGTTTTAAATAAAATTGATCATCAATATGATATTTTAAAAGTCGGACATCATGGTAGTTCAACGAGTTCAACTGAAGAATTTTTATCTCGAGTGAAACCTAGGTTATGTATTATAAGTGCTGGTAGAGGAAATAAATATGGCTTACCTAAAAAAGTAACTATTAAAAAACTTCAAAACCATAAATGTAAAATATTAAACACGCAAGATATAGGGGGAATAACCATCACATTGACTAAAGCTGGGATATCAACAACTAATGGTTTATACGATTACAATAAATCAGGCTGAGACATTATTATGTCCCAGCCTTGATTAAAAAATATAAATATGTACTATTAGTTAGGTAGTAAGCTGAATACTTGAGCAATGATATAAATCGCTGCTAAAAATAAGAAGCCTACAATAAAACCTAATCCAGAGTCTTTAACGTCATTGTTACGCCCTTGAGTATTTTCACCTTCAAATCTGTTCATATGACTCCCTCCTATACTTACATTCATTATATGATAATAAGCTTAAAAATGCTATACTTAATTAGAACTTTATAAGAGAGGAAGACTTATTTTGAAAGATAATATTGTATTAAATTATGGTGCAGTAGATGCATTAATAGAGAAAAAATCTAACGAAATTATCAATCAATATTTAAAAGAAGGGCGTGATGAATTCAATTACGCCAAATATGATTTATACGAAACACCCATTTCTAATGCAATAGAAGAAGCGTTAACTTTACCTTTCCTCTCAGACAAGAAAGTTGTTCATATTAAAAATGCTTACTTATTTACAGGTGAAAAAGTGAATAATAGCATTAACCATAGTACTGATGCTTTACTTGAATTTATAGAGCAATATGATGGAGATACGCTAGTAGTTTTTGATGTAAGTAACGAAAAATTAGACGAAAGAAAGAAACTCGTAAAAACTGTTAAAAAGAATGCAACACTAAATAAAATAGAGCAAATGTCAGAACAAGAAATGAAACAATGGATTAAGTCATATTTAAATGAGCAGTATAAAGACATTAAAGAAGACGCACTCGTCGCATTTTTAGAGTTAACTGGTATTCAATTTAATATTATACATGCAGAATTAGAAAAACTAATTTTATTTATTGGTGATGAACCAGTTATTAATAAAAAAGATGTTACTGAAATAGTTAGCCGTTCTCTTGAACAAAATGTATTTTTATTAACGGAGTATATACAAAAAGGAAAAAAAGAGAAGTCTATTGAATTGCTAAAAGATTTAATAAATTTGAAAGAAGAGCCTATTAAGTTGTTAGCATTAATAACAAGTAATTATAGATTGTACTATCAATGTAAAATATTAGCCGGCAAAAGTTACAGTGAGCAACAAATTGCTAAAACAATAGGAGTACATCCTTATAGAGTGAAATTAGCCTTAAGAATTATAAGAAATTTATCTTTAGAAAGACTGTTAAAGACGATAGATATATGTGCTGATACTGACTATGAATTAAAATCTTCATACATGGATAAAGTTTTAATTTTAGAGTTGTTTATCTTGAAAATTTAAAAATAAAAAAGCTACAGATGAACTGTAGCTTTTGTTAATTAGTTAGCTTTAGACATTAAGCTAGATTTAATTCTGTTAGCTTTATTTGAATGAATTAAGTTCTTTTTAGAAGCTTTATCAACTTTTTTGATAGCTAATGAAACTAATTCACCTTTGTTATCAGCATTATTTTCGATAGCAGTTCTTGCAGATTTAACAGCTGAACGCATATCATTTTTTTGTGAAATGTTTGCAGCGTCTTTCTTTTCAGTTACAGAAACACGTTTAATTGCAGATTTAATGTTTGGCATGAGAGTCACCTCCTAAATATGTTGTCCGTGATCAAATAATTTGATTGCAACAAAAAATATTTTATCAAATGTACGCCTTAAGTGCAATCATTATTTACATATTCCTTATAAAGCTTAACACTTTATGAACAGTTTGGTAATTGGTTTGCATTTATTCTATAAAGAAGGTATCATATCAAAGATGCTACTTACATCTGAAGATGTAAAATTAACGAGAAAGTTGGAGTTCAAATGGACAGAATGAAACGCCTAGAGCGCCAAAAGAAAATAAGAAACTTTTCTATTATTGCTCATATTGATCATGGAAAATCAACATTAGCTGATAGAATTTTGGAAAATACGAAAAGTGTTGAGACGAGAGATATGAAGTCTCAATTATTAGATTCAATGGATTTAGAAAGAGAACGTGGTATAACTATCAAATTAAACGCTGTTCAATTAAATTATACAGCGAAAGATGGGGAAACATACATACTACATTTAATTGATACACCGGGACACGTCGATTTTACTTATGAAGTATCACGTTCATTAGCTGCATGTGAAGGGGCTATTCTTATCGTAGATGCAGCTCAAGGTATCGAAGCACAAACTTTAGCAAACGTTTATCTTGCTTTAGACAATGACTTAGAGTTGATTCCAGTAATAAACAAAATCGATTTACCTGCTGCTGAACCGGAACGGGTAAAGCAAGAAGTTGAAGATGTTATTGGTTTAGATGCGAGTGATGCGGTACTTGCAAGTGCGAAAGCTAATATTGGTATAGAAGAAATATTAGAGAAAGTCGTTGAAATAGTACCACCACCAGAAGGTGACCCAGAAAATCCACTACAAGCATTAATATTTGATTCTACTTACGATGCTTATAGAGGTGTAATTTCTTCAATTAGAATAGTTGAAGGGTCAGTTAAAGCCGGAGACAAAATTCAAATGATGTCCACAGGTAAAACTTTTGAAGTTGCGGAAGTAGGTATTAATACACCTAAACCATTACCAGTTGAAACTTTATCAGTAGGTGATGTTGGATATATAATTGCATCTATTAAAAACGTTGCTGATTCTGACGTAGGTGATACGATAACAAATGCTGACAGACCTGCAGACAAACCACTTCAAGGTTATAAGAAAATGAATCCAATGGTATTCTGTGGGCTTTATCCAATAGACAATAGTAAATATAATGACTTAAGAGAAGCTTTAGAAAGACTTCAATTGAATGATGCTTCTTTAGAATTTGAGGCAGAAACATCTCAAGCATTAGGCTTTGGGTTCAGAACTGGATTTTTAGGATTATTACACATGGAAATAATACAAGAAAGAATTGAACGTGAATTTAACATTGAATTAATAGCAACTGCACCTTCAGTTATTTACGAATGTGAATTAACAGATGGAGAGAAAGTTGAAATTGATAACCCTTCACAATTCCCAGATCCACAAAAAATCAACACGATTTATGAACCGTATGTTAAAGCGACTATGATGGTACCAAGTGACTATGTAGGAGCAGTAATGGAATTATGTCAGAAAAAACGTGGTAATTTCGTTACAATGGATTATTTAGATGATATTCGAGTGAATATTATTTATGAAATTCCTTTATCTGAAGTTGTATTTGATTTCTTTGATCAATTGAAGTCTAATACGAAAGGTTATGCTTCTTTCGACTATGAATTAATCGGATATCAAGAAAGTAAACTTGTGAAAATGGATATCTTATTAAATGGAGACCAAGTAGATGCGTTAAGCTTTATTGTGCATAAAGAATTTGCTTACGAAAGAGGTAAAGCAATTGTAGATAAACTTAAAACATTAATTCCTAGACAACAATTTGAGGTGCCAGTTCAAGCAGCAATTGGTAATAAAATAGTAGCACGTACAAACATAAAATCTATGGGTAAAAATGTATTAGCAAAATGTTACGGTGGTGACATTAGTCGTAAACGTAAATTACTTGAAAAACAAAAAGCCGGTAAAGCTAAGATGAAGTCAGTCGGAAACGTTGAGATTCCACAAGATGCATTCCTAGCAGTACTGAAAATGGATGAAGATTAAAATAAAAACAGCTGCGTTTAAGTAGCTGTTTTTATTTTTAAAGGAGGATTTAAATGGCTAAAAGTGTATATATTCATATACCTTTCTGCGTTAGAATTTGTACTTATTGTGATTTTAATAAGTTTTTTATAGCCAATCAGCCTGTTGATGAATATTTAGATTGCTTAATAAAAGAAATGTCTACTCGCAAAGATAAAGTTGTAGAAACAATTTTTGTTGGAGGTGGGACGCCAACAGCATTATCAGAAGTTCAATTAGAAAAACTACTAATATCAATAAATGATTTATTTACTGTAACTGATGAATATACGTTTGAAGCAAACCCGGATGAACTAACTGAAGGTAAAATTAAACTTTTAAAAAAATATGGTGTTAATAGGTTATCACTTGGAGTGCAAACTTTTGATGATGGTTTATTAGAAATTTTAGGACGTACACATCATAGTGACGATATTGAAAAAGCAGTTAAGTTATCTAGAAAACATAATATAGGCTCAGTTAGTTTAGATTTAATGTTTCACTTACCTGGTCAAACGTTGAAACAATTTGATGAATCAATAGATAAAGCATTATCACTTGATGTTGACCACATTTCAAGCTATGCACTTATACTTGAACCTAAAACTCAATTCTATAATTTATATAGAAAAGGAAAATTAAAATTACCTAATGAAGATTTAGGTGAAGAAATGTATCAACACTTACAAAATAAATTAAAAAAATCACCTCTACATCAATATGAAATATCTAATTTTTCTAAAGTAGGCCATGAATCACTTCATAACAAAGTATATTGGAAGAATGAAGAATATTATGGTTTCGGAGCTGGCGCACACGGATATATAAACGGTGTGAGATATAGTAATATTAATCCGGTTAATCAATATATAAATAAACTAACTAATGGAGAAATGCCTGTACTGCAAAATAGTGAAGTTACATTGAAAGAGCAAATGGAAGAGCAAATGTTCTTAGGCTTACGCATGACTGAAGGTGTTTCAAAATCTAGATTTTACAAAAAATTTGATCAAACGATTGAAGAAGTATTTGGTCAAAAGGTTAATAATTTATTGGAAAATGGTTTGTTAAATGAAAATGAAGATTATTTATACTTAAGTGAACGTGGTCAAATCATTGGTAACGAAGTATTTGAGCAGTTTTTATTAACTTAAATAAAAGAAAGAAAAATCTTTCAAAAATTCGAGGGTTTAATGTTGACTTACTTTGACCAATTTGATAAATTATAATTAGCACTTGGATAGATAGAGTGCTAATCGAGGTGATAACATGATTACTGAGAGACAATTACAAATACTAAATGTAATTGTTGAGGATTATGTTGAGTTAGGCCAGCCAATTGGTTCTAAGTCGATTATTGAAAGGCATCAATTGCCTATAAGCCCAGCAACAGTTAGAAATGAGATGAAACAATTAGAAGAATTAGAACTCCTCGAGAAGACACATACTTCATCAGGAAGAGTTCCTTCTGAAAAAGGAATTAGACATTATGTTGACCAATTACTAAAGGTTAAATCACGTAGTAAACAATCAATAGACTGGTTCAACCAATTTTATGATGATAATCAATATGATGTTAATGCAATGCTAAAATGGTTAGCTTTGGAAATATCCAATCGTTCTCATTATACGACTGTTGTATTAGGACCCAATAAATTTTCAAGACATATTTTTGAAATTCATTTCGTTAGAGTGAACCCTAATCATTTAATGAGTGTTATCGTTTTTGCAGATGGATATGTAGAGAAAGTTCATTTACAAATTTCTAAACTCATAACACATGAACAAATAGAAAAGTTTATGAATTACTTGAATCTACATTTTAAGCAAAATACTTTATCTACATTGATAAACACGTTAGAATCATTAACGTTGTCATTTATTGATCAACAATTTATAAATAATTTTAAGTACGCGCTAATTACACAAATTAATGATCAAAATGAAGAAATGTTTTTAGGTGGAAAAATGCACTTGATTGAGGCGTTAAACGTTTCGAATGTGTCCATGATACAGTCAATTTTAAAGTATCTGGAATCTGAACGAATTGCCCAATTTTTAAACGAAACAGCTAATGATTCCATTAGCGTAAACATTGGACAAGAAATTAATCAGGACTTAGAAGGTATTTCAATAGTAAGTACAAGTTATGAGATTTCGGGAGATATAAGCGGTCATTTAGCCGTTATAGGTCCAACTGCAATGCATTACAATAAAGTGATTCAACTTTTGAATCATTTTTAAATAAGGAAAGAAAATGGAGGGCATGAAATGACGGAAGAAAATCAAAATGAAAAATTCGACGAGTCGTCTGAACAATCTCAAAACGTTGCCACTGAAGAAACTAATGGTAACGAAAATGAAGAAGTTGAAAATGTAGAAGAGGTTGAAGAGACTGAAAAAACAGTCGAAATTCCGGAAACTGAACTCGAACAATTAAAAGAAAAATTAAACGAAGAAGAAGAAAAATACTTACGTTTGTATGCTGAGTTTGAAAATTACAAGCGTAGAATGAAACAAGAAGCTAGTGTGGCGAAAGATTACCAAGCACAACGTGTTTTAACAGATGTGTTGCCAGCATTGGATAACATGGATCGCGCACTAAAACAAGAAGGCGAATCAGAAGATTTCGTATCATTTAAAAAAGGTGTACAAATGGTTTATGATGACTTATTGAGATCATTAAAAGAAAATGGTCTAGAAGAAATTGAGTCAGAGAATAAAGAATTTGATCCAACTGTACATCAAGCAGTTATGCAAGATAGCAATCCTGATTTTGAATCAGGTGTTATTACTGAAGAACTACAAAGAGGTTACAAATTAAAAGAACGCGTTTTAAGACCAGCAATGGTTAAAGTAAATGAATAATTAATTGAATTTAAAACGCAAATAAATAATTGGAGGAATTTTCTTATGAGTAAAGTAATAGGTATAGACTTAGGTACAACAAATTCAGTAGTATCAGTATTAGAAGGTGGAGAACCTAAAGTTATTCAAAACCCTGAAGGTAACAGAACTACACCATCAGTAGTAGCATTTAAAGACGGTGAAACTCAAGTAGGTGAAGTTGCTAAGCGTCAAGCAGTAACAAACCCTAATACAATTCAATCAGTAAAACGTCATATGGGTACTGATTACAAAGAAAAAGTAGAAGATAAAGAGTATACTCCACAAGAAATTTCAGCAATGATTCTACAAAATCTTAAATCAACAGCAGAAAGTTATTTAGGCGAAAACGTAACTAAAGCAGTAATCACAGTTCCAGCTTACTTTAATGACTCTGAACGTCAAGCAACTAAAGACGCTGGTAGAATCGCTGGCTTAGAAGTAGAACGTATTATTAACGAGCCAACTGCAGCAGCTTTAGCATACGGTTTAGATAAAACAGAGCAAGATCAAAAAGTACTTGTATTTGACCTTGGTGGCGGTACATTTGACGTGTCTATTCTAGAATTAGGCGACGGTGTATTCGAAGTATTAGCAACTGCTGGTGACAATAAACTTGGTGGTGACGATTTTGACGACGTTATCATTCAATATTTAGCTGAAGAATTCAAAAAAGAAAATGGCATTGATTTATCACAAGATAAAATGGCTTTACAACGTCTAAAAGACGCTGCAGAAAAAGCTAAGAAAGATTTATCAGGTGTATCTTCAACACAAATTTCATTACCATTTATCTCAGGTGGCGCTAATGGCCCATTACACTTAGAAACTACTTTAACTAGAGCTAAATTCGAAGCTTTAACTAGTGAATTAGTAGAAAAAACTATGGGTCCAACTAGACAAGCTATGAAAGATGCTGGATTATCTAATTCAGATATCGATGAAGTAATTCTAGTAGGTGGTTCTACTCGTATACCAGCTGTACAAGATGCAATTAAAAAAGAAATCGGTAAAGATCCTAACAAAGGTGTTAACCCAGATGAAGTAGTAGCAATGGGTGCTGCTATTCAAGGTGGCGTTATAACTGGTGATGTTAAAGACGTTGTATTATTAGACGTAACACCATTATCATTAGGTATTGAAACAATGGGTGGCGTTTCTACAGTATTAATCGAAAGAAACACAACTATCCCAACATCTAAATCTCAAGTATTCTCTACAGCAGCTGATAACCAACCAGCGGTAGACATTCACGTATTACAAGGTGAGCGTCAATTAGCAGCTGATAACAAAACACTTGGTAGATTCCAATTAACTGATATACCACCAGCTCCACGTGGTGTACCTCAAATCGAAGTATCATTCGATATCGACAAAAACGGTATTGTAAATGTTACAGCTAAAGATTTAGGTACTAATAAAGAACAAAAAATCACAATCGAATCTAGTTCTTCACTATCAGACGATGAAATCGACCGTATGGTTAAAGACGCAGAGAAAAATGCGGAAGAAGACAAAAAACGTCGTGAAGAAATCGATTTAAGAAACGAAGCAGACCAAATGGTATTCACTGTAGATAAAACATTATCTGACTTAGGTGATAATGTTGACGAAAGTGAAAAAACTAAAGCTGAAGATGCTAAAGAAGAATTGAAAAAAGCATTAGAAGGCGACGATATTGAAGATATCAGAACTAAAAAAGATGCTCTTGAAGAAATCGTTCAACAATTATCAGTGAAAATGTATGAACAAGCTGCTCAAGCACAACAAGGTGCAGAATCAGCTGAAGGACAAGGGAATTCAGATGATGATGTAGTAGATGCAGAGTATACTGAAGTTAACGACGAAGATAAAAAACAATAATATTACTCATTAAAAAGTCAAAGTCAATGTGATTGGCTTTGGCTTTTTTAATTCAAGTTTTTCTAGTAATATATCAATGTGTAAAGGAGAGATTTTTTTGGCTAAAAGAGATTACTATGAAGTACTCGGTGTATCTAAAGATGCTTCACAAGATGAAATTAAAAAAGCTTATAGAAAATTATCAAAAAAGTATCACCCAGATATAAACCATGAAGAAGGTGCTGACGCCAAATTTAAAGAATTATCTGAAGCATACGAAATTCTTAGTGATGAAAATAAACGTGCTCAATATGATAGATTTGGACATAATGCATCACAACAAGGATTTGGTGGAGGATCACAAGGATTTGGAGGTCAAGACTTCTCTGGCTTTGGTGGATTCGAAGATATATTTGGTTCATTCTTTGGTGGCGGTGCAAGAAGAGATCCTAATGCACCGAGACAAGGTGATGACTTACAATATAGCATGACGTTATCATTCGAAGAAGCAGTATTTGGTACTGAAAAAGATATTACAGTTCGTAAAGATGTAGAATGTGATACTTGTCATGGTAATGGTGCTAAACCAGGAACTAAGAAGAAAACATGTTCATATTGTAATGGACAAGGTCATGTAACAGTAGAACAAAATACAATTCTTGGTAGAATGCAAACGCAAAAAGTTTGTCCTGAATGTAATGGTACTGGACAAGAATTTGAAGAGAAATGTCCAGATTGTCACGGTAAAGGTACTCAAAACAAAAAAGTTACAATCAAAGTTAAAGTACCAGCAGGTGTAGATAATGATCAACAAATTCGTTTAGCAGGCAAAGGTGGACCAGGTGTTAATGGTGGTCCAGCAGGTGATTTATATGTGGTATTTAGAGTTAGACCTCATGATAAATTCAAACGTGATGGAGACGATATATTCTACGACTTAAATCTATCATTCCCTCAAGCAGCATTAGGTGATGAAGTAACTGTTCCGACATTAAATGGCAGCGTGGCACTAACAGTACCTGCAGGAACACAAACTGGTAAGCAGTTCAGATTACGTGAAAAAGGTATTCAAAATGTTCATGGTTATGGTAAAGGTGATTATTTCGTAACTGTAAAAGTTGTAACACCGGATAAATTAACAGAACGTCAAGAAGAATTACTACGTGAATTCGCTGAAATTGGTGGAGAAACATTAACAGAACAACCTTCAAGTTTAAAAGATAGAGCTAAAAAGTTCTTTAAAGGAGAATAGCCCGTGAATTGGATTGAGTATTCTATAATGATAAATGAAGAATCAGAACCTGTCGTAACAGCACTATTAAATGAATTAGGTGCAAATGGTGTTGTTATTGAAGATTCATCTGAACTAGATAAAGAACACGTCGATGTTTATGGTGAAATATATGAATTAAATCCTGATGATTACCCAGATCATGATATTAGAGTGAAATGTTATTTTAGTGAACTAGTATTTACTGAATCGCTAGAACAAGAAATAAAAAATACAATTTCAAATATTGATGGTATTAAACCGGAAGTATTGGCTTTTTCAAAGACAGTCATTCAAGAATCAGACTGGGAAAATGAATGGAAGAATTATTTTCATCCTTTTAAAGCTTCAGAACGCTTTGCGATTGTTCCTAGTTGGGAAGAATATGAAAACACTGATGACAGTTTATGTATAGAACTTGATCCAGGGATGGCTTTTGGTACGGGAGATCATCCAACTACAAGTATGTGTTTAAGACACATAGAAGAAGTTGTAGAGCCAAATCATAAAGTGATTGATGTTGGTACCGGCTCAGGCATTTTAAGCATTGGGTGCTATTTATTAGGCGTTAAATCTATCAAAGCTATTGATTTAGATGACTTAGCTGTTAAAGTTGCTAAAGAAAACTTTGAAAAAAATCATTGCGAAAATAGTATAAAAGTTGAGACTGGGAATTTATTAACAGAAGAAACTGAGCAATACGATGTTATTATTGCAAATATTTTAGCGCATGTTATAGATTTAATGATAGAAGATAGTTACGATAGACTTAACGATGGTGGTTTCTTTATAACATCTGGCATCATTGATGAGAAATGCGATGAAATCACTAATAGATTAACCGAAGTTGGTTTTAAAATTGAGAAAGTTTTAAAAGAAAACGGCTGGGTTTCAATAAGAGCTAGAAAGTAGGAGAACAATGCAAAGATACTTCTTACTTGAAAACGCTGAGTTAAATCAGCGTTTTTTTCTACATAATAACGAAGACATACACCATATAAAAAATGTAATGAGAATGACAGTTGATGATGAGATTATCATCACTTTTAATGATCAAAAATCGATGATTTGCAAAATTATAGATTTTCATGAACAAAATATAGAAGTACTGACATTAGAAGACACGACGAGACAGACAGAATTACCTGTCGAGATTTCAATCGCTAGCGGATTAATAAAAGGCGATAAATATGAGTGGATGATTCAAAAAGCAACAGAAATGGGCGCACACCATTTTATTGCTGTTCAATCTGAACGTTCTGTAGTTAAATTAGATCATAAAAAGCAGTCTAAAAAGATTGATAGATGGCAAAAAATCATTAAAGAAGCAAGTGAGCAAAGCATGCGTTTGACTATCCCAGATATCAGGTATATGTCGAATTTTAATTCTGTTTGTGATATTATAAATGAATATGATTATGTATTAATAGCTTATGAAGAAGAAGCTAAACGTGGGGGAACAAGTAATTTACATCAAATTGGTTCTAACTTAAAAAAGGGACAAAAAGTTTTAATCATCTTTGGGCCAGAAGGTGGACTTTCTGAAAAAGAAGTTGCTTTATTTGAAGATGGATATAACATAAGTCTAGGACCGAGAATATTAAGGGCTGAAACCGCTCCATTGTATGCTTTAGCTGCTTTAAGCTATCAATTAGAATTAATGAGGTGAATATAGTTGGCTACAGTAGCATTCCATACTTTAGGTTGTAAAGTTAACCATTATGAAACTGAAGCAATTTGGCAATTATTTAAGGAAAATGATTACGAAAGAGTAGAGTTTGAAACAAACGCTGATGTATTTATTATAAATACTTGTACAGTGACTAACACAGGAGACAAGAAGAGTAGACAAGTTATAAGAAGAGCTATTCGTAAAAACCCTGATGCAGTAGTATGTGTAACAGGTTGTTATGCGCAAACATCTCCAGCAGAAATCATGGCGATACCAGGGGTAGACATCGTTGTAGGTACTCAAGATCGTCATAAGTTAATTTCTTATATTGAAGACTATAAGACAAGCAGACAGCCAATAAATGGTGTTGGAAACATCATGAAGAATAGAAAATATGAAGAACTAGAAGTACCTTATTTCACTGACCGAACTCGTGCTTCATTAAAAATTCAAGAAGGCTGTAATAATTTCTGTACTTTTTGTATTATTCCATGGGCTAGAGGATTAATGCGTTCAAGAGATCCTAAACAAGTAGTTAGCCAAGCGACAACACTTGTAAATTCAGGATATAAAGAAATCGTATTAACTGGTATTCACACAGGTGGATATGGTGAAGATTTAAAAGATTATAACTTAGCGCAATTATTACGTGATTTAGAAGAAGTAGAAAACTTAGAAAGAATTAGAATTTCTTCTATAGAAGCGAGTCAATTAACAGATGAAGTTATCGATGTTATCGATAAATCTACAAAAGTCGTAAGGCATTTGCATATTCCATTACAATCCGGTTCTGATTCTGTATTGAAACGTATGAGAAGAAAATATACTATGGCTCATTTTTCAGAAAGACTACAAAAACTTCATAAAGCATTACCTGGTTTAGCAGTAACAAGTGATGTTATAGTTGGTTTCCCAGGTGAAACTGAAGAAGAATTCCAAGAAACTTATGATTTCATAGTTAAGCATCAATTCTCTGAACTGCATGTTTTCCCATATTCAATGAGAACAGGTACACCTGCAGCAAGAATGACAGATCAAGTAGATGAAGACATTAAAAATGACCGTGTTCATAGACTTATAGAACTATCAAATCAACTTGCAAAAGATTATGCATCAAAATTCGACCAAACTGTATTAGAAGTCATTCCTGAAGAAAAAGGCTCTAAAGATGGTAAATTAGTTGGTTATGCAGATAATTACATGAAGATAGAATTTGATGGAGATGAATCTCTAATTGGAGAATTAGTAAAAGTTAAAGTAATAGAACCAGGTTATCCAATTAATAAAGGAAAACTTGTAAAAGTAATCAATCATGCAACAAATAAAGACGAAAGATTAGTTGCATATTAAGATTCATTGCAAATGATTATTGACTTAAAAAATGACTTATTTTATAATGTTTAAGTACATAGTAATATATTTACTATGTAACTGACATATAAACCTTTGTTGATATTTGGAGGGAGGGAAATACAGATGTCTAAAACAGTAGTTCGTAAAAACGAATCAATCGAAGATGCATTACGTCGCTTTAAACGTACAGTTTCAAAAAGCGGTACGATTCAAGAAGTGCGTAAACGTGAGTTCTATGAGAAACCTAGCGTTAAACGTAAGAAGAAATCAGAAGCAGCTCGCAAACGTAAATTTAAATAATTAATTTTCTATTGAACTCCCTCAAAGAATATTAATTAATTATAATGAAATCTATTTGCGTAAATTAAATGTTAAAGCAGTCCGAGACCTATAGGTTTCGGACTGCTTTTTTATATAGGCAATAGCTGACTTAAGTAAAATATAAATATATCAAGCTTTTTCAATCCTATTCATGGGTATACGATATTTTTAGAAAAAAATGAAAATAAAAAAATTTTCTATAAAATATTTAGAATAAAAGATATATACGTTTTAGTTCACTGGTGATTTATTGTATAATGAAATAGAGGGGTGGTAATATTGACATCAGCGTATGAATACATACTTATGTTTATTCAAAACAACATAAATTTAGGTATTGTTTCAAGTCAAAGTGTTTCTTCATTTGGTGACTTTATATCTTCGCCAATTATTACATTGATTTTGACTTGTATTATTTTTCTAGGCGCACTTTATCAACTATATTCAGAACGTATAAACTTTGCCGGCATTGCAAGTTTTATATGTACACTTATATTTTTTATAGGTTTTGTAATAGTTGATGAAATTAGTTTAATGTCCGTTTTATTGTTTTCAATTGGTGTTATTTTAGTCATTATTGAATTATTTGTTGTAGGCGCTGTACTTGGTATCCTTGGTTTTATTGCAATTATCGGCAGTTTTATATTAGTTGGTGATAATTTATTAATCATGGGCGCTATTATTGCAGTTGCTTTAATTTTAACAACTATAGAGTGGGTGATATTAGTGAAAGGTTTTAATCGAAAAATACCATTCTTTGAAAAAGTCATTCTTAGAGATTCTACAAACAAAGAGTCAGGTTATACATCACATGATGATAGAAGTCATTTAATTGGTAAAGTGTGTACAACTTTTACAGCGTTGAGACCCTCAGGTATTATCCTTGTTGATGATGATAGAATAGATGCTGTTTCTGATGGTAATTTTATTCAAAAAGACCAACAAGTTAAAATTGTACAGGTTGAAGGTACAAGAGTAGTCGTAAGAGAAATTTAAATTAAGGAGAGTTGCATATGTTATCAGGTTTAATTGCCATAATCATTATTGCGGTAATTGTTATTGTATTACTTATGATTCTATTCTCGTTTGTACCAGTTGGATTATGGATTTCAGCTGTAGCTGCAGGCGTTAAAGTAGGAATAGGAACATTAGTCGGAATGCGTTTAAGACGTGTTTCACCAAGACGAGTTATTAATCCGTTAATTAAAGCACATAAAGCAGGTTTAGCATTAACTACAAATCAATTAGAATCTCACTATTTAGCTGGAGGTAATGTTGATAGAGTAGTAGATGCGATTATTGCAGCACAAAGAGCTGAGATTAACTTAGCATTTGAACGTGGTGCAGCTATCGATTTAGCTGGTCGTGACGTTCTAGAAGCTGTACAAATGTCAGTTAACCCTAAAGTAATTGAAACACCATTTATTTCTGGTGTTGCTATGAACGGTATTGAAGTTAAAGCGAAAGCTAGAATTACTGTTAGAGCAAATATTGATCGCTTAGTTGGTGGTGCTGGTGAAGATACAATCATCGCACGTGTTGGTGAAGGTATTGTATCAACAATTGGTTCAAGTAAACACCATACGAAAGTACTTGAAAATCCAGACAGTATTTCACAAACAGTGTTAAGTAAAGGTTTAGATTCAGGTACAGCATTTGAAATCTTATCTATAGATATCGCAGACGTGGATATCGGTAAAAACATCGGTGCAGATCTTCAAACTGAGCAAGCACTTGCAGATAAAAATATTGCACAAGCTAAAGCTGAAGAACGTCGTGCAATGGCTGTAGCTACAGAACAAGAAATGAAAGCACGTGTACAAGAAATGCGTTCTAAAGTTGTTGAATCTGAAGCTGAAGTACCTCTTGCAATGGCTGAAGCACTTAAATCAGGCAATATCGGCGTTAAAGATTATTATAATTTAAAAAATATAGAAGCTGATACTGGTATGAGAGAAGCTATAAATAAGAGTACTAATCCACAAGACGCAAATTCACCGAACGAATAAGAGAGGTGATTTAAATGGAGATAGGCATTATAATCTTTGTTATTTGGATTATTATTAGTGTGATTAGTGGCATAGTTGAAAATGGCGCTAAAAATAAAAAGAAAAAGCAAAATACTCAATGGCCTGCACATCCAAATCCGAGTAAAAAGCCAGTCCAAAGACAAGCTAGTAATCAAGTGGATAATGCTCAACTAGAATTACAAGAATTAGTTAAAAAGTTCTATTCCTATAAAGAAAAGGCTGAAACTAGTTCGACTGATCGAATGTCTAACCACTATAAACAATTAGCTAAACAACTATCCACTCATCTAGAGAAACAAGGGATAGATGTTGAGCAAGTAAATACAAAGCAAAATAATAGTGAAACTCAGCCACAAACTCAAAGCCAAGCTCAGTCAACAGATGCTCATGAAAATGAATTGATTAATAAAAGAAAAGAAGAAATTCATAAAAATAAACCAAAGCGTCAAAAAGAAGCAATCAAAAATTTATTAGAATTTAGTAAAGAAGAAAAACAATCTTTATCTAAAGTTCAACAGGAAAGCTTTGAAAAACTTGAAGAAGAAGCTAATGAGATTATTCATAATACTCAACTTTCTGAAAGAACTAGAAGAACGATGGTTAAACAACTCTACTTAAATAGTAAACATAAATTTAATGATGAAGCTGTAAATATTGACGAGAACAATGTTGTTAATGGTATTATTTGGTCAGAAATTCTTAAAAGACCAGAGGGCATCAAATAAGTTGAATAGCTAGAGATTAACATTTATTAGAGTAGCATAACTCAGGGGAAATTCTTACAACTAGAATTTTCTCTGAGTTTTTATTTTGATAATACCTTTAGTTTTTATTCACAAATTGTAGATTTAGAATTACAATAAACTTAGTAAGAACAAAGGTGTGATAAAAATGATATTTAAAAAGAAACTAAGTGTTTCATCTATAATGATATCAATTTTGCTATTTTTAATATCTTTAATTCCGTTACTTATAAGTAATAAATTACTAATTTTTATTACTTTTGTTCTAGTGTTTTTAATTATAATTAATATACTTCTAGAGAGATATAGTGTAAAAGAACACTTCTTGACTATACGTAGAGGTCTTTTCAAAAAAACATATAATATATTTAATATTGAACAGTTAAATATGGCGAAATCTATCGAAGGAAATAGTATGATAGAAATAGTATACAAAGGAGAAATTATAGAAAAAGTTTCTCCAATAGAAGAAAGAGAATTTATTATTACATTAATTCGAATCAATCCGAATATTAAGTTAAATAATAGTAATAGGTTACGTGAATTTCAAAAAATAAATAAAATGATTAAATCACAGGAAAACTTAAATAATATTCAAAATAAAGTGCATAAGATTGCACGTTAGACAAAGGTTTGGTACATTTAAAGTGGTAACAATTCAACTAATAAAGGAGTTATTTAATGCCTACACTAATTCAAATCGAGAGTATGGATCAAGCTCAAGCATTACTAGGTAATGGAGATGAGCATATAAAATATATTGAAGAAGAACTCGAGGTGGATATTTTAACACGAGGACAAGAAATAAGTGTTCGTGGTAAACGTTTAGAAAATGTTGAAAAAGCTGAACGTGTATTAATGAATTTACTTAAAGTAATTGAAAGTGGTTCGAATATAACGATAAATGATGTACAAGCAGCAGTGAAAATGGCTGAAAAAGGTACAATTGATAAATTAGTCAATTTATACGACGAAGAAGTTGCGAAAGATAGTAATGGTAAAGTAATTAGAGCCAAAACAATGGGCCAAAGAATATATATTAATAACATTAAGAATAATGATTTAGTGTTTGGTATAGGACCAGCAGGTACCGGAAAAACATTCTTAGCTGTCGTAATGGCTGCAAGAGCGTTACGCTTAGGTAAAGTTAAAAGAATCGTATTAACAAGACCAGCAGTTGAAGCTGGAGAATCTTTAGGATTCTTACCTGGCGATTTAAAAGAAAAAGTCGACCCTTATTTAAGACCACTTTATGATGGTTTGCACACTATATTAGGGACTGAGCAAACAGCGCGCTTAATAGAAAGAGGTACAATTGAAATTGCTCCTTTAGCCTATATGAGAGGGCGTACGCTTGATGACGCATTCGTTATATTAGACGAAGCCCAAAATACAACTTTACCGCAAATGAAAATGTTTTTAACAAGATTAGGTTTTGGCTCAAAAATGGTAGTCACGGGTGATAGAACACAAATTGACTTACCTAAAGGCGTTAAAAGTGGTTTAATTGAAGCGGACCAAAAGCTAAGTGGTATTAAAGGTATTGAAATTACTTACTTAGAACAAACTGATGTTGTCAGACACCCATTAGTTGGTAAAATAATTAACGCTTATGAAGAGGAGAAATAACATGTTAACAATGGATTTTATTGATGATCACAACGTCATTAATCAAGATACGAAAGAACAAATAGAATCACTATTAAAATTTGCTGCTAAAAAGGAAAAAATTGAAGAAGAAGCAGAATTATCTATTTCATTTGTCGATGAAAGCGAAATACAAGCAATCAATAGAGACTATAGAGATAAAGATAAAGTAACAGATGTTATTTCATTTTCTCTAGAAGAAGATGAACCAGAGATTGAAGGATTAGATATGCCTAGAATATTAGGTGATATCATAATTTGTTTAGAAGTTGCTAAAGAGCAAGCAGAATCATATAATCATAGCTTAAGTAGAGAATTAGGATTTTTAGCATTACATGGCTTTTTACACTTACTAGGTTATGATCATATGACAGAATCAGAAGAAAAAGAAATGTTTTCACGACAAGATGAAATTTTAACTGAGTTTGGACTTACACGTGAATAAATTTTTTAATAGGTTTAAATTTCCTGTAGTAGGACTTTTTACGATTCTAAAGAAAGATAATAATTTTTTATTTCATTTATTAATGGCACTGATTGTTATTGTTTTGAGTTTTGTTTTTAAGTTAAATCTGTATGAATGGTTATTTGTTTTAATTGCCATTTTTATAGTCTTAATAACAGAAGTGCTCAATACATCAATAGAATACATTGTAGACATGTACACTGATGATTTTCATATACTAGCAAAGCACGCTAAAGATACAGCTGCTTTAGCAGTATTATTAGCATCTATTATGGCTATCATTATCGGGATAATAATATTTTTACCTAAATTGTTAAATATTTTTTAAGGGGATGGAAAATATGGAATTTTTAAAAGAATGGTATGAAGGTGCTAGAGAAGCACAAAAAAGAGCGTATACACCTTACTCTAAATTTAATGTAGGTGCTTATTTAATAACGAAAGACGGGAAAACATACTATGGCGCAAATATTGAGAACGCAGCCTATCCATCAACTATTTGTGCAGAACGATCAGCTTTAGTGGCGGCAATGTCAGATGGTTATAGACCTGGTGATTTCAAATGTATTACAATTACAGTTGATGCTGATGAACCTTCTTCACCATGTGGAACATGTAGACAAGTACTTAAAGAACTATGTGACGATGATATGCCAGTATTTTTAACAAATCAAACAGAAGAAAGAATTGAAACGACTGTTAATGAATTATTACCACTCGGTTTCTCAGGAAAGGATTTAGGATAAATGAGCGAATTTAAATCAGGTTTTATATCTATTATAGGTAGACCTAATGTCGGCAAATCAACATTTATGAATAAAGTTATAGGTCATAAAGTTGCGATTATGTCAGATAAAGCACAAACTACTAGAAATAAAGTACAAGGTGTATTAACAACGGATGATGCACAAATGATATTTATTGATACGCCAGGTATTCATAAACCTAAACATGCTTTAGGAGATTACATGATGAAAATAGCGAAAAACACTTTAAAAGAAGTGGATTTAATCATGTTTATGGTAAATGTTGATGAAAGCATAGGTAAAGGTGATGAATATATCATTGAGTTACTTAAACAAACTAAAACACCAGTGTTTTTAGTTTTAAATAAAATTGATTTAATACACCCTGACCAATTATTAGTTGAAATTGAAAAATATCAAAAAACTATGGAATTTGCAGAAATTGTTCCAATATCAGCTTTAGAAGGCTTAAATATTGAAACGTTATTAGCTCAATTCAAAAAATATCTTGAAGAAGGTCCAATGTATTATCCAAAAGACCAAATTTCTGATCACCCTGAACAATTTGTTGTAGCAGAATTAATCAGAGAAAAAGCTTTGCATTTGACGAATCAAGAAATACCACATGCAGTAGGTGTAAATGTCGATAAAATGACAAAAGCTGAAAATGAAAAAGTTCATGTAGAAGCAACAATTTATGTAGAACGTGATTCACAAAAAGGTATTATCATCGGTAAAGGGGGAAAAATGCTTAAAGAAATAGGTAAACGGGCACGTAGAGACATTGAAATGTTGTTAGGTTCTAAAGTTTATTTAGATTTATGGGTTAAAGTACAAAAAGATTGGCGTAATAAACCTAACTTTATTAAGCAAATGGGTTATCGCGAAGACGAGTATTAATGAGAATGGAGGCGATGATAAAGTGCTTTATAAACAAGAAGGTTTTGTCATTCGCTCTGTAGATTACGGTGAAAATAATAAAATCATTACAATTTTAAATGAACATGGTCATAAAGTTCCGCTTATGGCTAGAGGTGCAAAAAAAACAAGTCATCATTTACAAGGTGCTACTCAACCCTTTGTACATGGCTTGTTTATTTTTTCTAAATTTAAAGGAATGGGCACTTTAACTTCTGCTGACATTATTAATAGTCATAGAATGATGCAAAGTGATATATTTAAAAGCGCTTATGGTGCTTATTGCATAGAAGTAATAGATAAAGCACTTGAAGCTGAAGAGCATGATGCATTTTTCTATGAATTATTGCTAGGTATTTTTCAAGCGGTAGAGAAGGGTGTCGACGCTGACACAATGAGTATGATTGTCGCTTTAAAATGTATGCCTAAATATGGTTATGAACCAAGGTTTAATGCATGTGTTGTAACAGGTGATATGGATCAACAACAACTTAATGCTTACAGCTTTATATATAATGGTCCCTTAAGTAATCAGGCATTAATTCATGATGAACATGCATTTAGGATTTCAAATAGAGCATTGTATCTTATGAATTTAATGTATCAATTACCAATACAGAATTTAAATAGTTTTAAAATCAATGATGATATAAAAAAAGAAATACAAAACCTTATCGATAATATGTACGATGAATATATAGGCGTTATTTTTAAAACCAAAAAGTTAATAAAGCAACTTGAAAATTTAAAAATATAAAAACACCCCTTAAATGAGATTTAAACGCTCATTTAAGGGGTGTATGTTTTCTAAATTAAAAATTAAAATTTAATTTTTTCCGCTAAGAAGTTTTCAACTTCATCAATTGGCATACGAATTTGTTCCATTGTATCACGGTCACGTACTGTTACTTGATTATCTTCTAATGAGTCGAAGTCGAAAGTAATACAGTAAGGTGTACCAATTTCGTCTTGTCGACGGTAACGTTTACCAATAGATTGTGATTCGTCAAAGTCGATTGCGAAGTTTGCACTTAATTTTTCATAAACTTTAATAGCGTCAGGTGATAGCTTTTTACTTAATGGTAAAATTGCTGCTTTATATGGTGCTAGAGCGGGGTGGAAATGCATTACTGTACGTTGCTCTTTTTCACCTTTGTTTTCTTCTTCATAAGCATCACATAAAAATGCTAATGTTACACGGTCTGCACCAAGTGATGGTTCAATACAATAAGGGATGTATTTTTCATTTGTTTCTTGATCGTGATAATTGAAGTCTTCACCACTGAATTCACTATGTTGTTTTAAATCATAGTCTGTTCTTGAAGCGATACCCCATAGTTCTCCCCAACCAAACGGGAATTTATATTCAATATCAGTTGTAGCATTTGAATAGTGACTTAATTCATCTTCATCATGATCACGCATTTTAGTATTTTCTTTTTTAATACCTAAATCTGTTAACCAATTTGCTGCGAAATCTTTCCAGTAATTTTGCCATTCAATTTCAGTACCTGGTTTACAGAAGAATTCTAGTTCCATTTGTTCAAATTCTCTTGTTCTGAAAATAAAGTTACCTGGTGTTATTTCATTTCTAAATGATTTACCAACTTGTCCAATACCGAATGGTAATTTTTTACGCATTGAACGCTGAACATTTTTGTAGTTAACAAAAATACCTTGTGCAGTTTCAGGACGTAAGAAAATTTCGTTTGTAGATGATTCTGTTACACCTTGGAAAGTTTTAAACATTAAATTGAATTGTCTAATGTCAGTCCAGTTAGCTGTTCCACTTTCTGGACAAGTGATACCTTTGTCTTCAATTAACTGTTTCATTTCATCAAAGCTCATGCCATCAGCAATAAAGTTCTCATCGCCTTCAACATTTTGCATGTAATCTTCAATTAGTTTATCTGCTCTATAACGAATTTTTGAATCTTTGTTATCAATCATTGGGTCGTTAAAGTTTGATAAATGTCCTGATGCTTCCCAAGCTTTTGGATTCATTAAAATTGCAGCATCTAAACCAACGTTATACGGAGATTGCTGAATAAATTTTTGCCACCAAGCTTTTTTGATATTATTCTTTAATTCTACACCTAGAGGACCGTAATCCCATGTGTTAGCTAAACCACCATAAATTTCACTTCCTGGGAATACAAAACCTCTGTGTTTCGCTAACGTAACTATCTTATCCATATCTTTTGCCATAAAAAAATTCACTCCTCATTTAATTAAAAAAGCCCCAAGACATCAAGTATCAATGCCTTGGGACGAGTATATTACCCGCGGTTCCACCCAAATTAGTGTAGCCACTCACTTTATATATATATTTGTAAGCCAAAACTTTATTGTTAAGCTTTCACCGTCCTTAACTCGCTTTTAATTTCAAAGTTAATTAAAATATAGCACGCAATCTGGTACTAATCAAGTAAAAACAAGTATTCAAATTGAGTATATTTTATCAGTCATGTTATAATCAATATAACTGAGTTGTGTTTGAAGGGGTGAGAGAAATCGAATTAAATCAAAGACAAGAGCAAATCGTTCAAATTGTGAAAAATAATGGCCCGATAACAGGAGAAAAAATTGCTCAACGATTAAGCTTAACGCGAGCAACTTTACGACCGGATCTCGCTATTTTAACAATGGCTGGATATTTAGATGCCAGACCGAGGGTAGGGTATTTTTATACAGGGAAATCTAGTACACAATTATTAAGTGATTCTATCAAAAAAATAACAATTAAAGAATCTATGGCTATACCAGTTGTTATAGAAGAAAGTGTTTCAGTATATGAAGCAATTTGTAAAATGTTTTTAGAAGATGTAGGAACATTGTTTGTTATCGATAAAGAAGGTTATTTAATAGGTGTATGTTCAAGAAAAGACCTTTTAAGAGCAGCAATTGGTGGTCAAAGCTTAAAAGAGACACCAGTAAGTATAAATATGAGCCGCATGCCAAACATTACGGTTTGTTTAGAAGAAGATTTATTAATCTATGCTGCTAAATTATTAATTGATAAGCAAATCGATGCATTACCAGTAGTGAAAAAAGTAAAAGATAATAAATTGAAGGTTAAAGGTAGAATAACAAAAACTACTATAACTAGGGCTTTTGTTTCACTTATCGAAGACGAGTAGGAGGAATATTTCAAATGGAAGAAATTAGAATAATCATTGCATCTGATTCAGTAGGAGAAACAGCTGAACTTGTAACTAAAGCATGTACTTCACAATTTAAAACAGAAGGTAATGCATTGGATATTGTTAGATTGCCTTACATCGAAAATGAAAATAATATTAATGAAGTAGTATCACTCGCTTTAGAACAAAAATCAATCGTTGTATATACATTGGTTAAACCTGATATGAGAAATTACTTAAAGGAACAACTAGAAGAACATAACATAGAAAACGTAGATATTATGGGGCCATTAATGACAATACTGAGCAATGAGTTAAATGAAAAGTCTCTTAATGAACCAGGCAATATTCATAAATTAGATGAAGATTATTTTAAGAAGATAGAAGCTATTGAATTTGCTGTTAAATATGATGACGGAAGAGACCCACGAGGATTACCTAAAGCAGATATTGTACTAATAGGCGTATCTAGAACTTCTAAAACCCCTTTATCGCAATACTTAGCTCACAAAAGATATAAAGTGATGAACGTTCCATTAGTTCCGGAAGTAGCACCTCCAGAAGGATTATTTGATATTGATCCAAAAAAATGTATAGCGCTTAAAATTAATCAAAAAAATTTAAATGCCATTAGAAGAGCGAGATTAATACAATTAGGTTTAAGTGATGATGCAAATTATGCGAAAGATGACCGTATTGAAGAAGAGTTACACTATTTTGAAGAAGTAGTTGATAAAATTGGCTGTCCTGTACTTGATGTGTCAGATAAAGCAATAGAAGAAACAGCTAATGATATTATAAAAATCATTACTCAACAAAACCGCTAAAGGGTGAAATAATGAGAATTGAACAAGAAACAATAAACGAAATTCGGGAAAAAAATGACATATTAGATGTTGTAAGTGAATATGTAAAGTTAGAAAAAAGAGGTCGTAATTATATTGGACTTTGCCCTTTCCATGATGAAAAAACACCGTCCTTTTCTGTTTCTGAAGATAAACAAATATGTCATTGTTTTGGTTGTAAAAAAGGTGGTAACGTCTTTCAATTTATTCAAGAAATTAAGGATATTCCATTTGTTGAAGCAGTAAAAGAACTTGGAAGTAGAGTAGATATTCATGTTGAAAGTAATGAACCGAGTTCTTCTGAGGCAATAGTAGACGATCATATAAAAATGATTGAAATGCACGAACTAATGGCAAATAACTTTCATTATATTTTGAAACATACTGAAGAAGGCGAAGAAGCTTTAGCATATTTAAAATCTAGAGGATTTACAGATGAATTAATTAATGATAGAAAAATTGGTTATTCACCTAACCATTCTAAATTTACTCATGATTTTCTTGAAAAAAATGGATATGATGCAGTATTAGCGTTTGAGGCAGGGTTATTAAGTAGAAATGATGAAACTTTTGATTATTTCGACAGATTTAGAGATAGAATAATATTCCCGTTATTAAACTTTCAAGGTAAAACAGTTGGTTTCTCAGGGCGTACATATACAGATCAGACACCTAAATACTTAAACAGCCCAGAAACTCCTATATTTCAAAAGAGAAAAATGCTTTATAATATCGATCGAGCAAGAAAGTTTATTAGACAAAACGATGAAGTGATATTATTAGAAGGCTTTATGGATGTTATTAAAGCAGATCAAGCGGATATAAAGCAAGTTGTAGCAACAATGGGAACAGCTTTATCAAAAGAACATATTATTATGGTCAAAAAACTGGCATCTAATGTAACTTTGCTGTATGATGGAGATTTCGCAGGGAATGAAGCGGCTTTAAATGTAGGTAAAATATTATTAAATGAAGGCATAAATGTTTATGTAGTTCATTTACCTAAAAAAATGGACCCTGATGATTATATTACAGAGTACGGAAACGAAGCGTTTAAATCGTTTGTAGATAGCCAAAAACAATCATTTGTTGGATTTAAAGCACAACAATTATATTATGCTAATGAAAACAACGATTTAAAACACGAGCAACACTTAGAAGAATTAATTAATGATATAAATCTTATTCGCTCAGACTTTTTAAGAAAAAAAGTATTGCAACAAGTTGCTGATTTGTATAAAGTAGATGTTAACAGTCTAAAAAATCAACTCTCGCCTAATATAGTTCAAAATACTATCGATTACGACCAATATGTTCCGGATTTCAAGGAAAAAAAACTAGATAAAGTCGGTAGAGCTGAACAAGCATTAATAAAACATTTTATGAATCAAAAACAGTTATTTTTAGAATATCATTCTAGGATTAATCAAGAAGATTTTACTTCATTGAATAATAGAGTGATTTTTTCACGTTTAAATGGGTATTATAAGAATAACGATGTCTTTAATATTAGTGATTTTTCGAGTTACATTGAAGATCATAATATTATGGAAACCGTTATGTACCTCGATTCATTGCTTATTAATGACGATCCAGAAAGTGAAGAAATTGAAGACTATATTAATATAATCAGTCCTGAAGAAATTAAAGAAAATACAATCGAATATTTAAATGAACAATTAAATAAAGCAATGCAATCAGGTGATATGGCGTTGCAAAGACAGTATTTGGAACAAATTGTACAATATAATCGGAATAGAATGTAAGAGTTAAATAACCGGGAGGCCTATTCATGTCTGACAAAGAATTAAATAAAATCAATAGCGCTAACAATGAAGCAGTTTTAACAATTGAACAAGTTAAGCATCAATTAATTGAACAAGGTAAAAAAGCTGGACATTTAAGTCATGAAGAAATTGCTGATAAATTGCAAAATTATGAAATGGATTCAGATCAAATGGATGATTTCTTTGATTTGATCAACGAAAATGAAATCAACCTTATTAACGAAAAAGATTCTACTGATACTGATGATAAATTAAGTTTAAATGACTTAAGTGCTCCTCCAGGTGTAAAAATAAATGACCCAGTAAGAATGTACTTAAAAGAAATAGGACGTGTAAATCTATTAACAGCACAAGAAGAAATTGAATTAGCTAAAAGAATAGAAAAAGGCGATGAAGTAGCGAAGTCTCGTTTAGCTGAAGCGAACTTAAGACTTGTAGTAAGTATAGCTAAACGTTACGTTGGTAGAGGTATGTTATTCCTAGACCTTATTCAAGAAGGTAACATGGGGCTTATTAAAGCTGTAGAAAAATTCGACTTTAACAAAGGATTCAAGTTCTCAACTTATGCTACATGGTGGATTCGTCAAGCTATCACTAGAGCTATAGCTGACCAAGCACGTACTATACGTATTCCTGTACACATGGTAGAAACGATTAATAAATTAATTCGTGTTCAAAGACAATTATTACAAGATTTAGGTAGAGATCCATCACCAGAAGAAATTGGTGAAGAAATGGATTTACCACCAGAAAAAGTACGCGAAATCTTAAAAATTGCTCAAGAACCAGTGTCACTTGAAACGCCTATTGGTGAAGAAGATGACAGTCATTTAGGTGACTTTATAGAAGATCAAGATGCACAAAGTCCTTCTGACCACGCTGCTTATGAATTATTAAAAGAGCAATTAGAGGATGTTTTAGACACATTAACGGATAGAGAAGAAAATGTATTAAGATTACGTTTTGGTCTTGATGACGGTCGTACACGTACTTTAGAAGAAGTAGGAAAAGTATTTGGTGTAACAAGAGAACGTATTAGACAAATCGAAGCAAAAGCTTTACGCAAATTAAGACACCCATCAAGAAGTAAACGCTTGAAAGATTTTATGGACTAATTTGTAAAAGTTAATATTAATCCCAAAAAGCCTTTGACAATGCGTTGTTTTAATATAAAATATAATTGTATGAAGGTTTAATAAAAGGGAGGTTGTATGAATGAATCGTAATCCTGTTTTCCCGTTTATTCTGATTTTATTACTCGGTGTGGGATTAATATTCTTCATGTCAGCACATGGTGCTAACAAGGATGAAGAAAAAGAAGGCAAAGGTGGCGGTGAAAAAACTGAGAAGTTTGACGCTGCAACATTTGCAAAAGATAATTGTACAAGTTGTCATGGACAAAATCTTGAAGGTGGAATGGGTCCTAAATTAGCTGGTAGTTCTAAAGACGCTGGTGAAATGAAAAAAATCATCCGTGATGGTAAAGGTTCAATGCCTGCGCATGACGAAGCGACTATTTCAGACAAAGATTTAGACACACTTGTCAAATATTTAAAAGAAGATGCTAAATAATAATAAAAAATCTTTTGCCTTGGCAAAAGATTTTTTTAATGAAAGGAAAATGTCATGATCCAAATAAATAAACGTTTAACAAAAGTTAGTGAGTACTTAAATCATAATAAATTAGCAGATATAGGATCAGACCATGCTTATTTGCCTATTTACGCCATTCAAAATAATTTAGTAAAAGAAGCTATCGCAGGGGAAGTTGTTAAAGGGCCATTTCTATCAGCTCAAAAAAACACCGAGTTACACGGACTTTCGAAGTCTATTGAGATAAAGTTAGGCGATGGATTAGAAGTTGTAAATGATACGGTAGATGTTATTACAATATGTGGTATGGGTGGACCTTTAATTGCTCAAATATTAGATGAAGGTAAAGAAAAATTGACACATTACCCTGATTTAATATTACAAGCTAATATACATGCGTTACCAATTAGACAAGTATTGCAAAAGTTAGGATACAACATTGAAGCAGAGCAATTGATTAAAGATAAAAAGCATATATACGAGATTATTGTTGCTAAAAAAGGGAAAATGCAATTAAGTGAGAATGAATTAAAGTTTGGTCCTAAATTGATGATAGAAAAAGATGAATTATTTTATGAAAAATGGGAAAAAGAAATTGAATCTTTAGAGAATATTAGTAATCAACTAAAAAATCATAAAGACCAAACTCGTTATAATGAAATACAGGCGCAAATAAAACAGATTAAAGAGGTGCTATGATGATTATTAAAGACTTATTACAAGTAATAGATAAGCATGTACCATTATCAAGTAGTGAATCATGGGATAATGTAGGTTTGTTGATTGGTAACCAAGAAAATGAAGTGAATGGTATACTAACAGCTCTCGATTGCACGAATGAAGTAGTAGATGAAGCAATTGAACAAAATATCAATACGATTATCGCACATCATCCTTTAATTTTTAAAGGTGTTCAAAACATTACAAATGATAGTTATGGACCGATTATAAGAAAATTAATCCAAAATGACATACAATTAATTGCTCTTCATACAAATTTAGATGTGTATGATAAAGGTGTAAGTTATATGATAGGTCAGAAAATAGGACTTACTAATATGGAAATTTTAAATAAGCAAAATGAAACATATTATAAACTGCAAATATTTATACCAGATGAAAACGTAGAAGAAATGAAAAAGGCATTTGATAATCATCAATTAGCTCAAACAGAAGAATATAGTAATGTATTTTTCCAATCACAAGGTAAAGGCCAATTCAAGCCAAGTGAAAATGCTAATCCCCATATAGGTACATCTAATAAAACAGAAATAGTTTATGAAACGAAATTAGAGTTAATGATTGATGGGAAAGATAAAGCTTTAGCAACACGATTATTATACGAATATCATCCTTATGAGGAACCTGTTTTTGATTTTATTAAAATGGAGAAAGCTTCTTCAGTAGGTTTAGGTGTTATAGGAGAATTACCACAAGAACTTTCTGTAGAGGATTTTGTTGGACATTATAAAACACAGTTAGATATACCAGCAGTTCGTTTTATAGGTGATAAAAAAGCTACTATTAAGAGAATTGCTATAGTAGGTGGAGCAGGTATTGGTTATGCTCATATCGCTAAAAATAAACAGGCTGATTTATTTATTACAGGCGATGTGAAACATCATGAAGCTTTAGATTCAATAATGGATGGTATAAACGTATTAGATGCCAATCACTATAGTGAATATGTCATGAAAGACGGATTAAAATCATTACTAGAAGATTGGACTAATGGTGAAATAAACGTTGTATCATCAAATATTAATACTGATCCTTACGAATATATGTAATAAACTATAAGTACAATTAATAGGTTTAATCAATTAGTCTGGGACATTTGTTTGTGTCGCAGACTTTTTTTATTTAATTAATCCAATAAAACTTATCTATTTAATACTTACCCTATAAAAAAGCAGTGAAAAACTCCACCGATTTGAAATCTTTCACTGCAACTTATAATATTTAATCATTATTACTTCATAATTTCTACAGGCTTTGGTTTTTTAATTTTTGGTAATATTTTTTCAACTGGCACATTACTTTTAAGTTTTTCAACGTCAATATTTGTTGGGTCATAATTTTTAATATAATCAATTACTTCTTTAACAATTGGTGTAGGAGTGGAAGCACCTGCTGTTACTGCAACGGTACTTACACCTTGCAACCACTCAATTTTTAGTTCGCTTATATCTGAAATTCTATAGGCATTTGTATGTGCAATTTCTTTAGAGACTTGTGCTAATCTATTAGAGTTGTTACTTTTTGGGTCGCCAACAACAATTAATAAATCAGCTTGGTTTGCTTGGTTAGCAACAGCTTCTTGTCTAACTTGAGTCGCTAAGCAGATTTCTTCGTGTATTTCGATATTTGGATATTGTTCTTTTAATTCGTCCATAAGGTGTTTAACATCCCACTGAGACATTGTAGTTTGATTAGTTACGATTAATTTTTTATCTTTTAAAGACTCGGGTAAAGCATTAATATCATCAATTGTTTCAACTAAATGTACAATATCTGGTGCTACTCCTACTGCACCTTCTGGTTCTGGATGGCCTTTTTTACCTATATAAACAACGTTATAGCCATTTGATTTCATATTTCTAATTAATTGGTGTGTGTTTTCTACATCAGGACAAGTGGCATCAATACATACAAGCCCTTTTTCTTTGGCGCGACGTTTAACTTCTGGAGAAACGCCGTGCGCAGTAAATATAACAGTTCCATCGTTGATTTGTTCTAAAATTTCTAGTCTGTTTGGGCCATCTAAAGTAATAATACCATCAGATTCAAAAGCTTCAGTCACATGTTTATTATGAACAATCATACCTAAAATATATATCGGACGCGGTAACGTTTTATCTAATGAAGCATTTCGTGCAATAACCATGGCATCTACAACACCATAACAATATCCTCTAGGCGTTATTTTAACGATTTCCATACAAAGCCCCCCTTATTCTTAATCATTATAACAAGTGTCAAGAATGATTGAAACTAATTAAAGTATCAAAATAACCTTAAACTCTATCATATTACTTTCATTTACTATATAATATATGAAGTGAAAAAGAAACGAGGAGGGTCGCTTATGTCTAAGCATCCGTTTGAACATTTTCAATTAGAAAATGAATTAGTTGAGGCAGTTAAAGATTTGAAATTTAACCAGCCGACAGAAGTACAACGACGTGTAATACCAAAAATTAAAAAGGGTTCAAATATAATAGGACAATCACAAACTGGTACAGGTAAATCTCATGCATTTTTATTACCACTATTTGATAAAATAGATGTAGATTTAAAAGAGCCACAAGTTATTATATTAGCTCCAACAAGAGAGTTAGCTAAACAATTGTATGACGCTGCATCTCATTTAGCGGAATATAAAAAAGGTATAAAAGTCAATTTATATATTGGTGGTACAGATAAATCAAGAGATATAGATAAGTCTAAGAACACGCCACAAGTTGTGGTAGGAACTCCAAATAGAATTGATGATATGGCTGTAGAAAAAGCATTAGATTTACATTTAGCAAAATCAGTAGTAATTGACGAAGCGGATTTAATGATTGATTTAGGATTTATGCCTAAAGTAGACAGCATTGCTAGCAGACTTGATAAATCTGCTCAAATTTCTGTGTTTAGTGCAACTATACCTAAAGCATTACATCCATTTTTAAATAAATATTTAGATAAACCTGAATTTGTTGAAATAGAAACAGAATCATCTAATAAAGATAATATAGATTTTTATTTAATACCTACTAAAGGTGAAGAGAAACAAGCGAAAATGTTAAAAGTAATGGACGTTATTAATCCATACTTAGCAATTATTTTTGCTAATAGTCGTGATAGAGCAAATGAGTTAGTGGCTTATTTATCTGAACATGGTTATAAAGTTGGTGTTATTCATGGTGGATTATCACCAAGAGAACGTACACAACAAATGAAACGTGTTAAGCAGTTAGACTTCGAATTTGTTGTTGCGAGTGACTTAGCTTCAAGAGGTATCGATATTGAAGGTGTAAGCCATGTTATTAACTATGACTTGCCAAAAGAAATTGACTTCTTTACACATAGAGTTGGTCGTACAGGTCGTGGAGACTATAAAGGTATTGCTATTACTTTATATACGCCTGATGAAGATGATTTAATTACGCAAATCGAAAAGAAAAACTATAAATTTAATCACGTTGATATAAAAAATGGTGAATTTGTCGAGATTAAAGATCGTCAAAAACGTACAAGACGTGTTAAAAAAGAAGATAATATAGAACAAAGTTTAAAACAAAGAATTAAACGTAACAACAAAAATAAAGTAAAACCAGGATATAAAAAGAAATTCAAGAAAGAATTAGATGAGCTGAAATTCAAAGAGAAAAAAGCACATTCTAAACGTACAAAAAAGCAAAGTAGAAAAGGATAGGTGTCAGATATGTTAATTGGATCTCACGTTTCTATGAGTGGTAAGAAGATGTTACTTCAAGCAGCAGAGGAAGCTGCTAGTTATAATGCTTCAACATTTATGATTTATACTGGAGCGCCTCAAAACACACGACGCAAAAAAATAGAAGATTTAAATATTGAAAATGGTCAAGCAGCTATGAAAGAGTATGGCCTTTCAAATATTGTTGTTCATGCACCTTACATTATTAATATTGCGAATACAACGAAACCTGAAGTGTTTAATTTAGGCGTAGAATTTTTACAATCTGAAATTGAACGTACTGAAGCACTTGGGGCGAAAGATATTGTTTTACATCCAGGCGCTCACGTTGGGGCTGGAGAAGAAAAAGGTATTAAAAAAATTATTGAAGGTTTAAATGAAGTTTTAACTAACGATAATGATGTTCGTATTGCTTTAGAAACAATGGCAGGTAAAGGTTCAGAATGTGGTAAAACTTTCGAAGAACTTGCTCAAATCATTGATGGTGTAGAACATAACGAAAGGTTATCAGTATGTTTTGATACATGTCATACAAATGATGCTGGATATAATGTTAAAGAAGACTTTGACGGTGTATTAAATGAGTTCGATAAAATTGTAGGGCTTGATAGAATTAAAGTGCTACATGTTAACGATAGTAAAAACCCACAAGGTGCGAGAAAAGATAGACACGAAAATATAGGTTTTGGTTCAATTGGCTATGATGCATTACATTATATTGTAAACCATGAAGCTTTCAATGACGTGCCAAAAATATTAGAAACACCATATGTCGGTGATGATAAGAAAAATAAAAAACCACCATATAAATTTGAGATTGAAATGATAAAGAATGGTACATTTGATCCAGATTTAAAAGATAAAATATTTAATCAATAATAAAAAAAGAATGCTAATCATATAGCATTCTTTTTTTATTCGTAAACATTACTATTTACATTTATAAATAATCGTTGTATAGTAATCTATTGACGAGGTGAATAATGTGGAAAATGAAACACCAATTTTCGAATTAAAAAACATAAGTTATAGTTATCCTAGTAAATTAGCATTAAGAGATATTAATATCCAAATATACAGAGGAGACTTTTTAGCTATTGTAGGTCCGAACGGATCAGGTAAGTCTACGTTATTAAAATTAATTTTAGGATTATTACCTTTACAAAAGGGTGATATATATATAAGTGGTAAAAAAATAAACCAATATAAATCATGGGAAAAAATAAGCTATGTATCTCAAAAATCTAACGCATTTAGTTCAGGATTTCCTGCAACTGTAAAAGAAGTTGTTATGAGTGGATTAACTAAAAATAAAGGTTTGTTTAAATGGTTTAATAAAGATGATGTAGCAAAAGTCGATGAAATATTAGAACGTTTAAATATAAGTAATTTAAAAAATGAAAATATAGCCCAATTATCAGGAGGGCAACAACAAAGAACTTTTATCGCACGTGCTTTAATATCTAAACCAAGCATTTTAATATTAGATGAACCAACTGTTGGTATAGATGCACGACACGTATCAGAATTCTATCAGTTATTAACACAACTGAAAGAAGAGGGAATCACAATTATTTTAGTAACACACGACATTGGTGTAGTTGCAGACACGGCAAGTAAAGTAGCATGCCTAAACCAACACTTACATTTCCATGGAACAAGCGAATCATTCAAATCATTAGATGAAGTAGCTATTTCTAAAATATATGGACATCCAGTCCAGTTCGTAGACCATCAGCACGATAGAAGTTGTTGTGTTGAAGAAGAAGCCATAAGCGAATAGACAAAAAATATTGCGCATTACAAAATGTAATGTTACTATATAAATCTAAAAACACTCAGTAGCTTTGGGTGGTGTACTAAGTGTAAAATGTTAGGCCATAGATAATAATAGGTCTACTTTACCATAGCTTATTGAAGTTTAGTCGTTTGTGGTGCTACACAAGCGGCTATTTTTTATTACTATTTTAAAATAATACATTGAGGTTAAAACTTTATTTTATAAAACAATTAAGGTTGATTTAGTAATGAATACGATTTACACTACTAATAGTACTTTAAATGACTATAAAAATTATTAATAAAAAAGTAAGAATTGTGTAACTTAAATGAAAATGTTAGTTAATAGGATAAATATGATTTTAAGTGATTAGCTTCTTGCTACATAAACTAAAGTATAATAAACAAAACAAAAATGGTTAGGAGTTATGATATATGGAAGGTACACCCAATGATTCTAATGCGTATTGGGTTACGTATGAACAGCATACACAATCATATGAGCTCGAAAGGTCGTGCTGTGTATGATCGATGCTTTTATGAATTTTGATTTTATAAGATATTCGTTTATTAGTGGTATTCTTGTTGGGCTAATTGCGCCTTTAATTGGTGCTTTTATCGTTGTAAGAAGATTATCTCTTATCGCGGATGCATTGAGCCATGTGACGCTTGGTGGTATCTCTATGGGACTGTTCTTTATGAGCATTAGTCCAGTATTTGCTGCTGTAAATCCTATATGGTTCGGTATTATCTTTTCGATAGCAGGTGCTTTATTAATTGAAGAGTTAAGAACTGAATACAAACATTATCAAGAAATCGCGATACCAATTATTATGAGTGCTGGTATTGGAATAAGTGTTATATTTATTTCTTTAGCTAGTGGCTTTAATCAAGATTTATTTGGTTATTTATTTGGATCAATTAGTGCTGTAAATTTAAGTGACTTATTTACGATATTGGCTATAACAATCATCGTATTAATATTTGTTATGTTGCTGTATAAATCGCTTTTCGTTTTATCATTTGATGAAGAATATTCTCGAGTAATAGGGATGCCTAAGTGGATTCAATTATTATTCATTGTCATTGTAGCGCTAGTTATTTCCGCTTCAATGAGAGTTGTAGGAATATTATTAGTCAGTAGTTTAATGACTTTACCAGTTGCTACGAGTATGAGACTAGCAAAAGGCTTTAAACAACTAATAGGATTAAGTATCTTATTTGGTGAATTATCTGTAATACTGGGATTAATACTTTCATTCTATTTGAATATTTCTCCGGGTGGTATTATAGTAGGTTTATTGATAATAGAGTTATTAGGAAGTATTACTTATAGTAAAGTATTGATAAAAAAAGGAGGCTATCATCTTGAAAGTAGAAGAGGCCATTCAAATCTTGAAGAGTGAAGGACATAAATATACAAATAAACGTCGCGATATTATTTCATTATTTGTTAATGAAGATAAATATATAACGGCTAAATATATTCAAGAAGCTTTGAAAGATGATTACAAAGGTTTATCGTTTGATACTATCTATAGAAACTTATATTTATTTAAATCTCTAAATATTATAGAAAGTACGGAAATAGATGGAGAAATGAAGTTTAGAATTTCATGTCAGGATCATCACCATCATCACTTTATTTGTGAATCATGCGGAAACACAAAAGTTATTGATTTTTGTCCAATGGATGTAATCAAACAACAGTTAGGAAATGTTGAAATTACTTCACATAAATTAGAAGTATACGGTAAATGCGAAAATTGTAAAACGGGATAAATTAAAAAGACTTCTTCATTAGTTGTTAAATCTAGTGAAGAAGTCCTTTTTTATATTTTACTTAAAATGCTTGATACGTCATGCCAATTATTAATTCTATATATGCCTTTATTAAGTGATTTTTGATTATAAGGCGTATCGAATAAAAAGACCGGGATATTAAGCTTTTCGTTAATATCTAAAGCATTATCTAATTTATCTTCAAAGAATACATCAATACGTTGTTCTTTAGTAACCTTTAATTTATCGTGGCTCCCTGTTAATATGATTTGATCAAAAGGAATATTGTGTGTATCAAACCAAGTCTTAGTTATATCTTCTAAATAGTGGTGTCTGGCACTGATGTAATATAATTCATATTCGTGTTTTAGCTGGTTTAATATATCTTTAGCGCCTTCAGCAACTGGGGAATTTTGATATATATAAGATTCATTATTTTTGAACCAGTTTAACATTTCTTCTTCCTCACACTTTAATACATTAGCTAAATTGTATTCAGTTATATCTTCATAACGTAATTTCTCATTAAAATCTTTTTGTAAATAAGGAACGAAAGTTTTGGGACATGTAACTGTACCATCAATATCTATTCCTAATCTTGGTTTCCGAGTCATTTAAATCACCTTTTTATAAATTTAATAAAAACACAATAAATAAAATTTATTGTGCCTTAATTTGTTTTTCCTGTTTTGTTGAACTTTATGCTTTTTCCATTTCTATTGCCAGTTTATCGATTTCTTTTTTTAATTCTTCCACCATTGTTTCTTCTGGCACTTTTCGAACTGTTTTACCTTTCATGAATAAAAGTCCTTCTCCACGTGCTCCAGCTATACCTATATCAGCTTCACGAGCTTCGCCAGGACCATTTACTGCACAACCCAATACCGCTACTTTTAAAGGTACTTGAAGGTTAGAAATGTATTCTTCAACTTCGTTGGCAATGGATATTAAATCAATTTCAATACGTCCACAAGTAGGGCATGCAATTAAAGTAGCCGCATTACTAGCTAAGCCGAAAGCTTTAAGTAAAGATTTAGCTACTTTAACTTCTTCAACTGGATCAGCAGATAATGAAATTCGACAAGTATTTCCAATGCCTAGACTTAAAATAGCCCCTAAACCTGCTGATGATTTAACAGTACCATTAAATAACGTACCACTTTCTGTAATACCTAAATGTAACGGGTAATCAAAAGCTTGTGCTGCTTTAGTATAAGCTTCTATAGCTAAGTTAACATCACTAGCTTTCATAGATACGATAATATCATGGAAATCTAAATCTTCTAGTATTTTAATATGGTGTAATGCACTTTCTACCATACCATCTGCAGTAGGGTAACCATATTTTTTTATAATATGTTTTTCTAAAGAGCCAGCATTAACGCCAATTCTTATTGGAATATTCTTTTCTTTACATGCTTTTACAACGGCTTCTACCTTTTCTCTTCTACCTATATTACCAGGATTGATACGAATCTTATCAGCACCGTTTTCAATTGCAATTAATGCTAATTTATAATTGAAATGTATATCCACGACAAGTGGAATGTTAATTTGTGACTTTATGTCTTTAATAGCATAAGCATCTTCTTCGTTAGGACAAGCTACACGGACTATTTGACAACCTGCTTCTTCTAAACGTTTGATTTCTGCTACTGTTGCTTCAACATCATGTGTTTTAGTAGTCGTCATACTTTGAATAACGACTTCATCAGAACCGCCTATTGTTAAATTGCCCACTTTAACTGGCTTTGTTTTAGTACGATGAGTGATTTGTGACATGATAAGACCCCTTTATTTAATTTATTATTGTTTAAGACTAGCACGTTTCTTTCCGTTTGGTAAATAATACGCCGTAACAATAATGCCCACAATTATTATACACCATGATACAAACATTAATAAAGCGTTCCCAATAAGAATACCTAATAATAAGACTAAAGTAGGAATAGATATAATAAATGTTATCATTTTAAACCAAGTCATATATCTAGATTTTTTATTTAACAGGATACTAATTAAGTGACCTATAAAAGCAACTATAGCAATTTTAAATGAAATACTCATAAATTGTATAAACAATAATAGTAAGATAATGATAGAGAAATAAAAATATTTGGAAGCATTAATAGTATCGATAAAACTAGATAAATCCTTTTCATCATGAATTACACTTGATAAAGAACCATAACTTATTTTAGTATGATCATTATAATTTGAAATTTCTATGTCCTGTGGTTTAAAGACGACTAGATGTTCGGGTTTCATTTTAAATTGTTGTGATTTAGTAAATACAATAGAATGTTTATCATTTAGTTTAATGATTTTTTCTTCAGACAGTTTCATTTCATTATTATGTATTTTAAACTTAGGAATTTCATCAACTTCTTCGTGAGCTAATGTAGATATATTTTGAGTGATTTGAAAATACTGAATAGTATTCGGTATAATTAGAATTATACTCAGTAGTAATATATGTAGAAAAACATATCTCAATTTAGTAGTTCTATACATGGGATATTTTTTTGGATGCTTAATCAATCTCTTTAATTCATTAACATATTGCATGCGTTCACCTCATTCTTAATTAATAATAATGATAAATCGATTTAAGTGCAACATGATTAAATACTAAACTAAATATTTTGAATATTAATAAACAAAAGATTTGTTTAAATAGAATAAACTTGATAAGATAAGTATGTAAAACAAATGAGGAGGATGATTATTTATGGCTTTTGAATTACCAAAATTACCATATGCGTATGATGCATTAGAACCACACATCGATAAAGAGACAATGGAGATTCATCATACGAAACACCATAACACTTATGTAACAAAACTAAATGATGCAGTTAAAGGTACTGACTTAGAAAGTAAATCTATTGAAGATATTATTAAAAACTTAAATTCTGTACCAGATGATATCCGTACTGCAGTTCAAAACAATGGTGGCGGACATTACAATCACTCATTATTCTGGGAGATGTTAACTCCAAATGCTTCTGAACCATCAGGCGAAGTAGTAGATGCAATCAGTTCTACTTTCGGTTCATTAGACAAATTTAAAGAAGAGTTTGCAGCAGCAGCAGCTGGACGCTTCGGTTCAGGTTGGGCATGGTTAGTTGTAGATAACGGTGAATTATCAATCGTTTCAACTCCAAACCAAGATAACCCATTATCTGAAGGTAAAATTCCTGTATTAGGATTAGATGTTTGGGAACACGCTTACTACTTGAAATACCAAAACAAACGTCCAGATTATATCAGTGCATTCTGGAATGTTGTAAATTGGGATAAAGTAAACGAATTATACCAAGCAGCAAAATAATTTATTAATAGAGTCCGGGGCATAATTAATTGTCCCGGACTTGTTTTTTATTGGCAGTAGTTGATTGGATTGAAATTCTCTTATATCAAGGTTTATTCATTCCTAATCATCCAAGCTGGGGTGAGATAACGAAATCTTTTTAGAAAAAAGAGATTTTCCTCTCGCTCTCTTTTTTTATAAAATTTCAACTATATCAATGGCATTGTTAGCTATAATCATATATTATGAAAGTATTATATTAGAGTTGAAAAGGTAGGTTTAGTTCTTGAAACGATTAAAAAAGAAATCTAAAGAAGAAGAATTTCGACTTTTAATGAATAAACGCGTAAGTATCATCTTAGGGATAGTTGTCATTTTATTCTCAGTCTTAATTATGCGATTAGGGTATTTACAAATTGTAAAAGGTGCTGAGTATAAGAGAACAATTGATAGTACAGAATCAATAACTGTGAACGAATCGGTCCCTAGAGGTCGAATTTACGATAGAAATGGAAAAGTACTAGTCGATAATGAATCTAAGAAAGCAATTACATATACAAGAGATAGAAGAACGAGTCAGGATGATATTTTAGATATTGCAGAAAAATTATCTCATTTAATAAAAATGGATACTTCTCGTATCACAGATCGAGATAAACAAGATTACTGGATTATCAAAAATCAAGATAAAGTGCAAAAGCTTATGAAAGATGAACAAGCACTTTTCTCTGACGGTAACATAAGTCAAGATGATTATGATGAAGCTTTATACAATAAAGTGACGAAGAAATATACAGATGAATTATCTAAAGACGATTTACAAGTTTTAGCTATTTTTAGAGAAATGAATTCAGGTTCTCAGTTAAGCCCGGTAGTCATAAAAAATGAAGATGTAGGCAATGAAGAATACGCAGCTGTATCTCAACATTTATCTGAATTACCAGGTGTTAATACGACAATGGACTGGGAAAGAAGATATCCATATGAAGAAACACTAAGAACATTATTTGGTGATGTTTCTAGCAAAGAGGAAGGTTTACCGAAAGAATTAGTAAACGACTATTTATCAAAAGGATATTCAAGAAACGATAGAGTAGGTAAATCATATTTAGAATACCAATATGAAGATATTCTAAAAGGTTCTAAGAAAAAAATGAAATACGTTACTGATAAATCCGGAAAAATAACAAGTTCTGAAGTTATATCTGAAGGGTCTAGAGGTAATGATCTTGTCTTAACAATCGATATAGATTTACAGAAAAAAGTTGAAGAATATGTTGATAAACATATAGAATCATTACGAAATAAAGGTGCCAAAGATATGGATCGCGTGATGGTTGTTGTACAAGACCCAAGAAATGGTGATGTACTTGCAATGGCAGGTCGAGATATTGATGAAAATGGCAAAATTACTGACAATCATATCGGAAATATTACAAGTCAATATACAGTTGGTTCATCTGTAAAAGGCGCTACTTTATTAGCGGGTTATCAAAACGATGCATTAAAAGTTGGAGATTCAATGGTCGATGAACCATTAAAATTTAGTGGTGGTTTAACAAAACGTTCTTACTTTAACCAAGATGGTACGAAGAGAATAACAGATGCTGAAGCACTTATGCATTCATCTAACGTGTTTATGTATAAAACAGCATTATTATTAGCGGGAACACCATATAATAGTGGTATGTCATTACCATCTGATGTGGAAGAAGCCGGTATTAAATTAAGAAAAGGGTTAAACCAAGTAGGGTTAGGTGTTAAAACAGGTATAGATTTACCAAATGAAACAGCAGGTCAAATCGAACCTATTAAAGATAATCCAGGTAATTATATTGATTTAGCAATTGGACAATTTGATACTTATACACCAATACAATTATCACAATATGTTTCTACAATAGCTAACGATGGTTACCGCTTAAAACCACACTTAGCAAAAGAAATTAGAAATTCTACTAATGAAGATTCACTTGGACCTATTAAGAAATCATTTAAAGGTGAAGTGATGAACAAAGTAAACAATAATGATAAAGAAATAAAACAAGTCCAAAAAGGTTTCGATATGGCATTTAATAAAGAAGAAGGAACAGGGTATTCTAGTTTCCATGATACTGTAGTTAGATCAGCAGGTAAGACTGGAACAGCAGAAGTATTTAAAGATGGTAAACCACAGGTTAACTCAACATATGTAGGATATGCACCAGCTAAAGACCCTGAGTTATCATTCTCAATCACATATACAAACCAACCAGTACCAGAACCATGGTTACCAGGTGGGGACTTAGGTAGAGATATCATAAATTATTACTTTAAAGATAAAAAGTAATTCATAAAGAGGCTGAGACAAATAAATTGTCTCAGCCTCTTATTTGTGTAAATAAAGTAGCGAATGTTGCAAGACGAGGTCCACGTGCAACATAACCAATCTACTACTCGCGCTTATTGTTTATGAAGAATAAGAAGAGAGTAGATACTCTAGGCAAACATGTACGAACAAATCGGAGATGTTAGTTATTTTGAGTGAGGATTTATATTCCAAGCTCCTATTTTATTTTATCAGCTATATTTAGCCGTTTTATGCCTTTTCGACTTATATTTGTCACAACTAATGACGATATAAACGTTTTCATAACGTCTTAACACAAACTTTACATTAGGTTTATTTGTAATTAATAAAGTAATTGTAAAGTGAAGATGTAATAAAGATTAAGGGTGTAATTAATAGGAGGATTTGACATGAAAAAATGGCAATTGATTGGAACTACAACTGCATTAAGTTCTGCACTATTATTAGGTGCTTGTGGAGGCGCAGCAGAAAAATCTAGTTCAGGAGAAAGCAAATCTTCTGGAGACGATAAATTAAGTGGTGAAGTTAAAGGTGATGGTTCTTCAACAGTAGCACCTGTAATGGAAAAAATAAATGAAGAATTCTCAAAGGATCAGCCTGATGTGTCAGTATCAATCGGGGTTTCGGGTACTGGTGGAGGATTTGAAAAATTTATCGCTGGTGAAACAGACTTTTCGAATGCATCTCGAGAAATTAAAGATGAAGAAAAAGAGAAACTTAAAAAAGAAAACATAGAATATACAGAATTTAAAGTAGCTCAAGATGGTTTAACAGTAGCAGTTAATAAAGAAAATGATTTTGTAGACGAATTGAGTAAAGATGAACTAGCAAAAATTTATAATGGTGAAGCTAAAACTTGGAAAGATGTAAATTCTAAATTCCCAGATAAAAAAATAAAAGCTTTTTCACCAGACCAATCTCACGGTACTTACGATTTCTTTAGTGAAGAAGTATTAGATGAGAAAGATTTAAAATCAGAAAAAAATGCTGATACAAACGTTATTGTTAAATCAGTGCAAGATAACAAAGATTCAATCGGGTTCTTTGGATATAACTTCTATCAAGAAAATAAAGATTCATTAAAAGCAGTGAAAATTAAAGACGATAAAGATAAAGCAATAGCACCAGAAGAAAAAACAATAAATGATAATTCTTATCCTTTAAGTAGACCATTGTTTGTATACGCTAAAAATAAATCACTAGAAGAAAATGATGCATTCCACGGATTTATGGAATATGTAATTGAACATTCTAAGAAAGCATCTAAAGATGCAGGATATGTTCCACTTAAAGATGAAGAATATGACAAAGATAAAGAAACATTAGAAAAGTTTAAAAAATAATTAAAAATCAATCAAAGCTAAGGGCGTCTTAATGTCGCCCTTTTTCAAAATGAAGGAGTCAATTGTATGAAAGAACAAACTTCTGTTCAAGAATTAATAAAGAAAAATAATAATAATAAAGGAAAAGTATTTGCTGATAAAGCAGTTCCAATTGTATTGCTACTTATTGCCTCTGTTTCAGTACTTACAACTATCGGGATATTATTTACACTTTTAACTGAGACAGTAACTTTCTTTACAAGAGTAAATCCAATGGAATTCCTACTATCAAAAGAATGGGCGCCGTTTTCTTCTGATCATAAATACGGAATTTTCTCTCTAATTCTCGGTACTTTAAAAGTAACTGCAGTTGCAACAGTCTTTGCTGTACCAGTTGGATTAGGAGCAGCACTGTATTTAAGTGAGTATGCATCGGATAAATCAAGAAGAATTATTAAGCCGATTTTAGAAATTTTAGCGGGTATACCAACTATTGTTTATGGTTTCTTTGCTTTAACTTTTGTTACACCATTATTAAGAAGCGTTTTCCCAGAATTAGGAAGCTTTAACTCAATTAGTCCAGGTTTAGTCGTGGGGGTCATGATTATACCAATGATTACAAGTATGAGTGAAGATGCTATGAGTTCAGTACCTGATTCTATTAAAGAGGGTGCATTAGGTTTAGGAGCTACTAAATTTGAACTTGCTACAAAAATAGTGTTTCCTGCAGCGTTATCAGGCATCATTGCTTCAATTGTATTAGCGATTTCTAGAGCAATTGGGGAAACAATGATTGTTTCACTAGCAGCTGGTAGCACACCGGATTCATCATTTAGTTTAATAGGTTCTATACAAACCATGACAGGGTTTATTGTTCAAGTTGCAACTGGTGACGCAACATATGGTTCTGATATTTATTACAGTATATATGCGGTTGGTTTCACATTGTTCTTATTCACATTTATTATGAACATCATTTCTCAGTGGGTAACGAAGCGCTTTAGAGAGGAGTATTAATATGTCGAATACAAATTTAGTAGATCAATCAATAGTTCGCAAAAAATTACCTACTAGGCTAATGAAAAATAAAGTTATTAAAAGTGTATTTTTAATTTGTACACTAATAGGTTTAGTCGTATTAGCTATTTTGTTATTTGATATATTTAGAAAAGGAATGACACATCTTAATGTGGATTTCTTTACTAATTTCTCATCTACGACACCAAGCAGTGCAGGTATTAAAGGTGCGTTAATTGGTACACTTTGGTTAATGATGACGATTGCACCAATATCAATCATTCTTGGAGTAGGAACAGCTATATACATGGTGGAATATGCTAAAGAAAATTGGTTCACAAAATTCATTAGAGTGAACATCTCTAACTTAGCAGGTGTACCATCAGTAGTCTTTGGTTTATTAGGGCTAACAATATTTGTTCGAGGCGCAGGATTTGAGAATTTATCATTAGGGAAATCGGTAATAGCAGCAGCACTAACGATGTCTTTAATGATATTGCCAATTATCATTGTAGCTAGTCAAGAAGCGCTAAAATCAGTGCCTTCGTCTATTAGGGAAGCTTCTTTAGGCTTAGGCAGTACTAAGTGGCAAACAATTAAAAATGTTGTATTGCCAGCTTCTATACCAGGAATATTAACTGGTACCATATTAGCTTTATCGAGAGCGTTAGGAGAAACTGCTCCATTAGTAGTAATCGGTATACCAGCCATATTAATGAAAACACCAAATAGTATATTTGATTCATTCCAGGCCTTACCAATGCAGATATACAACTGGGCTAAACTGCCACAAGCTGAATTTCAATTGGTCTCATCAGCGGCAATTATTGTATTGTTAATCATACTCATAATAATGAACTCAATAGCTATATATATTAGAAATAAATATCAACGTAAACTTTAAATCAAAATGAAGAGGGGTCATAATGATGACAGACGTTAAAATAAGAGAGTTATCTCAAAATGCTACATCAAATGAAAACTTAGAAAATAAAAAGATTATAGAACAAGAAAAAAATATTGTATACAAAACAAACAATTTAGATTTATGGTATGGTGATTTCCATGCTTTAAAAAATATAAATTTAGATATTGCTGAAAATGAAGTTACAGCAATTATAGGACCATCTGGTTGTGGTAAATCAACTTATATCAAAACGTTAAATCGTATGATTGAATTAATTCCAAGTGTAAAAACATCTGGAGAAATTATTTATAGAGATAAAAATATTTTTGATAAGAAATATAGTGTTGAAGAATTAAGAACGAATGTTGGTATGGTGTTCCAAAAGCCAAATCCATTCCCTAAATCAATATATGATAACATAACTTATGGACCTAGAATTCATGGAATTACAGATAAAAAAATTCTCGATGAAATTGTAGAACGTTCTTTAAAAGGCGCTGCAATTTGGGACGAGTGTAAAGATAAATTAGATCAAAATGCTTACAGTTTATCTGGGGGACAACAGCAAAGAATTTGTATTGCACGTTGTTTAGCTATAGAACCTGATGTTATTTTAATGGATGAACCTACATCGGCTTTAGATCCAATATCAACACTTAAAGTTGAAGAGTTAGTACAAGACTTAAAATCAAAATACTCTATCATTATTGTTACACATAACATGCAACAAGCAGCTAGAATTTCTGATAAAACAGCTTTCTTCTTAAATGGATACGTAAATGAATTTGATAACACTGACAAAATCTTTTCTAATCCGGCTGACAAACAAACTGAAGATTACATTTCAGGGAGATTTGGTTAATATGGTTATAAGAGAAAAGTACGAAGGCGAACTGAAAGCACTTATAGAAGATTTATTTGAATTAGGTAAAGAAGTATATAATATGATAGAACAGTCTGTGTCAGTGTTAAGTGATGAAGATAAAAAAAACGCTAGAGCACTTATTGCTTATGATAGTAAAATTAATAAAATGGAATATGATATTAATGAAAAAGTAGTAATGTTAATTACAAAACAACAACCAATGGCTACAGATTTGCGCGTTATGATTTCTGCACTTAAAATTGCTTCTGAACTAGAAAGAATGGCGGACAACTCAACGAACATTGCACAAATTAGGAAGCGTGTTATTATTACTGATTATTTTATTCTTACAAGATTAAAAACAATGGGTAAATTAGCGATGTTAATGTTAAAAGATTTAGAAAATGCAATTCGAAATAAAGATATATTATTAATCAAAGAGATTATTGAAAGAGATACAGATATTGATGATTTGTATAGAGAAATTAGTAATACAACTTATTTAATAGATGATGATCCATTTATTTCGACTCAAGCACATTTAGCTGCAAGGTATTTAGAAAGAATAGGCGACCATATAAAAAATATAAGTGAAAGTTGTTATTACTATATAACAGGTGAACACTATGAATCTATTGAAAAATAATACTGGAATTCTGTAACCATAGATGGTATTATAAAAAGGTCGTATATTAATTGAAATAAGAACAGGAGGGTTCATCATGCGCGTAAACGTAACTTTAGCATGTACTGATTGTGGTGAAAGAAACTACATCTCTAAAAAGAATAAACGTAATAACCCAGAGCGAATCGAAATGAAAAAATATTGTGCTCGCGACGGTAAACACACTCTTCATAGAGAAACTAAATAATAAAACGAATGAAAACACATGGCTATTTTATAGTTATGTGTTTTTTATTTTTATATAAAGAAAATGAATTTATAAGGTGCAACAACTACCTTACCCTGTATTTCTTATGTTATTATTAAAGGTGTCTAACGTGGTTTTAAATAATTTATTTAGGAAGTGTAGAAGACCATGACTACTAAAAAATTACTTAGAAAAAAAGTACTTCAAGAAATGAAAGAACAAACTAAAGCTCAAAAATTAACTTTTGATGAAGATTTATATGAACAATTATTTAAACATGATTATTTTATACAAGCTAAATCTGTAGCAATTGTTTTGAGCATGGATCATGAAGTGAATACGGATCCTATTATCGAAGAATTGCTTAAATTAAATAAAGAAGTTTATGTACCGACGACAAATTACTTAACAAAAGAAATGAAGTTTCAGCGATTATACGATATGAATTCTATATCATTCGATTCAAAAGGAATAAGATTTATTACTAAAGAAACGGAAATAAGTGATGATATCGATTTAATTATTGTACCTGGTGTTGTATTTCGTCATGATGGTTATCGGATTGGTTATGGTGGAGGATATTTTGACAAATATCTTGCGGATTATACTGGTTCAACTTTAAGTTTAGTATATCCAATACAAATTCATGGTTTTGATATAGAAAGTCATGATGTACCAGTACAAGAATTATTATTACCAAGAGAAGTATATGGAGAAAAATAAATGGAAAAATTAAAAAGAATGTGGAAGTCGATTTATTATTTAGTGTACACAGAAGGTTATACAATATTATCAATCGATGAGGATAATGACGAAATTTGGCTGACTCATGAAGCTAAAAAAACAGTTAAACGATTTATACATAAAACACCAACTCATCAAGAAGTGGACTTTGACTTTAAAAAAGTCACAGACCATCTTAGTAATTTAATAGAGTTTATAGGTTTTAGTTTTGAACAGTTAGATGTATTTTATATATCTGATAAAGAGATGGACTTAACAGAGTTTAAGCAAACTAGTCGTCCTAAAATTAAATACTATGTTATTAATGAAATTAAAGATTTTGAGAAAGTAACATCACATGTAGTGACAAAACATCAAATTAAACGTAATAAATTAATGTCTGTTACAACATATAAAAATAAATTATTAAACGCTAGTTTTATAGATAAATTTATGTTGAAATTTTCACCAGTAACATATTTTTTAATCGCAATTAATGTCATTGTATGGTTATCAATAGTTCTAGTGTTTAAGCGAGATTCACAAATTAGCTTAATAGATTATGGAGGACTCGTTCATTTCAATGTGGTGCATGGCGAATGGTATAGATTGTTTACCTCCATGTTTTTACATGCAGACATCACACATTTACTTATGAATATGTTCTCGTTAATCGTATTTGGTAAATTGATAGAAGGAGCCATAGGTTCTATAAAGATGGGGACGATATACTTAATTTCCGGTTTATTCGCTGGCATCGTTTCTTTAAGTATTGATACAACTTCTATTTCGATTGGTGCTAGTGGCGCAATATTCGGGTTAATTGGTGCGTTTATCGTTTATCTATTTACTAAAAGTAATATTAATAAACAATTTGTTTTACAAACATTTATAGGTATTTTGATTATTTCATTATTTACGTTATTCATAAATAATGTTAACCATTTTGCTCATTTAGGTGGATTTATCGGTGGTGCTATCATTATGTATTGCATTCAAAAATGGATGGACAACGATAAGCGTAAATGGTTATATTTCATTGGATTTTTCGTATTAACTATTATTCTCATAATCGTAATTTTTAATAGGCAACAACATTATATTTATGATGAATTAACGAAAGATGCTATGAATCAAGGGAATTTTAATAGCGCTGAAAAGATGATTACACATATAAAAAATAAGCACTTTGAGTCAGATGAAACATATATACTTAGCGGTCTAATTAAAGCTAATGATAAGTCATTAGACGAGGCTATACTAGAATGGGAAAAAGGATTAAAAGCTTTTCCAGACTCAGCAGATTTAAATTATCAACTCGCATTAGGTTATCGTGCAAAAGATGATTACGATAAAGCAGAGAAATTTAATAACAAAGCGATAAAATTAAATGGAAATAATAAAAATTACAGTGCTTTGAAAAAAGAAATCGCAGCATTTAGGAGTTAAAGATGAATAATTTATATGATGTACAACAATTGTTGAAAAAATTTGGTTATATAATATATTTTAAAAATGAAGATGATCAATTAGAAATGATGGAGCAAGAAATTAAAGATTTATACAAATCGATGTTAATTTCGAAGGAAACATTTTTACAAGCAAGATTAATTATAAATCAGAGAAGGATTGAAAATAAATGACATATATACTATCAGCTGATATTGGCGGAACTACTTGTAAATTAGGGATTTTCGATGAAAAATTAGACATAGTTGAAAAATGGGAAATAGCGACTAATAAAGCAGGGGAAGGAATATTAGAGAATATCTCCGATTCTTTCAACGTACATTTAAAAAAACATGATATTACTTTATCAGATGTACTTGGAATGGGAATTGGAGTACCTGGGCCAATAGATTTTGATAATGGCATAGTTCATGGAGCGGTAAATTTAAATTGGACAGGTAAAATTGAAGTTAGAAAAATCATGCAACAATATTTTGATGGCCCAATTTATGTAGATAATGATGCTAATGTAGCTGCTTTAGGAGAGAAGTTTAAAGGTGGAGGACAAAACGAAAGTGATGTTGTTTGCATCACATTAGGAACTGGTGTTGGAGGTGGAATCGTCTCTAACGATGAATTAGTTCATGGACATAATGGTTCGGGAGCTGAAATTGGGCATTTCGTAGTAGATCATGAAAAAAGGTTCCGATGTAATTGTGGTATGAAAGGTTGCTTAGAAACTGTAGCTTCTGCTACTGGTGTTATTAATTTAGTACACCATTATTATTCAAATATGAGTGTTAAATCTAGTATCCACGACTTAATCACAACTAAAAATGTTTCAGCAAAAGATGTTTTTGATGCAGCAAAAATAGGAGACGAGTTTAGTTTATTTATAATTGATAAAGTTGCTAATTATATTGCGTATGCGGCAAGTATTATGAGTGTCATGAGTAACCCTAAATATATTATAATTGGGGGAGGCGTTAGTAAAGCCGGTGATATTTTAATTGAATATATCAAAGAGCATTATGAAAAAATGACGTTTAAGCCTGCTAAAGAAGACACAGAAATTGTTGTTGCGAGTTTAGGTAATGATGCAGGGATTATTGGTGCAGCAGGATTGATTAAAACATATGTAATAGATAAGGAGAATGCATAATGGCAATTGTAGATGTCGTAGTAATTCCAGTCGGGACTAAAGGACCAAGTGTAAGTGAGTATATCGCTGATATTCAATTAATTTTGGAAAAACATAAAGAAGCTGGTAAAATAGATTTTCAATTAACACCAATGAACACATTAATTGAAGGTGACTTAAAAGATTTATTAGAAGTTGTACAAGAGATTCATGAAAGTCCATTTAATAAAGGACTAGATAGAGTTTGTACAAATATTAGGATTGATGATAGAAGAGACAAATCGAGAAAAATGAATGAAAAATTAGATTCAGTACAAAGACATTTAGACAAATAAAAAAAGACGAGTTTTAACTCGTCTTTCTTTAATGACTTAATATTGGATATCCATAAGTGAATATTGTAGCAAGTGAAAAGAAACCAAATGCTACTACTGTAATCGCACCAAAAAGAATGCCTAAAACATTTTTGTTTTTGAATGCTGAAATCAAACCGAATATTCCGAGTATAAATACCGCTAGCATTAACAATGAGAAAATATTAACACCGATATGTATCTTTACTCCGAATAATTCAAATAGTTCCCCTGTGTCGATAAATGGCATTCCATTACCCCCAATACATTTTTCTTTTATTATCATATTAATTGTATAATTAATATTGTGTTTTGTCGAGATACTTTTTACAAGAGGAGGAAAGAAAATGAAAGTCCATAGTTATTCTTTAGGAATAGTTGAAACAAATTGTTATATAATTGAAGGTGAAAGTGAACTATTAGTTATCGATCCAGGTGATAACGGTGAATTTATAAATGAACGTATAAAAAAATTTAATAAAAAATTAGCTGCCATATTATTAACACATGCACACTTTGACCATATTGGTGGAATAGATGCAGTGGTCAACAAGCAGGGCGTTGAAGTTTATGTTCATAACGAAGAAAAATCTTGGTTAACTGACACTGTAAAAAATGGTTCTAAAAAGTTTGAAGCATATCAGTTACCTCAAGTAGTACAAAAAACAATACCAACAGTGATTGATGAAGGACATCATGTTATAGGTGAGTTTGAGTTTGAAGCTCTGCATACACCTGGTCATTCACCAGGCAGTTTAACGTTTGTATTTGATGACTTTGCAATCGTTGGAGATACACTGTTTAAAGGTGGAATAGGTAGAACAGATTTATATAAAGGAGATACTCAAACTTTATTAAATTCTATTGAAGATAAACTTCTATCTTTAAATCCAGATACAACCGTGTTCCCTGGCCATGGTCCAGATACTACAATAGAACAAGAAGAAATGAGCAATCCTTATTTAAATGGTTTTAGTTAAAGCTATAAAAAACACCAATTCGTTGTTTAACGAATTGGTGTTTTTAGGTTGAGATAAACTTCTATTAACCATGATGTCCGAAACTTGGCTCTAGTAAGAATGTTGAATAATATGTAAATCCAACAAAGCATACAACTAAATATAGTGCGAATATATACATATACATTCTTTCTGTTAATTTTAAGTATCCCAACAATACGAAAAATCCTGTTTGAGCTACGAAGAAATAAGCCATCATGTTCATACCGCCAACATAAAACATTGTAGCAAATATAGCAGTCCAGAAGCCTAGAGTTTTAAAAACTTTATCCATCTTCTTATGAACCCCCTCTGTGTTTACTTTCTTAGTCACTTACAATTATAAAGTTACTATGTGTAAAAGTAAATAGGCATTACTACAAAATATAAAGTATATAGTAAGTAAAACAAGGTTTTCATTACGTTTATATATATTAGGAGGCGATTATGGAAACTTTATTTAAGACAATTATCAAAGATGCTATTATTTTGAAAGCAACTGACATTCATTTTATTCCAGTGAAAGAAGATCGGGTCAAAGTTCAGTTGAGGATAAGTGGTGAGAATACGATTTATGATTGTGATATTAATAATGCTTTATATAACCGTTTATTAATTTATATGAAGTTTATTGCTCATCTAGATGTAAGCGAAAGGAATAAAGCTCAAAGTGGTCAATATATATTTGATGATATATATAAATATTATTTAAGAATATCCACTTTACCTTTAAGTCTAGGAATTGAGTCTTGCACAATTAGGTTAACGCCTAAATATTTCGAAGAATATATTGACCATAATATTGATGACAATTATAAAATGATTAAAGAAGAAATGTTTAATTCCGAAGGCTTATTTTTGTTCACAGGACCAACCGGTTCGGGTAAATCGACGATTATGTACCAATTTTTATATGACTTACAACAAATTAAAGATAAACATATTATTACGATTGAAGACCCAGTTGAACAAGTTTTAGATGGTGTAGTACAAGTTTCTGTAAATGAAAAAGCAAACATAAATTATCATAATTCCTTTAAAGCCATTTTAAGATGTGATCCAGATGTTGTCATGATAGGAGAAATTAGAGATGAAGAAACAGCCAAGCAAGTTATACAAGCAAGTTTAAGTGGTCATTTAATATTATCTACAATGCATGCGAAAGATAATTTAGGGGCTATTTATAGACTTTTAGAACTTGGAATATCTAAAGAGCAAATAAAACAAGGTATCGCATGTATAGCCAATCAAAGACTTTTAAATGACCAATTAGGAAATAGATATAGACAAATGACTTATATATTTAGTCATGAAATTAATCTATATTTAGAAAATAAATCATGATGAAGAAAGGCAATATATTAAAGAAAGACCAAATACTATTTTTAACACGCTTATCAGATATGTTAAAGCAAGGTTTCACATTAATGGAATCAGTACAATTACTAACTGATCAATTTTCGCAATTATCAAGGTTACGTATTAAGGAAAAGCTTATTGAAATAGTAAAAAATACTGGTCAACTTCATGAAGTTGTTTCATTTTTAAATTATCCTCAAGTTATTATCACTCAAATTTATTTTGGTGAACAATATGGTAATATGATTGATTCTATAGATCACTCAATTTTGTATTTAAAAAAGATAGAACAAGTGAAACAAAAATTTATAAAAACGATTCAATATCCAACACTTTTATTTTTTATATTTTTCATGTTATTAACCGCAGTTAATCACACGATTATCCCTCAATTCAATGAAATTTATCAATCAATGAACATAAATGTCTCTACCTCATTAAAAGTATTATCTACAATATTTTCTTACTTACCAACTTCGTTATTAATTATATTTTTAATCGCAATACTCACATTGTTATTAGGTTATTTTTTCTATATAGGTATAGAAGCATCAAAGAAAATCTACTTTTTTAATAAAATTCCTATTTTGAATCAATATATTTCGATGTATCGCTCATATAGATTATCTAGAGACTTTTCATTTTTTATTCAAAATGGCATACCGCTTCATAAAATAATTGAAATTTATATTATGCAGACTAAAGACGATGTATTAAAATATATCGGATTATTTATTCAACAATCGATGAAATCAGGAGACTCCTTACCTCAAGCGATTAATAACTTGAATTGTTTTGATAGTACTCTGATTCAATATATTACACATGGAGAACATAAATCTAAATTAGACTTAGAATTATATTATTTTAGTGTATATATGCTTGAGAAATTAGAAAAATCTATTATCAAACATTTAAAGTGGGTACAACCCATCGTCTTTGGAACTTTGGCATTCCTAATCGTCACATTATATTTAATTATTATTTTACCAATGCTACAAATGGTTGATGGCATTAAATGAAAGGATGAAATAAATGAAAAATATAAAGTTTTTAAAAAAAGAAGAAGGCTTCACGTTGATTGAGATGTTAATCGTATTATTAATTATAAGTATTTTACTTATAATTATAATCCCTAACATAAGCAAGCAATCTGAAACTGTGAAAAGTACTGGTTGTCAGGCACAAGTTAAAATGGTTGCTGGCCAAGTAGAAGCATATACATTAAAACACGATGCTAAGCCAAATTCAATTAATGATTTAGTAAGTGATGGGTTCATAAAAGAGAATCAATTGACTTGTAAATCTGGTCAGAACATTGTTTTAAATAACGGAGAAGTAGTAGCTCAATAATGAATAATAAAGGCTTCACGTTAATAGAAATGGTAATTGTGTTGAGTATTCTAAGTATTATTGTTCTCATAACAATACACATTTCAATTAATTCTGTAGATAAATTTGGTTTAACAAGTGGCATTAATGATTTTGAAACAAAATTAGAATATTTAGAAACCAAATCTTTATCAACTAAACAACCTATACTTGTATGGTTTAAACCAAATTCAACCAAAATACAATATCAAATTAATAACGGAAATATACATTCAATTAATCTATATAAAGGAAAAATATCTAAAGATAATAAATTCACTACATTAGTTTACGATGGAGAAGGTAATATCAATCAATTTGGAATATTAAAACTAGAGTTTAATAATAAACGTTATCTTGTCATATTTCGTATTGAAAAAGGGAGGTATAGAATTGTTGAAGAAAAATAATGGTTATGTATTTATAGATTTAATGTTATCTATATTTATTATCGTATTGTTAGGAGGCACTTTATTACCGATAGTTCATACATTAAATAAACATATACAAAGTGAACAGAAACAAATTAAGCTTTATCAAATTCTATATCAATCAGTACAATCCAAACAAATAAAGTACGATACTACTAAAATAAAATTAAGTCATTTGAATGACAAAATATGCTTGGAAGACGTGTATAGTTATGAAAAAGTTTGTGTTCAGAAATAACAAAGGGTTTACGATGTTAGAAATGTTATTATCTTTATCATTTTTAATGATTATATTAGCGTTAATACCATTCTTAATTCAAAGTATATATGCTCTGAAAGAAAATGCTTTTAATCATAGTGAATATGAATTAATAATGTTTAGAAAAGATATTATAGAAGAGAGCAAAGAGGCTGAAATCAAACTTAATCAGGTTCATAATAAAATAATTTTTACTCATAAACACTCGAGTTCTGAGTATACCTTATTAAATTCTAAAATTTATAAAAGTATAAATGGCAGAGGAAATATAACTTTATTAAATAAAGTTAAATCTTTTAAAATCAATAAAAACGATAATGGTAATATACAGATTGACTTAGAAATCATTAAGGGGAGAATCACAATTCGTGAAACGATATTTATTTAAAAACAATGGATTTATTTTACCATTTCTTCTTAGTATATTATTTGTCTATTCTGCTTTTTTATCATTTTATCTCGTTCAATATAGTTATAAAATAAAAATCTATAATCATCTAGAAGAATACTACAAAAACGAAATAAAAATTATTTTAAATAAATGATTTATAGTCTTTTTATTTTCTGAATAATGAGATAGAATAAAGTTTAAGTTGGAATATAGCAACTAAGGAGTCGATATAATGTCAGTAGTATTAATAGGATTTATGGGCGTAGGTAAAACTTCAATCGGTAATTATTTAGGTGAACATTATGACAAACCTTTAGTTGATATCGATACTTATATCGTTGAAACAACTAAACTATCAATTCCAGAAATTTTTGCTAAGTATGGAGAATCACATTTTCGAGATTTGGAAAAAAAATCACTGGAAGAATGGATTGATAAAGACGTTATTATTTCAACTGGTGGTGGTATTATTGAGTCTGAGGCATCAAGAAATGTTATGAAAGGTAATCCTCATAACATTTGGTTAAAATGCGATGTTGATACAGTTTATGAGAGAATTAATCATGACCCAAACAGACCAAATGCTAATGGAAAATCACTAGAAGATTTAAAAAGCTTGTATTCAAAACGAGAATCAAGTTATAATGATATCGCATTCATACATATTGATGCAGATAGACCTAAAGAAGTAGTTGTTACAGAGATTATTAATTCTCTGGACAAAGATATATTTGCGAATGATCAAAGTTAGAGAGAATGAATGAATAATTCATCGCCGAAGGAGCAAGCCATGTTAGTGTGAATCTCTCAGGCAAAAGGATAACTTTGTGACGCATTCCTGAAGAGTACTTCAACAGGGTAGCTTAAGCTACCCTGTTTTTTTATTATACATAACAAGAAGGGAAGAAAAATAATGGCTAATGAATTAAAAAAGACACCGTTATATCAAACGTATCTTGATCAAGGTGCAAAAGTGATTGATTTTTCAGGTTGGGCTTTACCAGTCCAATTTACAAGTATTAAGGAAGAACATAATGCAGTAAGAAATGAAGTCGGTATTTTTGATGTTAGTCACATGGGAGAAATTTTAGTAACTGGGGAAGAAGCGTCTAATTTTGTACAATATGCACTTACAAATGACATTACAAAACTTAACGATTCTAAAGCTCAATATACAGCCCTTTGTACTGAAGAAGGCGGTATTATTGATGACTTAGTGATTTATAAACTGAAGGATTCTGTATATTTATTAGTTGTTAACGCTGGTAATACTGATAAAGATTACGAATGGTTGAAAGAAATAAAAGGATTTAACGCAAAAGTAGAAAATAAATCATCAGATTATGGTCAATTAGCGATTCAAGGACCTAAAGCTAGATCAATTGTTCAAAAACTAGTAGACGTTGATATTAGTGAAATGAAAATGTTTGAATTCAAACAAAATGTAACGATATTTGGTAAAGAAGTTATACTTTCTCAATCAGGCTATACAGGTGAAGATGGTTTTGAAGTATATTGTCATTCTGAAGATACGAAATTAATTTGGGATGGTTTTATAAAAGAAGGTGTAACACCATGTGGTCTTGGTGCACGTGACACTTTAAGATTAGAAGCGGGTCTACCATTACATGGACAAGATTTATCTGAAGATATTACACCATATGAAGCCGGGATAGGTTTTGCTGTAAAGCCATTGATTGAAGATGACTTTATCGGAAAAAAAGTTTTAAAAGAGCAAAAAGAAAATGGTGCTGACAGAAAATCAATTGGAATTGAAATGATTGATAAAGGTATACCAAGAACTGATTATGAAATTTTAGATACTGATGGTAATGAAATAGGTTATGTAACATCAGGTACTCAATCACCTTCTACAGGTAAATCAATTGCTATGGGCTTAATTAAAAAAGAAGAGTTTGAATTGGATAAAGAACTACTTATTCAAGTAAGAAAAAGACAAGTTAAAGCTAAAATTGTTAAAAAATCATCATTTAAATCATAGGAGTGAAAAAAATGGGTCATCGTTATATTCCTTTAACAGAGAAGGATAAATCAGAAATGTTAGATGTAATTGGTATTAAATCAGTAGATGAATTATTTACTGACATCCCTGAGTCAGTTAGGTTTAATCAACCTTTAAATATTAAAGAAAAGAAATCAGAAACAGCTTTATTAAGGGAACTGTCTCAACTAGCTAATAAAAATATTACGAGTGAAACACATGCTTCATTTTTAGGAGCAGGGGTATACGATCATTATATTCCTACGGTTGTTGACCATGTAATTTCTAGATCGGAATTTTACACTGCATATACACCATACCAACCAGAAATTTCTCAAGGCGAGTTACAAGCGATTTTTGAGTTCCAAACATTAATCTGCGAACTTACAGGTATGGATGTTGCAAACTCATCAATGTATGATGGCGGGACAGCATTTGCAGAAGCAGCTGTATTAGCAGCTGGTCATACAAAAAAGAAAAAAGTTATTGTTTCTAAATCTGTACATTATCAATCTATTGAAGTACTTAAAACATATACGAAAGCTCAAGATATTGATGTTGTAGAAATAGATTTAGATGGCACTGTTACGGATTTAGAGAAATTAGAAGCTGCAATAGATGATGATACAGCAGCAGTTTGTGTTCAGTATCCAAACTTCTTTGGTTCTTTAGAAGATTTAGAAAAAATCCAAACATTAATTGAAGACAAAAAAGCTTTATTTATTGTTTCTAGTAACCCATTAGCTTTAGGTTTAATTACGCCTCCTGGAGATTTTGGTGCAGATATTGTAGTCGGTGATGCACAAGTATTTGGTATTCCAGCTCAATATGGAGGACCTCATTGTGGTTACTTTGCTTCAACTAAAAAATTAATGCGTAAATTACCAGGTAGATTAGTTGGACAAACTCAAGATGATGACGGGAACAGAGGTTTTGTATTAACATTACAAGCCCGCGAGCAACATATTAGAAGAGATAAAGCAACTTCTAATATATGTTCAAACCAAGCATTGAACGCATTAGCAGCTTCAGTATGTATGAGTGCATTAGGCAAAAATGGTGTCTATGAAATGGCTGAAATGAACATGGAAAACACGTATTATATGAAAAATAAATTAAAAGAAAATGGTTTTGAAGTTTTAGAAGGCATTTCATTTAATGAATTTGTTGTTAAATTTAGCCAGCCTATTGCAGAAATTAATGAAAAACTATTGCAAGATGGCTTTATTGGTGGTTTTGATTTAGGATTTGTAGATGACAATTTAAAAAATCATATGTTAATTGCTGTAACTGAACTAAGAACGAAAGATGAAATAGATACATTTATTGAAAAAGTAGGTGAATATAATGCGTAAACCATCAAGTGAATTAATTTTTGAAAGATCAAGAGAAGACAGATTTGCATATTCATTACCTGAAAAAGAAGTAGACAATCAAAACATAAAAGAAATTTTAGGGGATAAATTCACTAGAAAACAAAAAGCCGAGTTACCTGAAGTTAGTGAATTGGATTTAATGAGACATTATACTGAGCTATCTAATAAAAACCATGGGGTTGATACAGGTTTTTACCCACTTGGTTCATGTACGATGAAATATAATCCTAAAGTTAATGAAAAAGTAGCAAGAATGTCTGGGTTTGCAAATGCTCATCCACTTCAAGATGAAGCAACTGTTCAAGGTTCTTTAGAAATCATTTATGATTTACAAGAACACTTAAAAGAAATTACAGGAATGGATGAAGTAACATTACAACCAGCAGCAGGTGCACATGGTGAATGGACTGCATTATTAATGATTAAAGCTTATCATGAAGCAAACGGTGACTATAATAGAACGAAGGTTATCGTACCAGATTCTGCTCATGGCACGAACCCAGCTTCTGCAAAAGTCGCAGGTTTTGATACTGTCACTGTAAAATCTAATGATAAAGGATTAGTCGATATAGAAGATTTGAAAAAGGTTGTAGGTGATGATACTGCAGCTATTATGTTAACGAACCCGAATACTTTAGGTTTATTCGAAGAAGATATACTTGAAATAAGAGAAATTGTTCATAAAGCAGGCGGTAAACTTTATTATGATGGCGCAAATTTAAACGCAATTATGAGTAAAGTACGTCCGGGAGATATGGGATTCGATGCTGTTCATTTAAACTTACACAAAACGTTTACTGGTCCTCATGGAGGTGGCGGTCCTGGTTCAGGTCCGGTTGGAGTCAAATCTGATTTAATTCCATATTTACCAAAACCAACTGTTATTAAAGAGAATGATGTATATAAATTTGAACATGATATGCCAAATTCTATTGGTCGAGTAAAACCATTCTTCGGCAACTTTGGTATATATTTACGTGCTTATACTTATATTAGAACTATGGGGCCTGATGGTCTAAAAGCAGTATCTGAAGCAGCAGTATTAAATGCTAATTACATGTTGAGAAGATTACAAGATCATTTTGATACACCATATACGCAACATTGTAAACACGAATTTGTAATTAGTGGTTCAAGACAGAAAAAGCTTGGTGTAAGAACTTTAGATATGGCAAAACGTTTGCTTGATTTCAATTTCCATCCACCTACAATTTACTTCCCGATAAATGTTGAGGAATGTATGATGATTGAACCAACAGAAACAGAATCAAAAGAAACACTAGATGCATTCTGTGATACATTAATTCAAATTTCAAAAGAAGTTGAAGAAGATCCTGAATTGGTATTAGATGCACCGCATACAACTGTTATTGGTAGACTAGATGAAACTCAAGCAGCTAGAAAACCAGTATTAAAATTCGAACTTTTAAAAGAAGAAAAAGTATAATGATAAAATAAAAATAGCAGTGATGAATTCCAAAAAAAACGGAATTTTTCACTGCTATTTTTTAAATATTAAAGTTTTTAATCTGGACGTTTTTAATCTATTTAGATTTAACTTTTCCTGTCCATTTTTTATATCCGCCTTTTAACATGTAAAGATCTGTGTAACCTTTTTTCTTCATCATTTTTGCGGCTCTATAACTTGCTACGCCATTGGCATCACAAAAGTATATAGGTTGATCTTTACGTAACCCTTGATATCTTGTGCGGAAAACACTCATTGGTATGTTTCTAGCACCAACGATATGACCATAGTCAAAATCGGCTTTTTCCCTTAAGTCTATGACTTGCGCCTTTCTTAATCCTTTGTGAAACTCATTTTGATCTAATTCTGTGACTGCGCGCTTATTTAAAGTGTAGTTTATTGCCATATAAATGATAATCAAAACTAGGACGATGAGCGCGATGTACCAATAATTCATGGTCTAATTCCTCCCAATTTAACTCTATAACTACTATTATAAGATTTATTGTGAGATTTATCAAAATATATTTGCTAAAATAATAAAGTATATAGAATTTATCGAATAGGAGTTTTTATTGTGAAAGAAACTTGGCATTTTGTAAATACAAAATCTAGCAATCCGTTTTATAATATGGCTGTTGATGAAGCGCTTATGAATTTTGTAAGCAGGGAGGAAATTGATCCTGTAATAAGGTTTTATACTTGGAATCCAGCAACTTTATCAATCGGTTATTTTCAAAAACTCACTAAAGAAATAGATATTGAAAAGGTTAAAGAAAAAGGATTTGGTTTAGTAAGACGCGCAACAGGCGGCAGAGGTGTCTTACATGACAAAGAATTAACTTATAGTGTTATCGTACCAGAGTCGCATCCAAACATGCCTCAGACTGTAACTGAAGCATATAGAGTTATATCTGAAGGGTTGCTCGAAGGTTTTAAAGCATTAGGCTTTGAAGCTTACTTTTCGGTTCCGAAATCTAAAGAAGCAAGAGAAAAGTTAAAAAGTCCAAGAAGCTCAGTTTGTTTTGATGCACCGAGTTGGTATGAACTTGTAGTTGAAGGTAGAAAGATAGCTGGCAGCGCCCAAACTAGACAAAAAGGTGTTATCTTACAACATGGTTCAATTCTTCAAGATATTAATGTAGATGAATTGTTCGATATGTTTACATATAGAAATGATAGATTAAAAGAAAAAATGAAAGCTGCATTTATGGATAAAGCAATCGCTATAAATGATATTTCAGATCGTCACATTACATTAGAAGAAATGGAAACAGCATTCTATGAAGGTTTTAAAAAAGGACTAAATATTGAATTTAAACCATTAGAATTCACAGAATCTCAAAAAGAAGAAATAAAACACTTAGAAGATAAATATCGATCAGAAGAATGGACTTATAGAAAATAAAACAAAAAATCCCAATCCGAAGTAAAAAATCAACGGATTGGGATTTTAATATTGAGAAGGGAATTTATCTCCCGATTTCATATTTATCTATTTTTTCTTTTGTTTTTACGAACTGCTTTTTTGTATTTTCTTTGATCGGGTGTTAAGAAGAAGAAATAATAAATTAAATAAATGATAATACCAAATATGATTAATGAAATAACCATTCTAATGAATCCCATAATAAAGAAATCAAGATTCATAATTAATCCAAACAATGCAATTATTATAATTAAATAAAACAAAAACTTTTTCATAAAATCTCACCTTAGTTTATTAGTCTATTTAATATATCATATTTCAGATAATACCTCACTTAATTTGACCTATTTCATCCTTCAAACCATTTAATTTATTAATAGATTCTTCTATTTTCTTTTTATCTTTTTTCTCATAAGCGTCTTTTAAATCTTTGAAAACATTTTCTATATTTTTAGATAGACTTTCCAAATTTTCATGTAAATTTTTAAAATCTTTTGGAATGGTTTTGCCTTTCATCTCATTTTTATACTCATTTGAAATTGTCTTTTGATTCGTATATATATTTTCTATTTTATTTTTAATATTTTCGTCTCCAAGTTTTTTCTTAATATCATCATTTATTTTATTATATTCAGATATGTTCGATCTTGTTTCATTTATAAATTGAGTAGAAGAACGTAAATATGTAATAGAAAATTGTGATGTTACTTGGCTTTCTTTGTTTTTAATAGAATTTTCTAATGTTTTTTCCTTTTGTTTATATGTTTGATTTTTATCTTCTAGATTCGTAATTTCTTGTTTAGCTTTTCTATTTTCTTTTTTTAATTTTGATTTCTTTTGTTCTAATTGATCTATTTTATCATTACCACATGCTGATAATATGATTGTACTCGTCATTAATATTGTTATTATTTTTTTCATATTTTTTAACTCCCAATGTTTTACTCTGAAAAATTTAAACTATGTATGATATTATTTTAATGTATATAGATTTATTGTACAAATAGAAAGGGGATAAATATGAAATTTACAAACTTAAGAAAAGTAATGGAACAAAAAGGGTTAGATGCTATTGTTGTTCTTTCGCCATACAATAGAAGATACCTTTCTGGATTTACTGGTACAAGCGGGAGTTTATTAATCACCCAGGATACGAAACAATTAATTACTGATTTCAGATATATACAACAAGCGAAATCGCAAGCTGAAGATTTTGAAATTATTAATCAAAATGGTCCTATGATTAATAAAATTAATGAATTAATTCAACACGGTGATTATAAAAATGTAGGTGTTGAAGCAGATTTAATTACGTATAATGAATATCAAGCTTTAAATACAGACGAAGTACAATTATCTTCTATTGAAGGTGTAATTGAAACAATTCGTATGATTAAAGATGATTTTGAAATTAAACAAATCCAAAAAGCAGCTGATATCGTTGATGAAACATATGAACATATTCTTAAGTGGGTTAAACCAGGTATGACTGAGAACGAAGTAAATAATGAAATGGAAATGTTCATGCGTAGTAAAGGTGCAACATGCTCTTCATTCGATACAATAGTAGCATCTGGACATCGTGGAGCTTTACCTCATGGTGTTGCAAGTAATAAAGTAATTGAAGAAGGAGACATGATTACTTTAGATTTTGGTGCGTTATATGAAGGTTACGTTAGTGATATTACGAGAACATTTGCTATTGGTGAACCTAAAGAAGAAATGAAAAAAATATATAATATTGTATTAGAATCACAATTAGCAGCATTAGAGCAAATTAAACCAGGTATGACTGGTAAAGAAGCAGACTCTATCGCACGCGATATTATCTCTAGTTATGGTTACGGCGAGCAATTTGGACATTCTCTTGGACACGGTATAGGATTAGAAGTACATGAAGGTCCTGCATTATCACAAAAATCAGATATAGTTCTTGAAGAAAATATGTGCGTTACGTTAGAACCAGGTATATATGTAGAAGGACTTGGTGGTGTAAGAATAGAAGATGACGTATTAGTAACAAAAAATGGCTTACAGCGCTTTACTAAATCCACAAAAGACCTTATTATTTTATAAGAAGGATAATTAGGAGGAAAATGAATGATTTCAGTAAACGATTTTAAAACAGGCTTAACAGTTAAAGTAGATAATGGTATTTGGAAAGTTATGGACTTCCAACACGTTAAACCTGGTAAAGGTGCAGCATTTGTTCGTTCTAAGTTAAGAAACTTAAGAACTGGTGCCATTCAAGAAAAGACATTTAGAGCTGGTGAAAAAGTAGAAAGAGCACAAATCGATAACCACCGTATGCAATATTTATATGCTAATGGTGACAGCCATGTATTTATGGATAATGAAACATATGATCAATTAGAATTACCTGGCGACACTTTAGAAAATGAGCTTAAATTTATTAAAGAAAATATGGAAGTTCATATTCAAACGTACGAAGGTGAAACAATCGGTATCGAAATGCCTAACACAGTTACTTTAACAGTCACTGAAACTGAACCAGGTATTAAAGGTGATACAGCAACTGGTGCTACTAAACAAGCTACTGTAGAAACAGGGTATACTTTAAATGTTCCTTTATTCGTTAACGAAGGTGACCAACTTGTTATTAATACAAGTGATGGAAGTTACGTATCAAGAGGATAATATTTAAACAATTTAGGCTGAGACATAAATAAGTGTCTCAGCCTAAATTATTATATGGATAGTGTGCGACTGTTTTGTAAATGTATTTATATAAGGCTTTTTAAAATTCAAAATTTGTATTACACTCCCAAATTTTAATTAAATATTAAAATCGCTTGAATTGGTATGACCACTAAAGTAAAATGTATGAAGTATCATGAATTTGAATTTAAAAGGAGTTTTTTTACATGAACTTGAAACAAATTAAAGAACTTGTTGACGTACTAGACAATTCTTCTTTAACTGAAATTGACATTAATGATAAAGAATTTAAACTGACTTTAAAAAAAGAAATTAAACAAGAAGTTATCTATAATCAAGAACCTACACGTGTAGCAGAGTCTGCACCAGTTACAAATCAAGCTGACACACAACCTGCTCCTGAAACTGAAGTAGATAATAGCATCACTATTAATGCACCAATGGTAGGTACTTTCTACAAATCTCCATCACCAGATGAAGGCCCATATGTACAAGTTGGATCTAGAGTTGAGTCTGATACTACTGTATGTATATTGGAAGCTATGAAACTATTTAATGAAATACAAGCTGAAGTATCAGGTGAAATAACTGAAATATTAGTTGAAGACGGACAAATGGTAGAGTATGGCCAACCGTTGTTCAAGGTGAAATAATATGAAAAAAGTATTAATAGCAAATAGAGGGGAAATAGCCGTAAGAATTATTAGAGCTTGTAGAGAACTTGATATACAAACAGTAGCCATTTATTCTGAAGCAGATAAAGAAGCATTACATACTCAAATTGCTGATGAAGCATATTGTGTTGGTCCAACACAATCTAAAGATTCATATCTACACATACCTAACATTCTATCAATTGCTAAATCTACAGGTTGTGATGGCATACACCCTGGATACGGCTTTTTAGCTGAAAATGGCGACTTTGCAGAAATGTGTGAAGCTTGCCAAATTAAATTTATCGGCCCTAGTTACAAATCCATTCAAAAAATGGGGATTAAAGATGTTGCTAAAGAGGAAATGATAAAAGCTAATGTACCTGTTGTACCAGGTAGTGACGGGTTAGTAGATACGGTTAAAATCGCAAAAAAATGCGCGAAAAAAATTGGTTATCCAGTAATTATTAAAGCAACAGCTGGCGGCGGCGGTAAGGGTATTAGAATAGCACGCGATGAAGAAGAGCTTGTTACTGGATTTAGAATGACTCAACAAGAAGCTGAAACAGCGTTTGGTAACAAAGGCGTTTATTTAGAAAAATTCATAGAAAACTTTAGACATATTGAAATTCAAGTATTAGGCGATTCATTTGGAAACGTGATTCATTTAGGAGAACGTGATTGTACGATTCAACGTCGTATGCAAAAATTAGTAGAAGAATCACCTTCACCTGTATTATCAGAGGAAATGAGAAAAGAAATGGGAGAGGCAGCTGTCAGAGCTGCTAAAGCCGTTGAATATGAAAATGCAGGTACGATTGAATTCATTTATGATTTAGATGAAGATACATTTTATTTCATGGAAATGAATACACGTATCCAAGTAGAACATCCTGTTACTGAAATGGTAACGGGTATGGATTTAGTTAAATTACAATTAAAAGTTGCAAGTGGTGAAGCATTACCATTGACGCAAGAAGATGTAGATTTATCAGGTCACGCTATTGAGTTTAGAATCAATGCAGAAAGTCCATTTAAAAACTTTATGCCTTCACCTGGTAAAATCAATCAATACTTAACACCTGGTGGATTTGGTGTACGTATAGATTCAGCTTGTTATGCAGGTTACACTATACCGCCTTATTATGATTCCATGGTTGCTAAGCTAATTGTATATGGTTCAGACCGTACTGAAGCAATACAAATTGGTAAAAGAGCTTTAACAGAATTTTTAGTAACTGGTATAGATACAACTATCCCTTTCCATCTAAGATTATTAGAAAATCATGTTTTCAAATCAGGTGATTTTAATACCAATTTCCTCGAGATTCATGATATTATAAATAATGAAGATAATTAAGGAGGGATTCAAGTGGCTAAAACAATTGAAAATGAAAAGCCTTCTTTAGGTAAAATAGAGATCGCGCCAGAAGTAATTGAGGTAATAGCAAGTATAGCAACTACAGATATCAAAGGTGTCTCTCACATGCAATCCGTTTTTAATAAGAATTCCTTAGAAAAATTCGGGAAAAAGAATTTTGGTAAAGGTATTAAAGTCGATATAAAAGAAGATGGTATTTATATTAATGTTTACTGTACATTTGACTACGGAACAAAAATTTCTGAAACAGCGAGAAAAGTCCAATCAGAAATTAAACAAGCATTAAATACAATGACTGCATTAACACCTAAAGAAGTTAATGTTCATATCGTCAATATACACTTTCAATAATAAACAATGATTAATTAAGAGGATGCGTGCATCCTCTTATTCTTTGAAGGAGAAGAATATGAAAAGACAAGAATTAAGAGAAATTGTGTTCAAAACTTTGTATCAATTAGAAAACAACAAAACTGAATTAACTGTAGAAGAAGCTATTTCTTATTTAGTTGAAGATTTTAAGGGTGAACAATATTTATATGTAAAAAACTATGTCAATCAAGTTATTGAAAAATCTAACGAATTAGATGATATTTTCAAACCACATTTGAAAAATTGGACGCTTGAACGATTACTGAAAACAGATAGAATTATTTTAAGAATGGCCACATATGAATTAGAATATACAGATACACCTGAAAAGGTCGTATTCAACGAAGCGGTAGAAATATCAAAAACTTATAGTGATGATGATCATTATAAATTTATTAATGGTGTATTAAGCAGCCTATCAAAATAATAAAGAGTGATAATTAAATGGATAAGTATTTAACAGTTACAGCTATAACAAAATATATAAAATATAAATTTGACCAAGACCCTCATCTCCAAAATGTATTTATTAAAGGAGAAATATCAAATTTCAAAAGACATTCAAGCGGGCACCTTTATTTTGCTTTAAAAGACGATAAAGGTGTATTAAGCGCAATGATGTTTAAATCCAATGCTAACCAATTATCATTTGAGCCAAAAGAAGGTGATCAAGTTTTAATTGAGGGACGTATAGGCGTTTATGAATCAAGAGGTTCATATCAAATTTATGTTCAAACTATGCAATTAGACGGTATTGGTTTGCTATATGAGAAATTTGAAGCACTAAAAAAAGAGCTTGCTGAGAAAGGTTATTTTAATGCCGATCATAAATTAAGTATTCCAAAATATCCTAAAAAGATAGCAGTTTTAACTGCTTCAACAGGTGCAGCAATAAGAGATATTTGTTCTACCCTAGACAAGCGTTACCCGCTTGCTGAACAAGTACTCATAAGTACTTTAGTTCAAGGTAAAGGAGCTAAGGATAATATTATTAACAATATTAAAGAGGCGGACTCTATGGGTGTTGATGTTATTATCGTTGGCCGTGGTGGTGGATCAATTGAAGATTTATGGAGTTTTAACGAGAAAGAAGTAGTTGAAGCTATATATAATTGTTCTACTCCTATTATTTCTGCAGTAGGACATGAAACTGATACGACATTAAGTGATTTTGTAAGTGATGTTAGAGCTGCTACACCTACACAAGCCGCTGTTATTGCAACGCCAGATATAAATGCGTTGTATCAACTTATTCAGAATGCACGTCAATATTTGACGAAACATATCACACAAGATATTCAAAGAGAAAAACAAAGGCTGAATCAGTTATCATCTTACTATAAATTGAAAACACCATCATTATTATATGATCAGGAAACTCAATTACTAGATGATTATCAAAAGCAATTAAATAGAAATCTCGAGCAAACAATACTCCGATATAAACATCGAATGGATATATTACAGAATAAATTAAGAATTGGACCAATTTCCAATAGAATTTTTCAATACAGACAAGATTTTGATCGTTTGAAATATGAACAGAATCAGCTGATTAATCGTATTTTGACTGATAAAAAGCAACTATTAGCTAATAAGCTTGTACAATTAGATACTTTAAGTCCTACACAAACAATGTTACGAGGTTATTCTATTATTGAGAAAGATGATAAAATAATCACAAGTAAAGATGATTTAAGTGTAGAAGATGAAATTACGGTTAACTTAAAAGATGGTAAAATAAAAGCTAATGTTAAAGAAATTAGGTGATGATTGTGACTAAAGAACAGACATTTGAAGAAATGATGACAGAACTTGAAAAAGTTGTAGGTAAATTAGATGAAGAGAATATTTCATTAGAAGAATCTATAGAACTTTATCAACGTGGCATTGAATTGAGCAGTAAATGTGAAACAAAACTTAAAGAAGCTGAAGATAAAGTTAACAAGCTAGTAAAAAAAGAAGGTGATTCTAATGAATCAGATAATGAATAATTATGTTGAAAAATTTAATGAATCACTCAATAACACCAAACTTATCCCTATAGTTGAGACTCAATTAGAAGAAAGTATGCGCTATTCTCTTTCTGCTGGTGGTAAACGAATTAGACCTGTTTTATTATTAATGACGTTATCTATGTTGAAGACTGACATAAATAAAGGTATGGAAACTGCCAAAGCTCTAGAAATGATACATACGTATTCATTAATTCATGATGATCTACCTGCAATGGATGACGACGATTATAGACGTGGTAAAAAGACAAACCATAAATTATTTGGCGAGGCAACAGCTATCTTAGCAGGAGACGCTTTATTAACGAAGGCATTCGAACTTATTTCTAAAGATAAAGAGTTAGCCTCTGAAGAAAAAGTTAAATTAATAAGATTATTATCTGAAGCAGCTGGGCATCAAGGTATGGTAGGTGGCCAAATTCTCGATATGGATAGTGAAAATAAAGATATTTCATTAGATACTCTACGTAAAATTCACAGATATAAAACTGGAGCGCTTATACGTTTTTCTGTTGTTGCAGCTTGTACAATTGCTAAAGTAAATAGTAAAACATTTTTATTATTAGATTCATTTAGCCAAGAATTAGGTTTAATTTTCCAAATAAAAGATGATTTATTAGATATCGAAGGTGACTTTGATAAAATTGGAAAAGCTGTTGGAAGCGATGAAACAAACAATAAGAGTACATATATAAGTATACTTGGGACAACTAATACAAAAATTGCTCTAGAGCAACATGTTAACCAAGCGTTATATTTACTTGAGCAATTAGGTAAAGATTATAATACTGAAGAACTTAAATCGTTAACTAAATTATTTGCAAATAGGGAAAAGTAATAATCTCGAACTTATAGGTAATAGGGCTAAAGGTGGTAAAATAATGGATGTTTCAAAAATAAAAAATCCTTCCTTTATAAAAGGATTATCAAACTCTGAACTTGAGGAATTAAGCGCAGAAATCAGAAAATTTTTAATTGAAACATGTTCTATAACTGGGGGACACATCGGGGCGAATTTAGGTGTTGTTGAATTAACACTGAGTTTACATAAACACTTTAACAGCCCAACAGATAAAATTATTTGGGATGTTGGTCATCAAGCTTATATCCATAAAATTTTGACTGGAAGAGGACACGAGTTTGATTCTTTAAGGCAATATAAAGGATTATGTGGCTTTCCTAAAATGAAAGAATCTGAACATGATGTTTGGGAAGCAGGACATAGTTCCACTTCATTATCAGCTGCCATGGGGATGGCAAAAGCACGCGATATTCTTGGAAACACAAATCACATCGTTCCAGTTATTGGAGACGGTGCTTTGACAGGCGGTATGGCTTTAGAAGCATTAAATCATATCGGTCACGACAAAACTGATTTAACAATTATATTAAATGATAATGAAATGAGTATTGCTCCGAATGTAGGTGCGATGCATAATATGTTTGGACGAATTAGAACAAATCATAATTATAATCGTTTTAAATTTGATGCTGAGAGCTTTATCACAAGATTACCAGGTGGAGATAAATTGAGGGACTCAGCTGATAAAATTAAAGACAGTTTAAAATATTTAGTCGTTGATGGTATATTTTTTGAAGAGTTAGGTATCAAATATATTGGTCCAGTAGATGGTCATAATTTTAAAGAATTAGACGAAGCAATAAATGCTTCTAAACAAATAAATAAACCTGTATTGATTCATGTTGTTACTAAAAAGGGTAAAGGTTATAAACCCGCAGAAATTGATACAGTAGGCACTTGGCATGGTTTAGGACCATATAAACTTGAAACTGGTGAAGTGATTAAAGGAAAAGCAGAAGGCCCTGCCTGGAGTGCTTTAATGAGCAATGAAGTACTTAATTATGCGAAACAAGATAAACGTGTAGTAGCTATTACACCAGCAATGCCAGTTGGTTCAAAATTAACGAAGTTTCAGCAAGAACTACCTGAACAATTTTTTGATGTAGGTATTGCAGAACAGCACGCTGTAACAATGTCTGCTGGATTAGCGACTCAAGGTATGAAACCATATGTAGCTATATATTCAACTTTCATGCAAAGAGCTTATGATCAGCTACTACATGATGTTGATAGACAAAACCTTGGCGTTTTATTTGGTGTTGATCGTTCTGGTTTAGTTGGTGCAGATGGAGAAACACACCAAGGCGTCTTTGACATAGGATTTTTAAATCAATTTCCTAATTTCACGATTATGATGCCTAAAGACGGTAATGAAGCAAAGGACATGCTTAAAACTGCATTTGAAACCGAACATGGTCCAATGGCGATTAGATATCCTAGAGGTAATGCACCAGCAGTAGAAGATAGAGAAGAAATAAAAGTATTATCCATAGGAAGTTGGACAAAGGAACGAGAAGGCAATGATGTAACATTAATAAGTTACGGTCCAACTTTAGAATTAATTACTGAAGTAGCCGATGAATTATTGAAAGAAGGAATAAATGCTACCGTAGTAAATGCTAGATTTATTAAGCCGATGGATGTAGAGTTGTTACATGAACTAGGCGAAAAAGGTATACCGTTTATTACGATAGAGGAATCTATGTTAACTGGTGGTTTAGGTACACAAATTGCAACATTCATTATAGAAAACGATTATGAAAATAAACTGCGAAGAATCGGTATAAATGATGAATATATAGAACATGGAGATGTTAATTTATTATTAGAAGATATAGGTATCTCCAAAGCAAATATAAAATCAGTTGCTAAATCAATAATAAAAAAATAATTATAAACAGATGAATAATTATGATAAAAAGGACGCTTTAGTAATAATAAAGCGTCTTTTAAATATTTAATAGCGCTTACATTACTCATTTTACAAATTTTATGCTATTATAATTGTATAAATATTCATTAGTTGAGGTGTTATAAATGGCAAATAAAACAATGCGACAAATTAAAATAAGAGAAATTATTTCAAACGAACAAATAGAAACACAAGAAGAATTAGTTAGAAGGTTAAACGAGCTCGATTTAAACATCACGCAAGCCACTATTTCTCGTGACATTAAAGAGTTGCAATTAATCAAAGTCCCAGCTCCATCAGGTCAATATATATATAGTTTACCTAGAGATAGAAAATATCACCCAATTGATAAATTAGGTAGATATTTAATGGATTCATTTGTGAAAATCGATGGTGCAGATAATTTACTTGTACTAAAAACATTACCCGGGAACGCTCAATCAATCGGTGCTATTATAGATCAAATTGACTGGAAAGAAGTTTTAGGAACAATCTGTGGTGATGACACGTGCTTAATTATCTGTAAAGACAAAGAATCTGGAGAAATTATTACAGATAGAATTTTCAATATGCTTTAAAGGAGATTTAATAAACTATGTTACAAGCACTTACAATCAAACAATTCGCAATAATTGAATCTTTAGAAATAAATTTTTCAAATGGTTTAACTGTACTAAGTGGTGAAACGGGTGCAGGTAAGTCTATTATTATAGATGCTATAGGTCAGTTAGTAGGTGCGAGGGCGTCACAAAGTTTTGTAAGACATGGTGAACAAAAATCAACAATTGAAGGTGTGTTTGACATTGATAATGTTCCAAACGTCAATAAAATCCTTCAAAATTTAGACATTGACGTTGATGAAGATTTTCTATTTGTGAAACGAGAAATATTCGCATCAGGTAAGAGTCTTTGTAAATTAAATAACCAAAATGTAACTTTAGCTGAATTAAAAACAGTTATGCAAGAATTGTTGGATATACATGGACAGCACGAAACACAAGTTCTATTAAAGCCCAAATATCATTTAACACTTTTAGATAATTATGCTGATGGTAAATACCAAAAAGAAATTGATAATTATATTAATGTTTATGAATCTTATAGAATTAAAAAGCAAGAGTTAGAGAAGTTAGAATCTCAAGACCAGGCTTTACTACAAAGATTAGACTTGATAAAATTTCAACGTGATGAATTACATGATGCTAATTTAAAAGAAGATGAATTAGACTTTTTAAACCAAGAAATTAAAAAGCTACAAAATCATGAGAAAATTAGCGAAAGTTTAAATAAAGCTCATTTATTTTTAAGTAGTGAAGAAAATATACCAGATAAAATTTATGAACTTAATCAAGAAATTCAAAATATTAATGATATAATACCAGATAAATATACTGCTTTTAGTGAAGAATTAGATCAAATGTATTATACGTTAGAAGATTATAAACATGAATTATATAATGATTTAACAAATAATGAGTTTGATGAATCATTATTAAATGAATACGAATCTCGATTAAATGTTTTAAATGATTTAAATCGGAAATATGGTAAAAGTATTCCTGAGCTTATTAAGTATCGTGACAAAATTGATGATGAAATTTTCAAAATTGAAAATTACGAACAAAGTACTACTCAACTAAGAGAAGAAATTCAAAGCTTACATGAAGAAGTTCTTGAAAAAGGAAAGTTATTATCTACAAAAAGACGAAAAATCGCATTGAAGTTAAGAGATAGACTTATTGATGAAGTTCAAAACTTGCATATGCAAGATGCTAATATTGAAATAGCATTTACTGAAACATCACCAGGTAAAAATGGTTTAGAAGAAATTGAATTTCTAATCAGTCCGAATAAAGGTGAACCACTGAAAAGTTTAAATAAAATCGCTTCAGGTGGTGAATTATCAAGAATAATGTTAGCATTAAAAAGCATATTTGTATCTAATAAAGGTCAGACAGCAATCTTATTTGATGAAGTAGATACTGGTGTTTCTGGTCGTGTAGCTCAAAAAATGGCAGAAAAAATGTATCAAATATCTCAATCAATACAAGTGATATGTATTTCCCATTTACCACAAGTCGCTGCGATTAGTGATAATCATTTATACATTACTAAAGAAACTGTAAACGATCGGACGATTACATCTATCAAACAATTAGTCGGAGACGATAAAATAGATGAAATAGCTAGAATGATTTCGGGTGTTGAAGTGACAGAATTAACAAAACAACATGCTAAAGAAATGATAATTCAAAATAAAAATTAAAATAGTATGATTTGATAGGGTGTTAAATATGAGTATTAAGGTAGCGATAATAGAGGATTCGAAAGCTTATGTGAGCGAAGTGTCTCATTATTTGAAAACACATGATATTGAAATAGTTAATATAGGTTACAATGGTAAAGAAGCACTGGAGATTCTTAATACAGATACTTTCGACGTTCTTTTATTAGACTTAATTTTACCTCATATTGATGGCATGACTTTGCTAAAAAAATATATAAAACCTAATAAAAAGTATAAAGTAATTTGTATGAGTGCATTTGTCAGTGATGACCTATTAAAGGAATCTGTTTCCTTAGGCGTAGATTATTTTCTTATCAAACCGGTAGAATTTGATGTATTACTTAATACAATTCAACGTGTTCTTAATAATAATAAACCTATTATAGCTGAAATAGATGCTATAGATTTATTATTAGAGAAAATAGGTTTTTCTTATAATCTTAATGGTTATAAATATATCAAATATGGCGTACAAATAATGCTAGAACACTCACATAATATGCAACTTACAAAAGAATTGTATCCACGTATATCAGAATATTTTAATGTACAATCGAATAATGTAGAACGTTCAATTAGACATGCAATTAAATTAGCGTGGGATAAAGATTTAAAAAAATATTGGTATAAACAAGAAAATTCATATGTAAGACCTACAAATGGTGAATTTATTATTCATTTATATCAATTATATAAAGACGATCAAATTAAAAAAAGCTGATAAATCTATTTAAGATTTGTCAGCTTTTTTTGATTGTTTCCTTTGATTATCTTTGTTTAAAAAGTATTCTTGAGCGCGTTTATTTTTCTTTTCTCTATGCAATATATATCCACCGATGAAAACAACACCAAACACAAAAAATATAAGACCTAGTAAAAACTGTAGCCATATAAATTGTAATTGGGGGACGAGCTCTCCAAAGACAGCATCTCGCATCCATTTAATACCTAAGCCTGCTAAAATTCCCGGAATAACTAAAATGATTAATGCAATATATTTTTGCATAATTGAAAACTCCTATTTATTAATAACTTATATTATATATGAGATGATGAATGAAAGTAAACAAGGAAAAGATGGAATAATCGGTGAAATTTGATTATGATTAATATTAGGAGGGGTTTATATGCAATTTAATGAAATGATAAATAAAGGTCAAAATATAGATGCTACTATAGCAGTTTGCAAATCAAATGATGAAGGTATTATTAAAGCGATTATAAAATGTATTAAACAGACAAGAGCTAAATTTATTTTATTTGATGAAGAACCACAAGACGAATTAATACGTTCTTTTAATTTAAGTCATAAGGAATTCGAAAAGATTAAAATTGTTCAAACAAGAGATTATGAACATACGATTTCAGAATGCGTTAGGGCGGTTAATGAAGGCACTGCAAATTTAATAATGAAAGGATTAGTATCGTCGTCAGAAATTTTAAAAGAAATACTTAAAGATAAATATTCTTTAAAAACGACTCAGAGAATTAGTCACCTATCTTTCTTCAAAATCCCAACATATCATAAAATGTTAGCAATTTCAGATGTTGCAATGAATATTGCACCTGACGTAAATCAAAAAATAGAAATTACTGAAAATGTAATATCAAATTTAAAGAAATTAGGCATTGACACACCTAAAATTGCTGTATTATCTGCTATCGAAACAGTTAACCCTAAAATGCAATCTTCAGTTGATGCAAAGGAAATAGTAGATTATATTAAAAAAGAAAATACAGATGTTGAAATTGAAGGCCCATTAGCTTTTGATGCTGCGATTAATAAACGAGCTTCTATTATAAAAAAAATATCTTCAAATGTTTCTGGGAATATTGATGCTGCTATTGTTCCACAAATTGAAAGTGGAAATATATTATATAAGTCTCTAGTGTATTTAGCTAATGCTGATGTTGCTTCAGTAATAGTAGGTGCTAAAGTTCCTGTCATATTAACTTCTCGTTCAGATTCATCTAAAGATAAATTTCATTCAATTTGCTGTGCATTAACATTAGTATAATTTAGTATATTTAAATAATAAAATGTTAATTATGCTTTAATTTAGAATAACTGGAAAGTTATTACAATCTATAGATACCAAGTTATTTAGAATATTCTAAAAATTTTTACTTTTTGTAAGCGCTATCATTTTGCATGAATTTATTTGATAAATAAAACATTTGATGTAAAATTAAAGATGAAGTTTATTATATATAGAATGAAAAGGGGATTATTATGTTATTCGAAACAATTGAAAAATATGACTATGAACAAATCGTTTTTTGTCATGATAAAAGTTCAGGTTTGAAAGCAATCATTGCTATTCATGATACAACATTAGGACCTGCATTAGGTGGTTGTAGAATGTGGCCATATGAAAGTGAAGAAGAAGCGATAAACGATGCACTGCGTTTATCAAGAGGTATGACATATAAAAATGCTGCTGCCGGTTTAAACCTTGGCGGAGGTAAAACAGTTGTGATCGGAGATCCGAAAAAAGATAAATCAGAAGCATTATTTAGAGCATTAGGTAGATATGTAGAAAGCTTAAATGGTAGATATATCACTGCAGAAGATGTGGGCACTACGGAAATGGATATGGATACTATTTTTGAAGAAACAAATTATGTTGTTGGTTTATCAGAAAGTCACCATTCAAGTGGTAATCCAAGTCCGAAAACTTCTTTAGGTGTGTTTGTATCAATGAAACGTGCAGTTAAAGAAGCTTTCGGTTCAGATGATCTAGAAGGTAAAACTGTAGCAGTTCAAGGTGTAGGTCATGTTGCTTACGAACTTTGTCGCTATTTAAATGAAGCAGGTGCTCATTTAGTCGTTACAGATATTAATCAAGAAGCTGTAGACAGAGTTCTAAATGATTTTAATGCTAAAAGTGTAGGTATCGATGAAATTTATGATGTTGAAGCTGACGTATTTGCACCTTGTGCATTAGGTGGAGTATTAAATGACGACACAATTAACAGATTAAAAGTTAAAGTTGTTTGTGGTAGTGCAAATAACCAATTAGAAGATATTGATAAACATGCTGACCAACTTGAAAATAAAGGTATAGTATATGCACCAGACTTTGTTACTAATTCCGGTGGTGTTATCAATGTTGCTGATGAATTAGATGGCTATAACGAAGCGCGTGCAATTGCTAATATTGAAAAAATTTATGATCAAATGGATAAAGTATTTGAAATAAGCAAGCGTGATAAAATTACATCGGCTAGAGCTGCTGAAATTTTAGCTGAAGAACGTATTAACCAAATGATGAATGTAAGAAGTACTTACTTAAGTACAGAAAAATCTATTTTATCTAGAGGTAAACGTTAATGAAAAATATTCTTGTACTTAATTTAGGCAGCACTTCATCTAAAGTAGCAGTATTTACTGATTATGAAATGCTATACGAAGATGTTATAAGACATGATATGAATGTGACAAATCTTCCACTAATTGATCAAGTTCCATATAGACTTGAAAGTATCAAGAATTCTATGAATCAACACAATTTTTCTCTACAAGCAATAGACGCTATTGCTTGTAGAGGTGGTGTGTTGAAGCCTATACAAGGTGGTACTTATCTTATAAATGAAAAGATGTTAGAAGATTTAAAGACGTTTAAATATGGATTTCATGCATCTAACTTAAGTGGTTTGATAGGTTATGAATTATCTAAAAAGTTCAAAATTAAAGCATACATAGTTGATCCTGTTGTTGTAGATGAATTAATTCCAGAGGCAAGAATAACAGGTATTAAAGGAATAGAAAGAAAAAGTATTTTCCACGCATTAAACCAAAAATCTGTTGCAAAACAATATGCTGAAGATAATAATAAAGTATACGATGATATAAATGTTATCGTTGCACATTTAGGTGGTGGAATTAGCGTAGGGGCACATAAGAAAGGCCGTGTCGTTGAAGTAAATGACGGATTACTTGGAGAAGGACCATTTAGTCCTGAAAGAGCCGGCTCAATACCCAATGATGCTTTAATTAAATGGGTGAAAGAAAACAACTTCACTGTTGAAGAAGCAAATAATCAACTCAGTAAATCATCTGGTTTACTTTCATATTTTGGGACAAATGATTGTAGAGAAGTAGTAAGAATGATAAACGAAGGAAATAAAGAAGCCAAATTAGTATTAGATGCTATGGCTTACCAAATAGCAAAATCAATCAGTGCTTGCGCTGTACCATTAGAAGGTGAAGTTGATCAAATCATTATAACTGGTGGGTTAAGTTATTCTGAATATTTAGTAAATAAAGTAAAAAAATATGTATCTTGGCTACAAAATGTTACGATATACAAAGGAGAAAAAGAAATGCAAGCCCTAAATGTTGGCATTTTGGACCTTTTACAAGGTAAAATTAGTACCAAGTCATATGAATAAGGAGTAATACTATGTCTAAAGAATACGATTTAGTTATTCTAGGCGGTGGAACGGCAGGTTATGTATCTGCTATTCGTGCTGCTCAACTTGGAAAAAAAGTCGCAATTGTCGAAAAATATAAATTAGGTGGTACATGTTTACATAAAGGATGTATACCTACTAAATCTTACTTAAAAACCGCTGAAATATTAAGATATATTAATCACGCAGATCAATATGGTATCAAACAAGCTTCCGCGAATTTTGATATCCAAGATGTTGTCGCTAAAAAAGATGAAACCGTTACAACTATGTACACAGGTGTACAAAGTTTAATGAAAAAATATAAAATTGATGTATATCAAGGAAATGGAAGATTACTTGGACCATCACTTTTCTCACCACAAGCTGGCACTGTGTCAGTAGAATTAGAAAATGGTGAATCTGAATTACTTGTTAACCAAAATGTTTTAATAGCTACAGGTTCTAAACCTGTGGAATTACCATTCTTAAAGTTCAATCATAAAACAATCATTTCTAGTGATGACATGATGAATATGGAAACTTTACCTAATAATATTTTAATTATAGGCGGTGGCGTTATAGGTCTTGAGTTTGCATCTTTACTCAACGATTTAGGGGTAGATGTGACAGTAGTAGAAGCAGGGGCTTCGATTATTCCAAATGAACAGCAAGAAATTAGTAAAATAATCAAAAAGGATTTTCAAGAAAGTGGTATTAAAATCTATGAAGATTTACCATTAAGCGAAGAAAATATATCAATTACTGACCAAAATATTAAAGTACAATTACGAGATGATGAAGTAACGTTTGATAAAGTACTAGTAGCTGTTGGCAGAAAGCCAAATACTGAAGATATTGGAATTCAAAATACAAAGATTAAAACAGATGATAAAGGCTATATCGTTACAAACAATGTATATCAAACAGAAGACAAACATATATATGCAGTAGGTGATGTAATAGGTAATTATCAATTAGCTCATGTTGCAACTAAAGAAGGAACCATATCTGTGGAAAACATGTTTGATCAAAATCCAATTCAGTTAGATTACTTAACGGTGCCTAGATGTATTTATACAAATCCTGAAGTAGCTTCAATTGGTATGACAGAACAAGATGCTAAAAATAAAAATATAAATTATAAGAAATTCAAAGTACCTTTTAAAGCCATAGGTAAATCTGTTATAGAAAACAATGGATTAGGAGAATGTATATTAATAAAAGACATGGAAAATGACCTTGTGTTAGGCATTCATATGGTTGGTGCTAAAGTAACTGAGTTAATTAATGAAGTGTCTTTATTTACTTTTATGAATGGTTCTACTGAAGAATTAGCAACAGCAGTACATGCTCATCCTTCAATTGGAGAAGTATTAATGGAATTAGGATTAAAATCAGAAAACCGTGCAATTCACGTCTAAAAAAGGAGTGACGAAATGTTAGATTACAAAACTGTTGGTTTAACACATGAAGATTTAAAAGAAATATATAAATGGATGTTGCTCGGTAGAAAAATCGACGAAAGAATGTGGCTTTTGAATAGAGCGGGTAAACTTCCGTTTGTTATTAGTTGCCAAGGTCAAGAAGCAACCCAAATCGGTACTTATTATGCATTACAAGATGATGATGTATTAGCACCATATTATCGAGATTTAGCTTTAGTTACAGCTAGAGGCATAACTGCAGAAGAATCGATGCTAGCTGCTTTTGCAAAAGAAGGAGACACTTCAAGTGGTGGTAAGCAAATGCCTTCACATTTCAGCAAGAAAGACTTAAATATATTAACTCAGGGTTCATGTGTAACTACACAAGTATTACACGCAGCTGGAGCAAGCTTATCTTTAAAAATGGATAATAAAAAGAACATAGCACTTGCAACTCTAGGTGAAGGTAGTACGAGTCAAGGTGATTTCCATGAAGCGATGAACTTTGCTGGTGTACACAAACTACCTTATATTTGCATAATAGAAAATAATAAATATGCTATATCAGTTCCAACTGAATTACAGTTTGCGACAGATGATTTATCTAAAAGAGCTGAAGGATATGGCGCTTTTGGTGAACAAGTAGATGGGAATGACCCAATAGCAGTATATAAAGCTGTTAAAAAAGCGAGAGAACGTGCAATAAATGGAGAAGGTCCAACTTTAATTGAAGCAATTTGTAGCCGTTTAACACCACATTCTTCAGATGATAATGATAACTATCGTCCAGCCGAAGAATTAAAAGAAGAAAAAGAAAATGATTGTAATATCAAATTCAAAGAATATTTGATTGAAAATGAAGTTGCAGATGAAGAGTGGTTTAATCAGATAGAAGAAGAAATTAAACAAGAAATTAATACGGCGACAAAAAATGCAGAAAAAGCACCTTATCCACGACCTGAAGAAGCTTTAACACATGTATATGATCAAGGAGGCGAATCAAATGCCTAAATTATCTTATCTAGACGCTATTAATCAAGCGATGGATCAAGCTATGGAAAAAGATAATAATGTCTTTGTTATCGGCGAAGATGTTGGTCTTAAAGGCGGCGTATTCGGAGCAACAAAAAATCTGTTTAATAAATATGGTGCAAGTCGTGTTCTAGATTCACCATTAGCTGAATCAAATATTGTAGGTGCTTCTATAGGTGCAGCAATGTTAGGGAAAAGACCAGTTGCAGAAATTCAATTTGCAGAATATATCGTGCCTGCTACAAATCAAATTATTAATGAAGCAGCAAAAATTCGTTACCGTTCAAATAATGATTGGGATTGTCCGATGACAATACGCAGTCCTTTTGGTGGAGGAATACATGGCGCTTTATATCATTCGCAAAGTATTGAAAGTATTTTTTGTTCCACACCAGGTCTACGTGTTGTTATTCCATCAACACCATATGATGCAAAAGGTTTATTACTAGCGTCTATTGAAGAGAATGACCCTGTATTATATTTTGAACATAAAAAAGCTTATCGCTTATTGAAAGAAGAAGTACCTGAAGAATATTATACGGTACCAATCGACAAAGCAGATGTAAAACGTGAAGGTTCAGACATTACAGTGTTTACTTATGGACTATGTGTGAATTATGCATTACAAGCTGCAGAAATCCTATCTACTGAAGATATAGATGTAGAAGTAGTAGATTTACGAACTTTATATCCATTAGATAAAGAAACGATAATTAACTGTGCTAAGAAAACAGGTAAAGTATTACTTGTTACAGAAGACAACCTTGAAGGTAGTGTTATGAGTGAAGTATCAGCTATTATAGCAGAGCATTGCTTATTTGATTTAGATGCTCCGATTGCTAGATTAGCAGGGCCTGATGTTCCAGCTATGCCATTTTCACCACCAATGGAAGATTTCTTTATGATGAATCCAGAAAAAATAGAACAAAAAATGAGAACATTAGCTGAATTTTAGGAGGTAAAAAAATGGAAGTAAAAATGCCGAAACTCGGGGAGAGCGTCCACGAAGGCACAATTGAACAGTGGTTAGTTAAACCTGGCGATCATGTCGAAGAATATGACGCACTTTGTGAAGTTATTACAGATAAAGTCACAGCAGAAGTACCTTCTTCATATACTGGTGTAATAAAAGAAATTAAAGTAGAAGCGGGAGAAACGATTGATGTAGGGACCGTTATTTGCACTATGGAAGTAGAAGGTGAAGTTGAGAAAGAAAATGATTCAGATCATAAAAAACAAGAAAATCATGAATCTATTCAAGAAGCATCAGAAAATATTAAAAATGATAACCAGTCTGTAAGCGAGTCTCATAACAAACCTAAAAATAATGGACAGTATTCACCTGTAGTGTTTAAATTAGCGAGCGAAAATGGCATTAATTTAGAAAATATTGAAGGTACTGGTAATTTAGGAAGAGTCACTAAAAAAGATATTGTAAAAGCAATAGAAAATAAAGGAAATACAGAAAAAAGCGAGCCTATTGCGAATACTACTCCTGCAGAGCAAAGCCCACAATCTGAAAGTGCAGCTATAGAGTATAATTCAAATTCAAGTCACGATACAATACCTGTTAATGGTGTTAGAAGAGCAATTGCAAATAAAATGTTGCAAAGTGTACAAGAAATACCGCATGCTTGGATGCAAGTTGAAGTAGACGCAACTGATTTAGTTAAAACGCGACAACATCATAAGACATCGTTTAAGCAAAACGAAGGATATAATCTTACTTTCTTTGCATTTTTTGTAAAAGCAGTAGCAGAAGGGTTGAAAAAGTATCCAATGCTTAATAGTAGTTGGCATGAAGATGGAATCAAAATTAATAAAGATATCAATATATCTATAGCTGTAGCAAGTGAAGATAAATTATATGTACCTGTTATTAAAAATGCTGACGATAAATCAATTAAAGGAATTGCAAAAGAAATTAATGATTTAGCTACAAGAGGTAGAAAACATCAACTAACATCTCAAGATATGCAAGATGGTACTTTTACTGTTAATAATACAGGTTCATTTGGTTCAGTATCATCTATGGGTATTATCAATCATCCACAGGCAGCTATATTACAAATTGAATCTATTGTTAAACGACCTGTAGTAATTGATGACATGATAGGCATTCGTGATATGGTTAATTTATCTTTATCTATTGATCATAGAATATTAGATGGCTTATTAGCAGGCGAGTTTTTAAACTTTGTTAAAGAACGTATACAAAGTATGACGATTGAAAATACATCTATATATTAATAACACCTACGCATTGTTTTAACTAGAAATCTCCTGTAAAATAAAGATAACTATTATTACAGGAGGCTTTTCTTATGGAAATGGATTTCAATTTATATATGAATGACGTTGTAAGCTCTGCAAGAAATGAAATTGAAGCAGCAGGATATAAACAATTAACAACAAAAGAAGAAGTAGAAGAAACTTTTAATAAACCAGGTACAACATTTGTTATGGTCAATTCAGTTTGTGGCTGCGCTGGTGGAATCGCAAGACCAGCTGCGCAACATGCTTTACATTATGATAAATTACCAGATCAATTAGTTACAGTATTTGCTGGACAAGATAAAGAAGCAACAGAAACAGCAAGAGATTATTTTGAAGGTTATCCACCTTCAAGTCCGTCATTTGCTTTCCTTAAAGACGGTAAAATTGTAAAAATGATAGAAAGACATGAAATCGAAGGGCATGACCCTATGAGTGTTATCACAAATATTCAAGCTCTATTCGAAGAACATTGTGATGAAATCTAAAGGATTGGTATAGAGGCATGCAAATAAGACCGTATAGAATAGGGTATAGAACATTAAAGACCGCTTTAGGGATGACATTAGCTGTCATCCTTTCTAAGTTAATAGGACTTGATAATTATGCTTCAAGCGCTATTTTAGTAGTGTTATGTACTAAAGATACAAGAGTGAAATCAGTTGAAGCGGCTATGTACAGATTTATAGCATGTTTAATTGCAATTCTAGTAGCATCATTATTCTTTACATTCTTAGGTACTAATCCTGTAGTTCTTGGGATTATGGTATTATTATTCATTCCTATTACTGTCATGATAGGTGTTCAAGAAGGTATTGTAACGAGTTGTGTTATTATATTACATTTATTTTTAGCACCTAAAATTGATTTAGACTTAATTATTAATGAAGTATTATTATTGATAATTGGTATAGGCATCGCGCTTATTATGAATATGTTTATGCCAAGTCTAGATACAAAACTTAATCATTATAAACGTAAAATTGAAGATGACTTTATTTTAATAACTTTTGTCTTTAGCCAAGCGTTATTAGATCCAAATAAAGAACTTAATATTCCTTCTTTTGATAAAGTTGAAGATAATATTAAGAAAGCAAAATCTCTAGCTTTTAGAGATGTAAAAAATCATTTTGTAAGAAATGAAAATTCCTATTATCATTATTTTGATATGAGACAAGAACAATTAACCTTACTTATACGGATGAAGAAACTAATAGAATCTATGCAACATAGTCAGCATGCACATCAACTCTGCAGCAAATTACTTTTAGATGTATCGCAACATGTTCAAAGTAATGATTATTCATTAATGAGACTACATGATTTATATGCGATTAGAATTAAACTACAAACGATTGATTTGCCTAAAGACCATATAGAATTAGAAAGTGTAGCCTCTGTATTCCAATTATTAAATGAAATTGAAGAATACTTGCATATTAAATCTGAATTCGGAAGTTTGAAAAAATAATATAATAAAAGCCGGAGAAAATTCTTTTTAGAAAGATTATTTCTCCGGCTTTTTGCTTCTAGGACTTTCTTGTCCATTGCTATGAAATATTATTATTAAGTTATTTTATTATGATAATAAGAATGGCAATACGCCCGATAATATTAATGAAGCTACGATAGCAACTAACATTACAATAATAATAATTTTTCGTACATTTTTGTTTAACATGATTACCCTCGCTTTGAACATTAGTTTTGTATATATTTATCAACTATTATACACTAGAAAGTGAGATAATTAAATAAATGAAACGAGGGACAAGCATGATTAATGAAGAACGCTTAATTAACACATTTTTAGAATTAGTAAAAGTCGACTCTGAATCTTCTAATGAGAGAAAGATTGCAGATTTATTGAAACAAAAATTCACTCAACTAGGTGTAGATGTTAAAGAAGATGACTCTCAAGATGAAACGGGATACGGTGCTGGAAATTTAATTTGTACGTTACACGGACAAGATACAAGTAAGACACCTATTTATTTTACGAGTCATATGGACACTGTAACACCAGGTAATAATATTCAACCAGAAATACGTGATGATGGATATATTTATTCTAATGGTGAAACAATTTTAGGTTCTGATGATAAAGCTGGTCTTGCAGCTATTTTAGAAGCAATTGAAGTAATGAAAGAAGATGAAATTCAGCATGGAGATATTGAATTCATTATTACAGTAGGGGAAGAGACAGGTCTTGTTGGAGCGAAAGCATTAAATCCTGATGATATTAAAGCTAAATTTGGATATGCGATAGATGCTCCTGGTAAAGTTGGAACGACAGTTGTTGCAGCGCCTACACAAGCTAAAATCGAAGCTACAATTAAAGGGAAGACTGCACATGCTGGGCTTGAACCTGAAAAAGGTGTTTCAGCTATAAATATCGCTGCTAAAGCAATAAGTCATATGAGTTTAGGTAGAATCGATGAAGAAACTACAGCTAACATCGGTAGATTTGAAGGTGGTACTGCTACAAATATCGTGAGTGACCATGTATATATTTTAGCTGAAGCGCGTTCTTTAAATGATGAAAAAATGAAACAACAAGTTGAACATATGAAAGAAGCTTTCGAAAAAACTGCTGAAGAATTTGGTTGTACCGCTGATGTAGAAGTCAATATAATGTACCCTAGCTTTAATTTAAGTGAAGAAGATGATGTTGTTAAGTTAGCTGTAAAAGCAACTGAAAAAATAGGTAGAACATCAGAGTTAGTTAAATTAGGTGGTGGCTCAGACGGAAACGTAATTAGTGGTTTTGGTATTCCTACAGTTATTTTAGGAGTTGGTTATGAATATATCCATACTAAAAATGAGCGTATGCCAATTGAAGAATTACAAAAAATTACAGAACAAATTATAGCAATTTCAGAATTAGCGTAATTTTATAAATTGTAAACGTATTCATTTCGTTTTTCAAGAAAATTAAGCTTTCATAGACGCGAAACAGTTGTGAATTATGTTAAAATATATATGAAAACGATAAAAAGTGAGGTAAATTTCATGACACAACAAATAGGTGTAGTCGGTTTAGCTGTAATGGGTAAAAACTTAGCTTGGAATATTGAATCACGTGGATACTCAGTATCAGTATTTAACCGTTCTAAAGAAAAGACAGAACAAATGGTTGAAGAGTCAAAAGGTAAAAATATATATCCGAATTATTCTATAGAAGAATTTGTAGATTCATTAGAAAAACCAAGAAAAATTTTATTAATGGTTAAAGCTGGTGAAGCAACTGATAAAACAATCGATAGTTTATTACCGTTATTAGATAAAGGTGATATTTTAATCGATGGTGGTAATACTAACTATTTAGATACTATTCGTAGAAACCAATATCTAGATGAGAGTGGCATTAACTTTATCGGTACAGGTGTATCTGGTGGAGAAGAAGGTGCATTAACTGGACCATCTATCATGCCAGGTGGACAAGAAGAAGCATACAAACTTGTAGCACCTATATTGGAAAGTATTTCTGCTAAAGCAAAAGATGGCGCACCTTGTGTAACGTATGTAGGACCAGATGGTGCTGGACACTATGTGAAAATGGTACATAACGGTATAGAATATGCTGACATGCAACTAATTGCTGAAAGTTACGACTTAATGAAACGTGTTCTTCACATGGACCATAATGAAATCGCAGAAACATTCAAATCTTGGAACGTTGGTGAATTAGAAAGTTACTTAATCGAAATCACTGGCGAGATCTTTAAAAAATTAGATGAAGATGGTGTTCCATTAGTAGAAAAAATCATGGACAAAGCTGGTCAAAAAGGTACTGGTAAATGGACATCTATTAATGCTTTAGAATTAGGTATCCCATTAACTATTATTACAGAATCAGTATTTGCTAGATTCATATCTTCATTTAAAGATGAAAGAGTGAAAGCAAGCCAAGCATTTAATCCTGAAGTTACAGAATTTGATGGAGATAAAGAAGCTTTCTTAGAACAAATTAGACAGGCGCTTTATATGAGTAAAATTTGTAGTTATGCACAAGGCTTTGCTCAAATGAAGACAGCTAGTGAAACTAATAATTGGAACCTAAAATTAGGCGAACTTGCTATGATTTGGAGAGAAGGCTGTATCATCCGTGCACAATTCTTACAAAAAATTAAAGAAGCTTATGATAATGATAAAGAATTAACAAACCTTTTATTAGATCCATACTTCAACGATATCGTTTCTAAATACCAAGGTTCATTAAGAGAAGTTGCAGCTACAGCTATTAAAGCTGGTATTGCTACACCTGGTTTCTCATCAGCAATTAACTATTTCGATAGTTATAGATCAGAAAACCTACCTGCAAACTTAATCCAAGCACAACGTGACTACTTCGGTGCTCACACATACGAACGTAAAGATCAAGAAGGTATTTTCCATACAGAATGGACTAAGTAATTAAGAGTTATAGTCAAGAGACTAGGACATAAATCCCAACTCAAAATAAATAACATCTCATTTCACTGATTTATTCAGTTAGAAATGAGATGTTATTTTTATATAATCTATGATTTTGTTCGTACATGTTTGTCTAGGGTATGGTTCGATTCTGTAGTCTCTCACACATACTTGTTCCTTAAAGGTGTCTGTAGTTGGATTAATGAAGTAGAAAATCCAATAAAGGTGTGGTTAGTTGGATTAATGAGTTAGAAAATCCAATAAAAGCGTGTCTATTTGGATTAATGAAGTAGAAAATCCAATAAAAGCGTGTCTATTTGGATTAATGAAGTAGAAAATCCAATAAAGGTGTGTCTACTTGGATTAACGAGGTAGAAAATCCAATAACGATGGCTGCACTTCATAAAAAAGCACCTATGTATATGTCGTACTTAATTCTAATCCAATAACAGTATATAAAAAAAGCAGTGAAGAATTCCTATAATAATAGGGTTTTCTTCACTGCTTTTATTTATCTATATTTAATCTAATTTCTCGTAATCAATAGGTATCCATAATTGTACTTTAGTACTCTCTTGATCAAAGTTAACATCTAGTGGGTATACTTCAACATAAAAGTCATCATGTAAATAAGGCATTTTTAATTGCCATTGATTTTCAATATGGTGCCATGCTTCACTTACGACGAAATCCAATTCGCCTTGTAAATTAAAAGTAGCAAAATGATGACTAGGTAAGTAATAGTTATCTAAATGCCCTGGATAACGATCACTTGGTACACCGACGAAAACTTCTAAACCATCTAGAAGTGGTCTTCGTATAATAAAAAGTTGATTTGGTTTAACGTCATTATACCTAATAAAATCTTCGACATATTTATTTTCAATTAACATTTCCAATAAATCCGGTACAAGAAAATGGTTATCTAATTCGCTTGCTTGATAATGATAATTTTTACCTACTAAATTTAAATCATCTTTATATTGTAAAGTATAATTTAAAGGTTCTGTTTCAGTAGCTGTAAGTTTGATAGAAACTCGATTTTTAATTTTAAGCATAGATTGATGTGTCTTTGTTTGTAGTGGGCTGATACCGTGATAAGCATTATAATCATGTGCAAAAGAGTTTGCATCACGATAACCATATTTCATAGCTATATCTAATATCCTTGTGTGTCCACTTAAAATATCCTTGGCCGCTTCGGTCATTCTTCTTGCTGATTGATATTCTAAAGGCGTCATACCTACTATCATAGTAAAAGTTTGGTTTATATGAAAAGGGGATTTATCTACATAATCGCTTAAAGTTTGTAAACTAATATCACTTAACAAATGGTCTTCTATGTAAACAATCACTCTTTGTAAATCTTTAATTACTTCCAAAGTTCAGTCACTCCTGTGGGTAGAAAGATTAATTTATATCGTCCCACCATTTAAATCCATCGACTGACAACAATAATTGACTCTTAATTGGGCCATTTGTGCCAGCTCTATAATTAGGGAATGGGGCTTTATCATTGTCCCATACATTTTGTATTACATCCACATATTTCCATGTAGCTTTTAATTCTTCCCAATGCGTAAAGTTTGTTGCATCACCTTTTAAGCAGTCAAAAATTAAATTCTCATAAGCATCAACTGTGTTCATTTTATCTTGAGCACTCATCGAATAAGAAAGTTGAACAGGTTCTGTTTCAATACCTTGAACTTGTTTTTTAGCATTTAAGTGTAATGATAAACCTTCATTTGGTTGAATATTAATAACAAGTAAATTAGATTCAAGTTGTGAATCTCTTTGATAATATAAATTCATTGGGACTTCTTTAAATTCTACTACAACTTGTATTCCTTTTTTCTTCATACGTTTACCTGTTCTTATGAAGAATGGTACACCAGCCCATCTGAAATTATCAATTAATAATTTACCGGCTACAAATGTAGGGGTATTTGAATCATCGGCTACTTTATCTTCTTCGCGATAACTCTTAACTTGTTCTCCGTCTATTTGTCCTCTATCATATTGTCCACGAACAAAGTTTTGCTTAACTTCTGATTCGTCTAAAGGTCTAATAGAACGAAGGACTTTAACTTTTTCATTTCTAACATCTTCACTATTTAAACTGATAGGGGGTTCCATTGCTAGTAAAGCAACCATTTGTAACATATGGTTTTGGAACATATCTTTTAATGCACCACTGTCTTCATAATATCCACCGCGATCTTCAACACCGAGTATTTCAGATGAAGTAACTTGAATATTTGATATATATTTATTATTCCACAATGGTTCGAACATCGCATTAGCGAATCTTAAAACTTCTATGTTTTGAACCATATCTTTACCTAAGTAATGGTCGATTCTATATATTTCTTCTTCTTTGAATGAACGTCTTATTTGTTCATTTAAATCTTCAGCAGATGCTAAATCATTACCAAACGGTTTTTCAATGATAAGTCTTTTGAATCCATCTGTTTCTGTTAAACCTGAAGATTTTAGGAAATCTGTAACTGTTCCAAAGAATTGAGGTGCCATTGCTAAGTAAAACAAACGATTTCCTTGTAGTTCATATTTTGAATCTAGGTCATTCGCAAATTCTAAAAGCTCTTGATAACTTGTAGCATCATTAACATCATGGGACTGATAAAATACATGCTCCATAAATTCATCTAATTTGTTTGTGTCTTGAACATGCTTTTGAACAGAAGCTTTAATCTCTGATCTGAACTTTTCATTAGACCAATCTCTACGACCAACACCTATGATTGCAATATGCTCGTCTAGTTGATTTTGTTGATATAAATGAAAAATAGATGGGAAAAGTTTACGGTGACTTAAGTCGCCAGTCGCCCCAAATATTGTAATTAAACATGGTATATTTTTAGTTTCAGTTGCCAATTTGATTACCTCGATTCTCTGACTTTTTTATCTTTATGCAATATCATTTATTATAACATGATACTTCTTGATATTCTTCAATTTGAACTATCAAAATTATAATTGAAATATTACTATACATATTAGTATACTCGAAATTATTTTTTTATAAATATAAATTTAAAAGACGTGTTATAATAATGTCGTTAGGAGGAAGACGATGGAGATTACATTTTTAGGTACAAGTGCTGGTTTACCGACCAAAGAGAGAAATACGCAATCTATTGCCTTTAATTGCCTACCTGAAGAAAATAAAATATGGCTATTTGATGTTGGCGAAGCTACACAACATAGAATATTACATACAGGTATTAAGCTAGGTAAAGTGAGTCATATTTTTATTACACATTTACATGGAGATCATATATTTGGTCTGCCTGGACTATTAACAAGTCGATCTTTCCAAGGTGGAAAAGATAAACCTCTTACGATAGTAGGTCCTAAAGGAATATCTAAATTTATAAATACAGTATTAGAAATTTCTCAATCCCACTTAAATTATCAAATAACGATTAATGAATTTAATACTGATACAGATTTAAACGTCGATGGTTTTCACATAAAAGCTTTACCATTGAAACATGGCATTTTATCAGTCGGATATAGAATTACCGCTCCAGATATAGAAGGTAAGCTAGACGTTAATAAATTGAAAGAACTTGGTATGGAGCCTGGTCCGTTATATCAAGAGGTTAAAGCTAATGAAACCTTTATTTATAACAACCAAACTTATCAGTCTAAAGATTTTAAAGGGCCAAAGAAAAAAGGTAAAGTCATCACAATTTTTGGTGATACGATGCCATGTGAAAATGAATTGATTTTAGCGAAAGATGCAGATGTTATTGTTCATGAAACAACATATATAGAAGGTGATAAGAATCTAGCTAATGATTATTATCATAGCCACATAGATGACGTCTTATCTTTAATGACTGAAGCTAATGTAAAAAGAGCATTGTTCACACATTTATCAAATAGATATGAGATAGAAGAAATCGAAGAAATTGAAGAAGAAATTAACAAAATAACACACCATAAATTTAACTTTGTTAATGACTATGAAACATATCAAGTATAAGCTCTCACGCACATAAAGTAATTAAAAACGCCAATTCGTTAGTTAAGTTATGAACTAACGAATTGGCGTTTTTTAAAGAATTATCACTTTAAGATTTATCTTCGTCTGCTTCAGCTAATTCTATACTTCTTTTTACAGCCGCATTTAAACAATCAGTGAAAATTGCTTCTATATCGTGATTGCTTAAAGCATTTAATCCTGCTTGTGTCGTTCCACCTTTAGATGTAATGTTTTTACGCAATTGATCCATTTTTAAGTCAGAGCGTTCTATCATTTTACCAGTACCGATGATAAGTTCTTTTATAGATTCTTCTACTTGAGACTGTTCGATACCAAGCTTAGTTCCTGCGTTAACGTATTGTTCAAATACGTGATATAAAAATGCGGGGCCGCTACCAGTAATCGCTGTTACTTGGTGTAAATGATCTTCTTTTACTTCTAAAGCAGTTCCAAATGCTTCAATTAACGTTAAAACTTCTTGTTTAGAAGTAGGGCCGAAGTTTGAAGAGAAACTAATACCTGTTACTGAATGACCAACATGAGCATTCGTGTTCGGCATAATTCTAGCGATAGGATTATCATTTTGTAAATGTTCTTTAATATAGTTTATAGGTAACCCTGCCATGATAGAGATAAATTTGTTATCTGCATTAATATGAGGTCTAATACGCTCAGCTAATTTTAGAAAGTCATAAGGTTTAGTACTTAAGAAAACATAATCAGCATCTTTTAATAACTCAGCGTCATCATAACTGTAACTGACACCTAATGAATTATGATAGTCTTCTAAAGCTCCTTGATTTGATTTATTTGTTAAAAAAATATTCTCCGGCTCAATTGATTTACTGTTAACAATACCAGTAAAAATTGCGTTAGCCATGTTGCCTGAACCATAAAAAACAATTTTCATTATTAATCACTCACTTCCGTAGGATTTCATTTTCATTATAAAGTAATTAATTTTTATGTCAAAAATGATTCGGTATGTATTAATCAATTACTAGAAGGTGTGTTACCATTTATATTAATACATATAAAAAGGTGATAACTATGATAGGTAAACATTTTATTGTGACGGGTGCTACAGGTTCGTTAGGAGAAAGTCTAATTCATTATTTAAATTTATACGGCGCAAAAGCTACAATAATAGTTCGTAATAAAGAAAAAGCTCAAATTTTACAAAATAAATATAATAATATTGAAGATACAATCATATTAGATTTAAATAATTCAAATGAAATTATTAATATGGGTAGTTTAAATCATAAATACGATGGCATCATAAATAATGCCGGATTAGGTTATTTTAAATCTAATGATAATCATAGTTTTGAAGATATTATGGCTATATACAACACGAACTTGGTCAACCTAATTTTATTACAAAACATATTGTTGCCAAACATGAAAAGAGGGGCATCAATTGTAAATATTGCGTCTATTTCAGGAAAAGTAACAACGCCGTATGCAAGCCATTACGCCGCTTCTAAAGCAGGTTTAATAAACTTTTCAAACGCCTTAAGATTAGAAAGACCAGATTTACATGTCTTAACGGTAAATCCAGGTCCATTTAAATCGTCATTTCATTTAAAAGCTGATCCATCTGGTTCGTACAATGAATCTACTGAATTTCTACAATTGGATATTGATGTTTTAGCAAACCAAATTATTAAAGGTATGATTAATAAAACGATAGAAATAAATGAACCTAAGTGGATGGATATTGGACTTAGATTTTATCAGTTAGCGCCAAGAACAATAGAAAAAATATTTAAAAAAGTTTTTTTAAGTAAGATGTAATAGGTTTTTATAATGAAAACGCCCCATCCGAGAAGTAAAACTAACGGATGAGGCGTTTTATTTTAATAAGAGATATACGTTCATAAGCTAGATTATTAGTTTAAATGATTTGTATATTCTAAGTTCTTAACAATTGATCTTGCATGGTTAATTTGGTCTTCTGAAAGACTTTCATTGTAATGTTGCATATTTGTAATAAGTTGTTCTTTAGAGCTTGCACCTGTGATAATAGAACCTAATGCTTCGAATGATTTTAAATAGTTAAAAGTAACAGCTGATAGATTATCAAATTCTTCTGCTAACTTTGTAACTGTTTCTGTTAAATCATCTGCATTATATTCTAATAAACCATCTTTGAATTTATTTTCTAAAACTTTATTATATTTATCAGTCAATAAACCTTTAGAAACAGGCCCTCTAGCTAATATTTTAATATCTTTATCGTTGATTCTTTCTGTCAGAGCTTCTGGTCTATTATCTAGAAGGCTAAATTGCATCATAATTGTTTCGATATTACTATTTTCTAAATAATAATCAATGACGTTTGGTCGAATAGAAGAAATACCATATGCTCTTATTAACCCTTGTTCTTTTAACCTTTCAAACGCTTCAATAGTTTCATCTTTGTTATCTTCTATTGTACCGCCGTGTAACATATATAAATCCAACTGTTCTACGTCTAGGCGTTGCAATGTATCTTTAACGCCGTTCATTATATGCTCTTTAGAAGGGTCCCAATGATGTTCTTTTGTTTCTTTATCAAAATGATTACCTACTTTTGAGCCGATAACAATATCACTGTTATTTTGATATTTTTTCAGCAAACTACCAACTATTTTTTCATTTTCACCATAATCGTATAAATCTGCTGTATCAAAATAAGTTATTCCTTGGTTAATTGCTTCGTCAATAATTGTTTCAGCATGTTCAACATCTGTACCTAAACTCATACAACCTAAGCCAACTTCTGATATTTCTATACCACTTTTTAAAGTATTTTTTTGCATATTGAAGCTCCTTTCGCTACACTTTATATATTAAGTTTATCAGATTAATTATTTAAATGAAAAGAGGCACGCTCGAATGAAGTTAACAGAAGATACAATCAGTAAAGAATTAATTTACGAAGGTAAGATTTTTAAAGTAGAAAAGCATGAAATCAAATTACCTAATGGTGAAACGAGCTCAAGAGATGTTGTCTTACATAATGGAGCTGTAGCTGTGTTAGCTATAACACCTGAAAAAGAAGTATTAGTCGTAGAACAATTTAGAAAAGCAATGGAAAAAGTTTTAATAGAAATTCCAGCTGGTAAATTGGAGATAGGTGAAGAAAGAAAAAGTGCTGCATTGAGAGAATTAGAAGAAGAAACTGGTTATATTGCAGAAGACTTAGAATTAATAGGTGAAGTATACGGAAGCCCTGGATTCTGTAATGAGAAAATAAGCATCTATTTAGCTGATAATTTATCTGAAGGAAAAATGAAGTTAGATGAAGATGAATTTCTAGATATTAAAAAATATACAATTGAAGAAGTTAAAAATTTATTGTTATCTCAAAAAATTGAAGATGCAAAAACAATGATTGCGTTTCAATATTTATTATTAAATTATAATCATTCTAAATAATACAAAGTTTTCGCTTGCTTTTTTATAAAATTATTGGTAATTTAGTATACGAAATGTTTCTAATTGATAATGATTTTATTTAAGAAAGTAGGTGTCACCGTGGAAGAACGTATTCAACGTGTAAAAGAGCAATTACACAAAGCTTCCTATAAATTAACGCCACAACGAGAAGCGACTGTTAGAGTATTACTTGAGAATGAATCTGATCATTTAAGCGCAGAAGACGTTTATCTTAAAGTAAAAGATAAAGCGCCTGAAATAGGTTTAGCTACTGTTTACCGCACACTTGAATTATTAGCAGAATTAAAAGTAGTCGACAAAATTAATTTTGGGGACGGGGTAGCAAGATTTGATTTAAGGAAAGAAGGAGCGAAGCATTTCCATCATCACATGGTATGTATGGAATGTGGAGCAGTTGATGAAATTGAAGAAGATTTATTAGAAGATGTAGAAAAACGTGTAGAGAAAGAATTCGACTTTAAAATTTTAGATCATAGATTAACTTTTCATGGTATTTGCCATAGATGTAAAAAAGATTAATCTTTTAAGCTGACGTTACTAAAAGGTGTTTAACACAAATTTTAGTGATGTCTTTTTTTATGGTAAAATAAGTTCAACAATGAGGTGAATACATGGAGCAAATTATCAATGAATTTATAGATTTTATTAGATTAGAAAAAGGATTAAGCCAAAATACGATACAATCTTATAATCGTGATTTGTCACAGTATAATGAATATTTGAATGAACATAAAATTAGTCATATAGATAATATAGATCGTATCGTCATACAAAAATATTTCGCGGAATTAAAGAAAGATGGAAAGTCTTCTAAAACAATTGCGAGATTAGCTGCGACAATAAGAAGCTTCCATCAATTCGCAATTAGAGAAAAATACGCAGTAAAAGATCCAACGATATTAATAGAGACCCCAAAATATGAACAAAAATTGCCTGATGTGTTAAGTGAAGAAGAAGTGAATCAACTGTTAACATTTAGTCATATAACAAATGCTAGAGATGAGAGAGATAGGGTAATGTTAGAACTGCTCTATGGTACTGGGGTCAGAGTAACAGAATTAATAGAATTAAAAGTTGAAGATGTTAACCTTACAATGGGCTTTATACGTGTATTTGGTAAAGGAAATAAAGAAAGAATTGTTCCGCTTGGTAATCATTTAATGGAATTATTGCGTGTTTACATCCAAGAAGTAAGACCTAACCTTTTGAAAAAACAAGTTACAGATATTTTATTTTTAAATGCACGCGGAACTCAATTAACAAGACAAGGTTTTTGGAAAATACTTAAAAAAATTGGCCTAGAGAAAGGTATTACTAAAACTTTAACACCACATACATTACGCCACTCATTTGCTACACATTTATTAGAAAATGGTGCAGATTTAAGAGCGGTTCAAGAAATGTTGGGTCATTCAGACATATCTACTACGCAACTTTACACACACATTTCTAAAAAGCAAATACGAGACATGTATTTAAATTATCACCCAAGAGCTAAAAAGGAGAATGAAAATTGAGTAAACAAAATAAAAATAATGAATCTAATAAGTACATAACACTTATTATTTTAGTTGCCTTTATTCTTATATGGGGGAGCGTATACTGGTTATTTATCGTTTAGCATGTCGATTTTCATATGCTAAATTACGACTATTAATAACTTCTGTACGATCTCTTAATAAATGATAGTGTTTAATATAATCTGATATTTGCTCATCATAATTAAATGTAAAATCATCATATGCACTTTCTAGCGCTTGATAACAAGCAGAAGTTAGAGGCAATTGTATATTTTGATATGATTTGTTTTGTTGGATGCGCAATATTTGAGAATTAACAACCGATATATATTGTGTTTTTTCTATTCCTAAATGATCGAATTGGTCATTTAGTTCTGCTATTTGTAAAGATTTTTGGTAAGTTTTAAGTGCACCTTTAACATTTCCGCGGCGATAATGGTAACAAGCCGTTGAAAATAATATTAAACTTACGATTGGGTCATTTTTACTAAATTTATCTTGTTCTTTCCAGTGTTCTTCTAAAATATCGTGACACTCAAAATAATGTCTTAACACATGGAAATGATAATGAAATTCCATAATATTTGTTTCCATCATAAATCCCTCACAGCATAGAATCTTTATACGTAATCATGTTATAATAATTTTTAGGTTTATGCACGTAAAAGGAATAGAAAAGAGGAAGTCTTAAATGTATGAAGTAAAACTCGATGCCTTTGAAGGTCCTTTAGATTTATTACTTCATTTGATACAAAAATACGAAATAGATATTTATGATATTCCAATGAAGGAATTAACAGAGCAATATTTAAGTTATATCCATCAAATGAAAATATTAGAAATAAATGTAGCAAGTGAATATTTAGTAATGGCTTCAGAATTATTAATGATTAAAAGTAAATTATTATTACCAACACCTCCATCCGATATTGATGAATTAGAAGATGACCCTAGGGAAGATTTAGTAAGACAATTGATTGAATATCAAAACTATAAAGAATATGCGCAATTGTTAAATGAAAAGAAAAATGATAGAGAACAAATTTTTGTGAAGAAGCCAGCTGATTTATCGAAATTTGAAGCTGTTCATGATAAACGAGCGCCGTTAGATTTAAATATGACAGATTTAATCATTGCATATCAACGGACTAAAAAGAGACAACGTTTTAATCAGCCACAAAATGTTACAGTTAACGAAGATTCTTATACAATTGAAATGGCAACTTCTAAAATAAGAGAAGAACTTTCAAATAAGAAAAGTTATCATTTTTTCGAAGCGTTACCACCAGATTTATCAATACCGGTATTAGTCACAATGTTTTTAGCAGTATTAGAAATGATGAAATTAAGACAAATTGATGTTTTTCAACAACATCAATTTGGAGAAATAACAATAAATCGAGGCGTCAATTATGTCAGTGAGTAAATTAGGATTATTAGAAGGATTGTTATATTCTTTAGGTGATGAAGGAATTGAAGTTAATCAATTATGTGAGTTATTAGAAATTACACCGTCACAACTTAAAGATTTAGCAAGCGAATATGAGAGAGAAACATTACAAATTATTTTTTATGGTAACAAGTGTATATTAACAGCGAAGACAATTATGCATCCATATTTAGAGCAATTAATGTTGGATAATGTAAACACAAAATTATCACAAGCAGCTTTAGAAACACTTTCGATTATTGCTTATAATCAGCCTGTTACAAGAAGTGATATAGAAGTGATAAGAGGTGTGAATTCTGATGCTTCAGTAAAAACGTTAATCGCTAAAGGTGTAATAGAGTCAAAGCATAATGAACAATCAAGAAGCCAATTGTTATATACAACGGAATACTTTTTAAATGTTTTCGGTTTAACATCTTTAGATGATTTGCCTAAGACAACAAATGATGAAAATGAACAAGAAGAAATGGATTTATTCTTTAGTAGCATGAACGAATCAGAAAATGAGGAGCAATCATAATGAGCGAAGAATTAGAGAGATTACAAAAGGTTATTGCAAAAAGCGGTTATACTTCACGTAGAAAAGCTGAAAAGTTAATAGAAGAAGGTTTAGTGACAGTTAACCATGAACGTGTAACAGAACTTGGTACTAAAGTGAAAGAAACTGATCACATTGAAGTTGAGGGGATTCCTCTTGAAATGCCAGATAAGTTATATATATTATTCCATAAACCAACTAAAGTTATTACAAGCGTTTCTGATGATAAAGGGCGCGCTGTTGTAACAGATTATTTCAAAGATTTAAAAACACGAATTTTTCCTGTTGGAAGATTAGATTACGATACTTCAGGTTTATTAATTCTGACTAATGATGGGGAATTCACAAACTTAATGACTCATCCAAGATATAAAATAAAGAAAAAATATATAGCTAAACTTAAAGGATACCTTTTAAGAGAAGAGGTTAAACAGTTAGAAAAAGGCATTAAGTTAGAAGATGGTATGACTCAACCAGCATTAATAAAAGTTAAGAGTCAAGATAGAGACCGAAATGTTACACATGTAGAAATCACAATAACTGAAGGTAGAAATAGACAAGTTAGAAGAATGTTTAGTCATTTCGGACATGAAGTAACTAAATTATCTAGAGTAGAGTACGGTCCTTTAAATTTAAAAGGTTTAAATGCTGGACAGGGCAGAACCTTGACACCGCATGAGGTTAAAGTATTAAGACATCTAGCGCAAGATGGTAAATAAGCTGAAAACGTTCACAATTATGCCACTAAACTAGTATTTAGTCATGATATACTAAACAAAACACCATAACATATTATATGTATGGTTTTTTATTGTGTTAGGGAGGATTTTTAAATGAAAAGGAAACAAAAGAAAATACTGCAAATTGTTATTACAGCTCTAATATTAATAGCAATCGTTTTTACAGTATGGTCTAGTCTTTCAAAAGATAAAGATAAAGTGGCTCAAGTAGGTGATGATGCGCCGTTATTCGAGCTAGAAACAGTTGATGGTAAAAAAGTAAACCTTGAAGATTTTAAAGGTAAGGGAGTTTTAATAAACTTTTGGGGAACATGGTGTGAACCATGTAAACGTGAAATGCCTGAGCTAGAAAATCAATATAAAGAATATAAGGATAAAGGCGTAGAAGTAGTAGCTATTCACGTTAGAGACAATCCACAACAAATTAAACAATATTTAAGTTCATTAAAAGAAACACCAACATTTAATGTCGCTATGGATAACGATAATTTAGTTACTGATGCGTACGGTGTGAACCCACTTCCTACAACAATAACAGTTGATAAAGATGGTAAAGTGAAATCAAAACATACTGGTGAACTTTCGAAAAAACAAATCATTAAAGAGATGGAATCGGTCAAAGTGAAGTAGAGGGGGATTAAAGGTGAGTAACAGTAACAAGCAAATCGTTTGTGAGTGTGGGTTCAAAAATCCTGAAGGAACTCAGCTTTGTTTAAACTGTGGTCGATTAATTAACGACGACTACGATAAGAAAAAAACGACAGACGTTATGAGATACGATGGACAAGCCATAAGGTCTAAAACTAAAAACAGAACGTTATTGGATCGCGTTTGGAATTTCTTCGCGTCAATAAAAACAGGGGTCACATTACTAGTTATTACCGTGATTGCAGCATCAATAGGTACGATATTCCCACAAGAATATTTTATCCCAATGAACGTAAATCCCGAACAATATTATTATGAACATTATGGTTCACTAGGTTTACTATACTATAAATTAGGTTTTCATAATTTATACAGTTCATGGTGGTTTTTAATATTACTGGGCTTAGTTGCATTCTCTATCATAACTTCAAGTATAGATAGAGGCCTCCCATTACATAAATCATTAAAAAAACAACGAACTAAGAAGCATATCACTTTCTTTAAACGCCAAAGATTATACATGTCTACTAAAGATAAAGTTGATTTAGATGCATTAGGCAAATCTTTTAATGAAAAAAGATACAAAGTGAAAAGAGATGGCGATAATCTATTGCTCGAAAAAGGTCGTCTATCAAGATACGGGCCATACATTAACCATCTAGGATTAATCATATTATTATTCGGTGCAATGCTCCGCTTCTTACCTGGCTTTTATTTAGATGAGATGGTCTACATTAAAGAAGGTGAAACAAAACCTGTCCCAGGTACAGATAGAGAATATTATATGAAAAACAACGACTTTATCTATGAAGAATACGACCAAAAATCTCAATCAAATACAAATCCTGAATCTATTGATCCAAGTCTAAATAAAATAGCGAAAAATTATGAAACGAAAGCTACTTTATATAAAAACAGTAAACAGGATGTTATCGGCTCAGATGCAAACTTAAAAGAAGTTAAATCAGATTCTATCAAAGTAAACCATCCGTTGACTTACGATAATTTACAGTTTTATCAAAGTAGTTTTGATAATTCATTGCTTAAAGAAATGACGTTCAATTTAAAAACGAAAGATGGAAAAGAATTAGGTGAATCATTCACTGTTAATTTGGATAATCCTAAGAAAGAATATAAAGTAGGCAATGACTACACAGTTAAATTACGTAGTTATGCACCAGATTATGAAAAAATAGAAAATGGTGTACTAGCAACGAAAACACCAAATCCAAACAATCCTGCTTTTGTGTTTGAAGTAAATAAAAAAGGTGAGAAACCAGAATTTAGTTTCTTAAGAATTAAAGAGTCTCAAGATATTTCTGAGAATAATCAATATGAAGTAAAATTTGCTAATGCTACTAATCAATGGGCTACAGTATTAGCTGTTAAAAAAGACTTAACGCTTCCTATTCTCTTAACTGGTTTCATCATATTCTTAATTGGTTTAGCAGTTGGTTCGTATATTAACCATAGACGTGTATGGGTTAGCGCTAACGACGGTGAATTTAATATTGCCGGCCATACAAATAAGAACTATTATGGATTTAGTAAAGAAATCAATCAAGTTCTAGACAAACATAATATTCAACATATAGTTGATACAAAAGAAGATTCACATGAAAGCAAGGAGGCAAACAATGGATAAAGATTTAATATTAAATATAAGTAATATCAGTTTATATTCAGCATTTATTTTATATCTTGTTGCAGTTGTGCCATTTTCATTTTCAGTTCGTTCTTCAAAAAAGCGAGCTGAAAAGATTGGTGTAACGTTAACGATAGTAGGATTTGTGTTACAAATCATTTATTTTATAACGAGATGGATAGCAGCAGGACATGCCCCAGTAAGTAATATGTACGAATTCTTGACGATGTTTGGCATTATGATGGTAGGTGGCTTCTTAGTCATTTATTCTATTTATAAAACGCCTGTTCTTGCATTGTTCGTATTACCAATTGCAATGTTGCTTATTGCTTATGCAAGTATGTTCTCAAGAGACGTATCTCCATTAATACCAGCTTTACAATCAAGTTGGCTAGCTATACACGTTATTACGGTAACTATATCTTATGGTATTTTATCTATTAGCTGTGTAGCAGGATTAATATACTTATTAGCAGCAGTAAGTCCAAAAGAAAAATCTATACATAGTTTCTTTGTTGAAGTCATTATGTATTTCGTTGTTATTGTTATTGGATTTATTTTAACGACTGTTGTCATGAAAGATATCGCTGGTTATGATGACACTTATTTCTTTATTGATAAGAATGATAGTAATTCAGTGCAACATTATCATCTTCCCGCTTTTGTTACACAACAAGATAGTTTGCTAGTTGATCATGTATCCGGTAGTGATTATGAACCTAAAGAGCGTACAGATATATTAAAATGGTCTAAAATTGAACTACCTGCAGTTATTAATGCTCAAAAATTAAACACTGTAATATGGTCTATTGTTATAGGTACAATCCTTTATGGTATACTAAGATTGATTTTCAAAGGTCGAACTTTATTTAGCTTAATAAAACCATTAACCAAGCGCGTTAATTTATCGCTTATGGATGAAATAGGTTATCGTTCAGTTATAATCGGTTTCCCGTTATTTGCTTTAGGCGGTATATTATTTGCTAGTATTTGGGCACAGATGGCATGGAGTAGGTATTGGGGTTGGGACCCTAAAGAAGTATGGGCACTCATTACATTCTTGTATTATGCAATATTCCTACACTTAAGATTAGGTAAAGGCTGGGAAGGCAGAAAATCTGCTTGGCTAGCAGTTGGCGGCCTTGCTATCATTCTATTTAATGTAATCGCAGTTAACTTAATCGTAGCAGGATTACATTCTTACGCATAATATTGCTAGACTAGAAAGGAGTTTTGTAAGAATGACAGACCGTATTTTAGTTGTAGACGACGAAGATAGAATTCGTAAATTAGTAACAATGTACCTTGAAAGAGAAGGGTACGAAACAGATGAAGCAGAAAATGGTCAAGTCGCAATCGATAAAGCTTTAAACGAAGATTATGATTGTATTTTACTAGATTTAATGTTGCCAGAATTAGATGGTATTGAAGTATGTAAACGACTAAGAGAAACTAAATCTACACCTATTATTATGCTAACTGCTAAAGGTGAAGAAAATAATAGAGTCGAAGGTTTTGAGTCTGGAGCAGATGATTATATTGTAAAACCATTCTCGCCAAGAGAAGTAGTTTTACGAGTTAAAGCTTTATTAAGAAGAACAACTAATCATGCCGTAGTCAATCAATCAAATACTGCTAAAGACCTTATCGTATTCGAAAATCTAGTTATAGATAATGATGCTCATCGTGTATTAGCAGATCAAAAAGAAGTGAACTTAACACCTAAAGAATATGAATTATTATTATATTTAGCGAAATCACCTGATAAAGTATTCGATCGTGAGCAACTCCTTAAAGAAGTATGGCATTATGAATTTTACGGAGACCTACGTACTGTAGATACACACGTAAAAAGATTACGCGAAAAGCTAAATCGTGTATCTGAAGAAGCTGCTCAAATGATTCATACTGTATGGGGTGTTGGATATAAATTTGAGGCGCCTGAATAATGAGACGGCTGAATAGTGTCGTTGTAAAACTGTGGTTATCTATTATATTAATAGTAACGACAGTTTTACTTTTATTAAGTGGTTTTTTAATCACATTTATCCAATCTTACAACACCTCTAATATTGGTGAAAACTTATATAATAATGCAGCTAAAATTGAACGACTAATGCTAAATACACATGAAAAAGATTCCACGATTGATTATGCAAGAGAGCTTGTAGAAGACCCAGCAGGACTCATTATCATTAAAAACAAAAAAGATTTACAAGAAAAATCTGAAGATCCTTTAAAAGGGGTAATGATTAATGAAATAAGAAAAAACCCTTCATTCAACAAAGTATTTCGTAGCAATGAACATGTTTTAAAAGAGATTAAGCTAACTGTTAACGGTGAAGATCATCGTTATATCTTACTAGGTTATCCTTCTCAAGCATTTCAAAGTGATAATGCGGGTATATTTTTATTCCAAGACATCAATTCAATAAAAGAAACGCAAAAAGTGATTACGTTAAGTATATTGATAGCTGCTATCATATTATTGATCGTCAGCACAGTATTTGCATTCTTTCTTTCAACTCGAATTACTAAACCACTTATTCAACTTAAATATGCTGCTTTTAAAGTAGCGAAAGGTCATTACACAGAAAAAGTACCTATTTATACGAGAGATGAAATAGGTGAACTAGGTTTAGCATTTAATAAGATGAGTAAAGATATTAGAAAAAATATAGAAGATGTAAAGTCTAAAAACAATATTCAAGAAAAATTAATCAATTCAATGATTGATGGTGTCATTGGTATCAATGATAAAAATGAAGTTATTATTTCAAACTCAAAAGCGGACGTATTCTTAAATGAGTTAAAAGACTTTGAGAACAAAGATATGAGTGAACAAAGAAATGTTACTTTTAAAGAAAAGAACACTCAATTTTTCGAATATGAATTAGGACATAAATATTATGTCGTAATATCTACTTATATTGAAAGTATTCAAATTGATGGGTCATCAGGTATCGTCATTATCATTAGAGATATGACAGAAGAACATCATATGGATCAAATGAAGAAAGACTTTATAGCAAGTGTCTCACACGAATTAAGAACGCCTATATCTATGTTACAAGGCTATACTGAAGCAATAGTAGATGGTGTTGTAACAGAGAAAAAAGATGTAGATGATTTCTTGTATATTATTTTAGATGAATCGAAAAGATTAAGCCGCCTAGTCAATGAATTATTAGAAGTAGCTAAAATGGACGCAGAAGGTATTAAAGTTTCATTGACTGACTTTAACATCACGACATTAATTAATAAAATAGATACAAAATTCAAGCCTCAAGCTATTGAAAATAATTTAAAACTTTCAGTTAAGCATGTAGGTGATGGCAACACTTGGTATGGCGATGTTGATAGAATAGAACAAGTCTTAACAAACTTAATAGATAATGCTATTAGGTACACACACGAAGAAGATAGCATCGACGTTATATTTGATGATAGTCTAGAAGACTATGTACAAATCAAGGTTAAAGATACAGGTGTCGGCATTGCAAAAGAGCATTTAGAACAAATATTTGATCGTTTTTATAAAGTGGATACTTCTCGTACGAGAGGTAAATACGGAACTGGCCTTGGATTATTTATTGTTGAAAAAATAATAGATGCCCATGAAGGTAGTATAGATGTGCAAAGTAAAGAACAAATAGGGACAGAATTTACAATCACTTTACCAAAATAAAATATTTATGAGTTAATTTGATGAAAATCCCTTAGCAATGTGCTAAGATATAATCGTAAAATAAAATTAAATAAAAATTCATCTTCGGGGTTTGGTGTAATTCCATACCGGCGGTAATAGCCCGCGACCCAATGTGATTAATTTCATATTGGCTGACTTAGTGTAAATCTAAGGCCGACAGTAAAAGTCTGGATGGGAGAAGATGGAGGAATAATCTAGCACGCGCTAGGTTTATTTAGCTATTGCTTTTCCTCCTATTCTAACGAGATGAATGGGAGGAGTTATTATGTCTAACGATAACAAAACTAAGCGCTTACTAACGGTAAGTATGCTAATCGCAATTAGCTTTATTTTGATGTTTTTAAAATTTCCTTTACCATTTTTACCACCATATTTAACTATGGATTTTAGTGATGTTCCCGTTTTAGTGGCGACATTCACATTCGGTCCGGTTTCAGGAATTTTAGTTGCACTATTCAAAAATATTTTTAACTTTTTAATTGTATCTCATGAACCAATTGGAAATACAGCAAACTTTTTAGCTTCTGTATGTTTAATACTTCCAACTTACTATTTTTATAAGATGAAAAAGTCTAAATTATTCATGATGTACGGTTTGGCAATAGGTGTTATATTGATGACGATATTAATGAGCGTATTGAACTACTTCGTATTATTGCCACTATATGGCCAAATAATGAACCTTGCAGATTTAGCACACAATTTAAAAGCAATCGTATCAGCAGGTATTATACCTTTTAATATCATCAAAGGTGTCATCATAGCAATCATCTATATATTGATATTTGATAAATTGAAAACAATAACAAGATAGAAAACAAATAAGAAAAGCTGAGACAGAAATAAATGTTTCAGCTTTTTTACTAGTTGGATTAACCCTAATTCAAAAACATAAATAAAAGTTCCTAACCCATTAACGAAAACAGGTTAGGAACTTTATTTTGAGTAAGGATTTATTATCCTAAGTTCATTTATTTTTGAGAAAGACATTTAAGTCTTATACTCTTATATATATTATTCGAATTTAAGCGCATCTCCATCAAACGGTTCGTCTGCTATTTTAATTGAATCTGTAGGACAACCTTCGAAAGCGTCTTCCATATCTTCGAGTAATTCTTCTGGGACAGCTTCGATTCCTTTATTGTCGTCTAATATTACGTAGGCGATACCCTCATCATCATAATCGTATATATCAGGGGCAGCTGCACCACATGCACCGCAAGCAATACATGTATCCATATCTACTATAGTGTATTTAGCCAAAATTTTCGCCTCCTTTAAAAAACATGCTACACTTATTATACATAACTATTTTAGTGATTACATGTATATTTTTCAACATTTTTATATTAAATGAGGTGACTTAATTGCAAGAGATAATAATGAAAACACTCTCTATGAAACACGAACTCAAAACTAATAAAAGTATTTATAATATTCTTATCGGTAAAAAGTCTCATCAAACATATTTTGATGCTACAATCGAACATCTTAAACTCTATTATGGTTGTTTACCAAATTTAAAATATCATCACTTTGAATCGATTATAGAAAATGGATCATACTCACAATATAAGCCAATTAAAGCCAACACTTTTTATGAACAAGCTTATCAAACAATTCAAACGATTTTATTGGTTATACAAATGGTTAGTCATAAAAAGCATGACCATTCCTTCTATCAACCAATTATCAATGATAAATCTATTCAATTCAAGGCAAAAGAATTATACACATTTATTAAAAATGATAAATTCGATTTATTTATAAATGAAATTTACGAATTATTAGAAGAAATAGAAAATGAATTTAATACCGTATACGTACATTATTTATTGACAGGATTTGGTGAAACGCCCTACACAATAGAACAAATATCACTTCTTGAACATATTCCTGTACTAGAGTTAAAGTCACAATTAATACAAGAATTTCAATATATTCAAAAGTGTTTAGAAAATAGCGAGAAATATCCGATTTTATCGAAAATTAAATTTGAAGCTAGTTTAAATTATCAAACTTTAACAACTTTTCAATTATTAAATCAGACAACGAATATTGAAAGATTAGCAGAATTAAAAAACGTGAAGACTCATACAATACACGATCACATTATTGAAATGTATATTAAAGGTTATTTAATCGATAAATCTCTATACATAAATGACGAAACTTACGTCAATTTTATAGAAGTATTTGAAGAAAAGCCTAACCAAAATTTAAAATATTATTATGAGAAACTTGAAAATTTAAGTTACTTTGAAATTAAATTAATGTACGTTATTTATGCAATGGAGGAAATCTATGTTAAAAGATGAACTGAAAAAATATTTTGGATATGATGATTTTAGAAATGGTCAAGAAGAAACGATACAATATATTTTAGATGGACATGATGTATTAAGCATACTTTCTACAGGAGCAGGGAAAAGTTTATGCTATCAATTGCCTGCTTATATTACTGGAGGTAGTGTTCTTATCATTTCACCCCTTATTTCTTTGATGGATGATCAAGTAGCTCAAATGAAAATAAATGGCGAAAAAAAGGTTATCGCCATTCATTCAGCACTTTCTAAAGAAGAAAAAGACGAAGTATTTCGCAATTTAAACAAATATCAATTTATTTTCTGTAGTCCTGAATTTATATGTGAAAATCATAATTTTAATCATTTTAGAAATTTATCCTTGAAATATATTGTAATAGACGAAGCGCATTGCTTAAGTGAATGGGGATTCGATTTTAGACCTCACTATGCATTAATCTCAAAAGTTACAAATTATTTCAAAGATGCTCAAGTAATTGCATTAACGGCTACATTAACAGATAAGATGTTTAACGACATTGAAAAAATCACAAATAGAAAGTTCAAGTTACACAAAGAAAGTTTAAATCGTGAAAATATAATGTATCATCATTTTAATTTTTCGAGCGAAGACGATAAAGAGAATTGGTTGTTAAAAGAAATTAAAAAAACCGGTCCTACAATTATTTATGTTTCTTCAAAGAAAAAATGTCATGAGCTTGCTGAAAAAATTTATAAAGCAGGTTATCTAACAGGGATATATCATGGGGATTTGGATTATCAAGAAAGAACCACTGTACAATCACAATTTATTCATAATGATATTAAAATTATTGTCGCTACCAGCGCTTTTGGAATGGGGATTAACAAGCAAGATGTAAGAACGGTAATCCATTATCATTTATCAACTTCTCCTTCAAAATATGTACAAGAAGTGGGGAGAGCTGGACGAGATGGTAGACCATCTCAAGCAATCAGTTTATATACAGATAGAGATTTAATGATATTGAACCATTTAGCAAATGAAAATAGTTTAGATATTGATGTGCTTAATTTGTTTGAAGAAGGGTATCAAATAAATGAGGAACTTTCTAGAAATATTCAGTTCCTTTTAGAGTTATATCCTATGGAACAATTAAAGCAAAAAATATTAAAAGAACAGGAACAAAAATTTAATGCTTATCGTTACATATTAAATTATATAAGGCTAGAATCATGCCGAAGAATATATTTATTAAAGTATTTTGATGAATATGTGAAACAAGATAATCATTGTTGTGACAATTGTAAGAATGTTGAATTGCTAAATGAACCAAATAAAAAAGAAGTAAAACAGAAGACCACATTCAAAGAAAGATTAAATGCAATATTTTAATAGGATTGCTTTACTTGGTAAGTTGAACAGGGATATAATAAAGTATACTAAATATTAAGTATATAAATTTAAAAAGATAATGAAGAGGTGAGTTTATTGTCTAAAGATAATTTCAAAGACGAATTCGAGAAAAGTCGTCAACCGATAGAGCGAACTGAAGACAAAGCAGATCAAGAACTAAATGATTCTCAAGAAGATGTTAAAGAGAATCAAAATAATCAAGATAATCAATCTAGTCGGAAAGAAAGCAGAAAACAAAATAGACAGCAAAAGAAAGACAAACAACAGTATCCTCCAAGAGGCGCGTTAAGAAGACAACGAAGAAAAGAAGAAGCGCAAAAACAAGCTTCACAACCTAAAGAAACAGATAAAAGCACTGATCAAGTTGAACAAAAGCAAGATAAGAATCATAAAGGTGCAGCAGCAGGCGCTGCTGGAGTTGCAGGAGCAACGGGCGCTGTAAATGCAAACAAAAATTCTAAAAAATCTTTAACAGATAAACCTGAAAAAGATACAGACGATAAAAATCAAAAAGGCAAACAAAACAAAAAAGGTAAAGTTGCAGGAACAGCAGCGGCTGGCGCAGCTACATCTTCTCAATCTGGAAATGCTTCTCCAAAGGATAAAGACGAAACATCTAAAGATACAAATAAAGAAGATAAAGGTTCTAATAAGAAAAAAGCAGCTGGAGCGGCTGCTGTAGGTGCCGGTGCAGCAGGCGCGGCAGGTTTAGCAGCTAATTCTAAAAATAATAGTGCTGCTGAAACAGATTCTAAGAAAGATAATAAAGATCATTCTAATAAGAAGAAAGGTGCAGCAGCTGGTGCCGCAGGAGCGACAGGCGCAGCCGGTGCAGCCGGAGCTGGAGCATCTGGTGGTGGAGGAACACCTCCAAGTGGCGGAAGCGGAAACGGCGGTAATGGAAATGGTGATGGTTCAAACAAGTTTAAAAAAGCCATTATACCAATCGTTGCAGCAATATTGATACTTGGTGCTTTAGCAATATTCTTAGGCACATATTTAAACGGTACAAATAATGATAATGGTAAAGAATTAGCAGAAAAGACATCTCAGACAAATAGCGATGCTAAGAAAAAAGCTGACCAGCAAGCTGAAAAAGATAGAAAAAATAAAGAAGAAGACAATAAATCTAATAAATCATCAGATGAAGATAAACAATCAAGCGATGATAGTGATAAATCATCTAATAGTTCAAATGATGATAGCAATTCGAATAATGATAATAGTGACAGTAATGAAAATGCTAGTGATGACGCTTCTAATAACAACCAAGCTTCACAACCAGACCAAAATAGCGATCAAAACGTAAATCAATACGGTCAAAATTCAGATTCAAGCAATGATGATGTTCAAAATGCAGCTGATGATGCAGCGAACAATCAGAATGGGCAAAATGGTCAAAACGCCCAAAATAACCAAAACAATCAGTCTAATCAAAGTCAAGGCCAAGAATCTCATACTGTAACTGGTAAAGAGAACTTGTACCGAATTGCTATACAATATTATGGTGACGGTTCAGCTGAAAACGTTGAAAAAATTAGACAAGCAAATGGTATTTCTGGAAACAGTATTTCTCAAGGTCAAGATTTAGTAATACCATAGACATCAATTAAAGGGGATGGAATTATGTATTTATCAAATATTATGATACCTAAAGAAAAATGTTACATCGCACATCCAAAAGATACGATTCATTCAGCATTAGATAAGTTAGAACATCATGGTATCGACGGTTTACCAGTTGTTGAACATGGCAAGTATATCGGGATGATTACACGTTACAGTATTTTTAGACATTACTTTTTTAAAAAGGAAAATGTATCAAGAGATAATTTCATTGATGATACAATTATTGAAGATATACTGACGATTGACTTGCATTCACTTAATGAAAACTTAGTCGTTGAAGAAGCATTGTTGAACTTGCAAGATTTTCCGATTATTGCTGTAGTTAACGATGATAAAGACTTCCTTGGAATTGTGACAAGATATGATGTAATGGAACAATTTAAGTCAGCATTCGGTATGAAGCAAAAAGGGGTAAGAATTGCGATTACTTCAGTGGATGCTGAAGGTAGAATTAAGCGACTATCTAATATTATTGCAAAATATAAATTAAACACTATTTCATTTGTAACATTTGATGAAACAGACAAAATGTATCGTCGTATGATTATTAAAGTTGAAAAGACAGATAACATTAAAAAATTCATTAAGTATTTATCTAGAAACGGATTCAAAGTTCTAGATGTAACTGAAGACTAAGAAAAATAGAGCCCAGGACAATTATTTATGTCTTGGGCTCATTTTATTTTATTTATAGCTCTTTATTGATATAATTATCAAGGTATATTATAAGGAGTGAAATAAATGCAAGAATTTGAAAGCCTAATAATTGGTGGTGGACCATGTGGCTTAAGTGCAGCCATTGAACAAAAACGTCAAGGTATAAACGCTGTAGTAATTGAAAAAGGGAACGTTGTAGATGCTATATATCATTACCCTACGCATCAGACATTCTTTTCATCAAGTGAAAAACTTGGTATCGGTGATGTACCTTTTATCGTTGAAGACTTAAAACCTAAAAGAAACCAAGCACTTGTTTATTACAGAGAAGTGGTTAAACATCATCAATTAGATGTAAGAACATTCGAAGAAGTATTAACTGTAAAAAAAGTTGATAACCGATTTTTAGTATCAACAACTAAACAAACTTATAAAGTTAGATTTTTAACTGTAGCAACAGGATATTATGGTCAGCATAATGAATTAGATGTAGAAGGCCAAGAGTTAGATAAAGTTATGCATTACTTTAAAGAAGCACATCCGTACTTTAATCAAGACGTTGTAATCGTAGGCGGCAAAAACTCTGCAGTAGATGCTGCTATCGAGTTAGAAAAAGCGGGTGCAAATGTAACAGTAATTTATCGTGGATCAGAATACTCTAAAAGTATAAAACCTTGGATTTTACCTAACTTTGAATCATTGGTAAATCACGAAAAGATTACAATGCATTTTAACAGTGAAGTTGAGCACATTGACGAAGAGACTTTAACGTATAATCAAGATGGTAAATCATATACAATTAAGAACGATTTTGTATTTGCAATGATTGGTTACCACCCAGATTATAAGTTCTTAGAATCATGTGGTATTGATACAATAACTAATGAATATGGCACAGCGCCTTCATACAATAAAGATACCATGGAATCAAATGTTGAAAATCTATTTATAGCTGGTGTAATAGCAGCTGGTAATGATGCCAACACAATCTTTATTGAAAATGGTAAATATCATGGTGGTACAATCGCACAAGAAATAGCTAGAAAAAAGCAAACACCACTGGAATCATAAAACAAAATCCTTTTTGTGAGTAATACACTCATAAAAAGGATTTTTTATTTTACGCGAAATATGTTTTCAATTGTTCTTTATTTAAATGATTACTTAAACCGACCAACAATTTTAATCGTGCTTTTTGACCATTTAAGCCGTTTGAGAAAATTAAGCCCATATTTTGAAGTTGAGAACCTCCGCCTTCATATGCATATATACCATCTACTATTCCATTAAAGGAACGAGATACGACTACTACTGGTATATGCGCATCCATTAACTTATGTAAGCCATCTAGAGCAGTTGGGGGTAAATTACCTTGTCCGAGCGCTTCAACAACTAAACCATTGTATTGATGTTCTACAAAGAAATTAAATATATCACTAGATATGTCCATATGTGCTTTGATTAAGCCGATTTTGGTATTTGGGTTAATTTCAGGGTATTTCTTATAAGGAAAAGGTTGATGATGAAATATAACATGTGTCTTAGTTACACTACCGATTGGTCCATAGTTAGGACTTTGGAAAGTACTCGTATTTGACGTATGCGTTTTTGTAACATTTTTAGCTGTATGAATTTCGTCATTAAAGATGACCATGACACCTTTATTACGCGCTTCGTCTTCTGAAGCTACTTTTAATGCTGAAACATAATTATATAATCCGTCAGAACCAATTTCATTTGAAGATCTCATCGCACCAGTTAAAATAATTGGTAATGATGTATCTATTGTTAAATCTAGCAAATATGCTGTTTCTTCCAAAGTATCTGTACCGTGCGTAATAACAAAAGCATCATATGCATCTTTTTCTATAGCATCAGTAATAATATTTTTTAAAATAATGATATAATCATTGTTCATATGTGGAGAAGGAACTTGGAAAGGATTAATCTCTTCTATGTCTCCAAGTGATTGTATAAAAGCTTGATGCCTATGCATTGGATGCTCTTCGTTTGTTTCGACTTTACCTGTATCTTTATCTTCTGACATGCTAATTGTTCCACCAGTATGAATTACTAAAATTCGCTTCATATCTTTCCTCCTGTTCATAAGTTTATAATTTATGATAAAATATATAAGATTAAAGAACAAGAGAGGTTAAGGAAATGAGTAAAATAAATATAGCTATAGATGGACCAGCAGCTGCTGGAAAAAGCACCATTGCTAAATTAGTAGCACAGCATTTCAATATGATTTATATAGATACTGGTGCTATGTATAGAGCAATTACGCTTTATTATATCGAACAAGAGACAGAAGATTTTAGCCAGCTTGTTCAAAACATCGATTTAAGAATTGTTTTACAAAATGGTCAGCGTGTCATTTTAAACGATGTTGATGTATCAGAAAGAATTAGAGAGAATGATGTTACAGAAAAAGTTTCTCATGTAGCTTCACAAGAACCTGTTAGAACATTTTTAGTAGAGGAACAACAAAAGTTAGCTCAAGAAAAAAATGTTGTGATGGACGGTAGAGATGTAGGAACAACAGTATTACCGGATGCAGAGTTAAAAGTATACATGATAGCATCTGTAGAAGAACGTGCCTTAAGAAGATTAAAAGATAATGAACTAAGAGGCATTGAATCAGATTTAGAAAGTTTAAAAATTGACATTGAGAGAAGAGATCAATTTGATATGAATCGTGAAATCTCACCGCTTGTGAAAGCAGAAGATGCAATAAGTATTGATACAACAGGTTTATCCATTGACGAAGTGACAAATGAAATTGTAAATTTGGCAAAAGTCAAAATGGTGTAAATAGTACGAATTTCTTGACAATTTAGCTTCTTTATAAGAAGTTAATATTAAGATATTTATTTTAAGGAGGCAATTTTGATGACGGAAGAATTCAACGAATCCATGATAAATGAAGTGCAAGAAGGTGACAAAGTAAAAGGTACGGTGCAACAAATTGAAGACAAACATGTAGTTGTACACATTGATGGTGGTAAATTTGATGGCATCATTCCAATAAGCCAACTGTCAACTCAACACATCGAAACAGCTAATGAAGTCGTCAATATTGGTGATGAAATCGAAGCTTTCGTAACTAAAATTGAACAAAACGAAGAAAGCGGTCATTATATATTATCTAAGCGTAAACTAGATGAAAATTTATCATATGACAAACTTCAAAAAATCCAAGAAAATGATGAAACAATTGAGGCTGAAGTAACAGAAGTAGTTAAAGGTGGACTAGTAGTAGATGCTGGTATAAGAGGTTTCATACCTGCTTCTTTAATTTCTGTTCATTATATCGAAGACTTCTCTGACTATTTAGGAAAAGTCTTAACATTAAAAGTAGAAGAACTTGATCAAACTAATAACAGAGTGATTCTAAGCCACAAGAAAGTGGAACAAGAATCATTAGACGTTAAGAAAGAAGCGTTATTAGACAATCTTTCTCAAGGAGACATTCTAGAAGGAAGAGTTGCTAGAATTGCTAACTTCGGTGCGTTTATTGACTTAGGTGGAGTAGATGGATTAGTGCACGTTTCTGAATTATCACATAATCATGTTAAAACGCCTGATGAAGTCGTTCAAGTTGGAGATAATGTAAAAGTTAAAGTAAGAGCTGTTGATCGTGAAGCGGAAAGAATCTCGCTTTCAATTAAAGATACTTTACCAAGTCCATTCGAACAAATCGAATCAGAATTTAATGTAGGCGATATTGTACCAGGTAAAGTTGTGCGTTTAGCTCAATTTGGTGCTTTTGTTGAAATTGCTGCTGGATTACAAGGTTTAGTTCACATATCTCAAATTAGCCACGAACACATTGGCAATCCTGAGGAAGTATTAGAAAAAGGTCAAAACGTTCAAGTGAAAATCTTAGGTATAGATAAAGACGAAGAAAGAATTTCATTATCTATTAAAGATACAATCGAACAAGAAACTGACTATGATGAATCATATTTAAATCAATCAGATTCAGATGAAGATAACCCTACTTTAGGTGATGTTTTCGGAGACAAGTTAAAGAATTTCAAACTATAAAATTATAGGATATGACATGAGACTGCTATTAGAGGAAGTAGACCTTTATTAGCAGTCGTTTTTATTTTTTACAACATTACATGATATGATAAATTATTAAATTAAAGCTCTTTTTATATTTCATAGGCTAAATAGCGATGATATGTTAAAATAAAAAGGATTATGAATGAGAGGAAGACGGTTTATGACAAAACCCATTATAGCGATTGTAGGGAAACCTAACGTAGGGAAATCTACAATTTTTAATAGAATTATTGGTGAAAGAGTATCAATAGTTGAAGATACGCCAGGTATCACAAGAGATAGAATTTATTCTAGTGGTGAATGGTTAACACATGACTTTAACTTAATAGATACTGGTGGAATAGATTTAGGTGATGAACCTTTCCAAAAACAAATAACTGCACAGGCAGAAGTAGCAATTGATGAAGCGGATGTCATCATCTTTATGGTAAATGGTAGAGAAGGTGTCACTCAAGCTGATGAAATGGTTGCTAAAATTTTGTATAAGTCTAATAAACCAGTTGTATTAGCAGTGAACAAGATTGATAACCCTGAGATGAGAAGTGAAATATATGACTTCTATTCATTAGGATTTGGAGAACCTTTCCCGATATCAGGCTCCCATGGATTAGGTTTAGGTGATTTGTTGGATGAAGCGGCTAAACACTTCCCAACTGAACAAGACCCTGAATATGATGATGAAACAATTAAATTATCTTTAATTGGTCGTCCTAATGTTGGTAAATCAAGTTTAATCAATGCGATTCTAGGTGAAGAACGTGTTATCGTTTCGCCAATCGCTGGTACAACTAGAGATGCTATCGATACTGTATACAATTATGAAGATCAAGAATATGTATTAATTGATACAGCAGGAATGAGGAAAAAAGGTAAAGTATATGAAAGCACTGAAAAATATTCAGTATTAAGAGCATTAAAAGCAATAGAAAGATCTAATGTAGTACTCGTTGTAATTGATGCTGAAGAAGGCATAATCGAACAAGATAAAAAAGTAGCTGGTTATGCACATGAAGCTGGTAAAGCAATTGTAATAGTAGTTAATAAATGGGATACAGTAGAAAAAGATTCAAATACTATGAAGAAATTCGAAAAGAAAGTTAGAGATAACTTCCAATTCTTAGATTATGCACCAATAGCTTTCGTATCAGCTCTAGAGAAATCTAGACTAAGAACATTATTCCCATTCATACAAATGGCTGATGAAAATCATCGTAAACGTGTACAAAGTTCGACACTTAATGAGGTTATTACAGACGCTGTTGCAATGAATCCTACACCAACTGATAATGGTAGAAGATTGAATATATTCTATGCGACACAAGTTGCTATACAACCTCCAACATTCGTTATTTTTGTTAACGATGTTGAATTAATGCATTTCTCTTATAAACGATTTTTAGAGAATCGAATTAGAGATGCTTTTGGATATGAGGGAACACCTATCCACTTAATTTCAAGAAAAAGAAACTAAAGAAAAAGGATGGATAACTATGTCAAATATTACTGTATTTGGTACTGGAAGTTGGGGAACTGCTTTAGCTAACGTTTTAGCAGATAATAATCACAACGTACTAATGTGGGGCAAAACTGAAAAAACTGTAAACGAAATAAATAAAGAACACAGCAATCATAAATATTTAAAAGATATATCAATTAATGAATCCATTAAATCTACGATGGACTTAAAGGATGCTGTACATCATTCATCAATTTATATAATCGCTGTACCTACAAAAGCGATACGAGAAGTTTCTACAAATATTAACGATATTGCATATGGAAAGAAAATCTTTATTCATGTATCTAAAGGAATTGAACCTGATACATTCAAGAGAATATCTGAGATGATATATGAATCAATAGACAGCAAAATTAACGGCGGTATCGCTGTACTATCTGGACCAAGTCACGCAGAAGAAGTTGCAATTAAACATCCTACTACAGTATCTGTATCTTCTGAAAATCAAGAAGTAGCGAGACTAGCTCAAGATCTATTTATGACTGATTATTTCCGAGTTTATACAAACAACGATTTAGTTGGAATTGAAATTGGTGGGGCTTTAAAAAATATAATCGCACTGGCTTCAGGTATAACTGATGGAATAGGCTACGGCGATAATGCAAAAGCTGCACTTATAACAAGAGGATTAGCAGAAATCACACGATTAGGCGTTAAAATGGGCGCAGATCCTATGACCTTCTTAGGATTAGGCGGTATCGGTGATTTAATCGTTACATGTACTTCTGTACATTCTAGAAACTGGAAATGTGGAAATATGCTAGGTCAAGGAGCAACTTTAGATGAAGCTTTAGAAGAAATGAACATGGTAGTAGAAGGTGTTCGTACGACTAAAGCTGCTTATCATCTTGCTCAAAAGTATGACGTTGAAATGCCAATTACATCAAGTCTATATAAAGTATTATTCGAAGATTATCCTGTACCAGATGGGGTTAGAGATTTGATGGAACGAGATAAGAAGTCTGAGAATATTTAAGCAAGTGGGGTAGTGAAATGTTTGATATTTCAAGAATGGATTTAATGTGGGTATCTTTTTATTCAATTGGATTTATGATATTAGCAATAGTACTTGTATATTTATCAAGGTTTAAATTTAGTAATAGAATCATAAGTGGTATTACGATGTTTCTAGCGGTAATATCACTTATATTGGCAGGCGTCTTAATGATTGTCGTTTTAGGTGGGTCAAGCCATGGATAAACAAAAGCGTATTTACATATTATTATTTACTTGTGTGTTGTTGTTATCAGCATGTGCTTTTCCTGATAAAGAAAAGGCAGAAAATCAAGTTCCTGCTAAAGATCAATTAAGCATCGTCCAAACGGCTGTAGATGAATATCAAAAAGCCAATGATGGTTTATTACCTATTAAAGAAAGAGATGATAGCTACTCGATTTACCTACAACATCCAGTTGACTTCAATAAATTAAAACCTAAATTTATATCTCAATTACCAGGTAATTCTTTTGAGAATGGTGGTATTTATCAATACGTCATTATGGATGTAGATAAAGATCCTACTGTTTATTTAATCGATTTAAGAACTTCCGAAGTATTAAAAGATATTAGAATACGCATAGATGCTAGCGGTGAACCACTTCAGTTAGGTGATAAAGTAGCACCAAATGTTTATGAAATTGATTATAAGAAGTATGGTTTTAAAAAGAAACCAACTGTACCAAGCCCATATAGCAATGAAAGATTACCAGTATATATGAATGGCGGAAATGATTTTATTATTGATTATAGGCTAGATTTATCTAAAGAAATTAAAAAACGAAAAGACCTTCCAAAACCAGGAACGGACATCAGAAAATTATTGTATGAAGATTCGCCAGTACTACCAGCTTATTCGCCCGAATTTACAATAAATAGTGACAAAGAACCCGTTTTTAAATCAAAAGTGAAAAATTATTAATAAAATTCGAAAAATAGTGCATTTATAGCTTGTAAATCGTTGCAGTGACACAGGTTGTTGTGTTAAAGTCTTATCATAATGGTATTATACATATCATTAGATAACCTTTTGGGAGGTGAATTTGAAATGAACAAAACAGAATTAATCAATTCAGTAAGTGAGAAAGCTAATTTAACTAAAAAAGAAGCTGGTCTTGCTGTAGATGCAGTGTTCGAATCAATTCAAAAATCTTTATCAGATGGTGAGAAAGTACAATTAATTGGTTTCGGTAACTTTGAAGTACGCGAAAGAGCTGCTCGTAAAGGACGTAACCCTCAGACTGGTAAAGAAATTGATATCCCTGCAAGCAAAGTTCCAGCTTTTAAAGCAGGTAAAGCATTAAAAGATGCAGTTAAATAATGAATTGTATCTAAGCCCTTTTTAAGGGCTTTTTTTATTTGTCTTATTTCTTTTATTTCTTTGAATATATGCATTTTCATTTCAATAAAGTTAGTGTTAAGATATATAGGTGATAATGTTGAGGTGATAAGATGGATAATATAGAAAAAATTTATAATAAAGAAGTTGCTGAATTGTTAAAAGGCGTTAATAATAGTCGTATACCAGTAGTCAATCCAATAATAGCAAATATATTAAATGATATTAATATTGATATAAATGCTAAGCTTGCTACAATATCTATAGATGCCTCAATGCGCTTTTTAAATAGAATTGGAGAGCCTGGTGTATCCAATCAAGATATTCTAATCGGAGATCTTGTAAGTGCGTACTTTTACAAATGTGCTACATTACATAGAGATTTGCAATTTTTAGATATTATGACTAAAGCAATTAGTAAACAAAACGAACTAAAACAAACTCTTATAGATAGCAAGTCTCAAAATAATATTGATTCTCTAAAAGAAATTGAATCTATATTTATTTTAACTTTATTAGACTACTTTGATATTGAATTAGATAGAGAATCTATAAAAGAAGAGATATATGCATACTATTATAAAAGAAACCAAAGGACTGAATAAATAGTGGACAATAAATCTAAATCAGAACACGTACATCACGTTTTTCAAAATATATCTGGAAAATATGATACTTTAAATAATATTATAAGCTTTGAACAACATAAAAGATGGCGTAAATACGTTATGAAAGAAATGAACGTTAAACCTGGCAGTAAAGCTCTAGATGTTTGTTGTGGAACTGCTGATTGGTCAATTCAATTAAGTCACGCAGTTGGCCCATATGGAGAAGTAGTAGGATTAGATTTCAGCGAAAACATGTTAGAAGTAGGTAAAAAGAAAACCGAAAATATGGCTAATATCCATTTAATACATGGCGATGCAATGAATCTACCTTTTGAAGACGATGAATTCGATTATGTGACAATTGGTTTTGGTTTGCGAAATGTACCAGACTACAAGCATGTATTAAACGAATTAAAACGTGTTGTTAAACCAGGCGGTATGGTAGTATGTTTAGAAACGAGTCAACCAACTATACCAGTATTCAAACAATTATATAGTTTTTATTTCAAAAACATCATGCCATTATTCGGCAAATTATTTGCAAAATCTTTACAAGAGTACAATTGGCTTCAAGAATCAACTCAAAACTTCCCAGGTAAAAAAGAACTTGCTCAAATGTTTGCAGATGTTGGTTATGAAAGAATTAAATATAAAGGATTTACTGGTGGCGTAGCGGCTATGCATTTAGCTTATAAACCTAAATAAAAAGGTGATCACATGTATGACAAAACAAAGATAAACTTAAATAAAGAAGTAAAAGAAGTAGAAAAGCTTCTTAACAGTTATATTAATAGTGAGCAAAGTACTGTTAATGAAGCTTGCCAATATTTATTATCTTCTGGGGGTAAACGTATTAGACCACTTTTCACGCTTATTGCTAGTCAATTTGGTGATAGTGGGTCAAAAGATGTTAGAGCAGTCGCTACGACACTTGAATTAATACATATGGCTAGTTTAGTTCATGATGATGTAATTGATAAAAGCGATAAACGGAGAGGTAAATATACCATTGCAAAGAAGTGGGATACCCAGACCGCTGTCCTTACAGGAAATTATTTATTATCTCAGTCCTTAAACGTTGTGAGTACAATAGAACACGACAAATTACACGAGCAATTAGCTAAAGGTATAATAGAAGTATGCCGTGGCGAGTTATTCCAATTTGAAGACCAATTTGTTGCTGATCAATCTATTACAAACTATTTAAGGCGAATAAAACGAAAAACGGCACTTTTAATTTCATTATCAACTGAACTAGGTGCTTATAGTGCTCGAACAAGTGACGAGACAGCTCAAAAGCTTGGTAAAATTGGGTATTATATTGGTATGAGTTATCAAATTATAGATGATATTCTAGATTTCACAAGCACTGAAAAGAAGCTTGGTAAGCCAGTAGGTTCAGATTTAAGAAATGGACATTTAACTTTACCAGTATTACTTAGAATGAAAAATTCTAAACAGTTCAAAGATAAAATACAGCAACTAAGTATAGATAGTTCTGATGAAGTATTTAACGCTGTTATACAAGAAGTTATTGAATCTGAAGAATTACAAAAGTCTAAAGAAGTGAGTAATAACTACTTGAAAAAAGCGGAAAAACTAATCAGTTCTCTCGAAAATGAATCCGGCCAAAAAATGCTAGCTGAAATTATTAAAAAAATAGGTAACAGAAACCACTAGAAAGCGGTTGCAAGTGGAGTCCCACAGTGATAAACTTATCTTGGATTTACATAAAACAAAGGTAGGGATTACATATGGACAGAACTTTTTTAATGATTAAACCAGATGCGGTGCAAAGAAATCTTATAGGGGAAATCGTTACTAGATTAGAAAGAAAAGGTTTAAAGCTTGTTGCTGCAAAGTTATTTCAAGCTGATGAAGCATTAGCTAAAGAACATTATTCAGAACATACAGATAAACCATTCTTTAACGCATTGGTTAGCTTTATTACTTCAGGACCTGTTTTTGCCATGGTTGTTGAAGGAAACAATGTTGTAGAAGTTACAAGAACACTTGTAGGTGAAACTAACCCATCTAAAGCTGCTCCAGGTACAATTAGAGGAGATTACGGTTTAGATTTAGGTAGAAATATTATACATGGCTCAGATTCAAATGAATCTGCAGAACGTGAGATTAACTTATGGTTTAATGAGTCTGAACTTAATGACTATAAATTAAACAATGAAAATTGGGTTTATGAAGAATAATTAATATATGGATTAGTTTAACGAATTTTTGTTAAACTAATCCTTTCTTTTTGTTAATTTAACGCGTTAAATATGATATGATTAATTTTATATTTAATTAACAGTAGGGAGAGATAATATGCGTTACTTAACATCAGGCGAATCACATGGCCCACAATTAACTATCATTATTGAAGGTGTCCCAGCTAATCTTAAAATCGATGTAAATGAAATAAATGAAGAAATGTTTAAGCGTCAAGGCGGTTATGGCCGTGGACGTCGTATGCAAATTGAGAAAGATTCAGTAGAAATTGTTTCTGGTGTAAGACATGGTTATACTTTAGGTAGTCCTATTACACTTATCGTAACAAACGATGACTTTAAACATTGGAGAAAAATCATGGGAGCAGACGCTTTAACTGAAGAAGAAGCTCAAAATATGAAACGTGTTATTACAAAACCTAGACCCGGACATGCAGATTTAGTAGGTGGTATGAAATATAACCATAGAGATTTAAGAAATGTTCTTGAACGTTCATCTGCACGTGAAACAGCTGCTAGAGTTGCTGTTGGTGCTGTTTCTAAAATATTATTAAAACAATTAGATATTGATATTTATTCACGCGTTATAGAAATTGGCGGCATTAAAGATGACTATGAATATACACTTGATGAAGTAAAAGCAAACATAGATCATAATGATGTACGTTGTATTAGTGATGATGTAGCAGAAAAAATGCGTGAGAGAATTGACGCAGCTAAAAAAGAAGGCGATTCTATTGGCGGTATAGTTGAAGTTGTAGTGGAAAACTTACCAGCTGGCATCGGTAGTTACGTACAATACGATAGAAAACTAGACGGCAGATTGGCTCAAGCTGTTGTAAGTATAAATGCTTTCAAAGGTGTAAGTTTTGGTGAAGGCTTTAAAGCTGCTGAAAAACCAGGTAGTGAAATCCAAGATGAAATAGCATACGATTCAGAAAAGGGATATTACCGACTTTCAAATCATTTAGGTGGTTTAGAAGGTGGCATGTCTAATGGTATGCCTATTGTTATAAATGGTGTTATGAAACCAATTCCTACACTATACAAACCATTAAACTCGGTAGACATTGAAACTAAAGAAGATTATAAAGCTACAATCGAACGTTCTGATAGCTGTGCCGTTCCAGCAGCAAGTGTTGTTTGTGAACATGTTATTGCATTCGAAATTGCTAAAGCTATTACAGAAGAGTATCAATCTAATCATATCGACCAATTACAAGATGCTATTAAGCAACACCGTGATTGGAATTTAAATTTCTAGGTGATGTCATGATATTTGAAACAACTTATACTAAAGATAATTATCCAATCATACTAAAAGATAATGCATTATCTGAACTCTTATCATATTTAAAACCAAATGAACAAAATATCGTTTTGATTGATCAAGATGTGTACAAACTTCATAAAGATTATTTAAAAGACCATTTAGATTCACTAAACCTTAAGTATTTAACGATTATAAGTGGAGAAATGTGTAAACAAATGTCTTATTTTGAATCTATCAGTGAAAAGTTGCTTTCAATGAATATTAATAGACAGTCTCAATTAATAGCTATTGGTGGAGGAGCTACAGGTGACTTTGTAGGTTTTCTTGCAGCAACACTACTAAGAGGTATTGATTTTATACAAGTGCCAACAACATTGCTCGCACATGATTCTGCTATCGGTGGGAAAGTAGGTATTAATGCTTCTGTTGGTAAAAATTTAATCGGTGCATTTCATCGTCCCAAAGCTGTTATATTCGATTTGCACTTTTTAAACACGCTTCCAAACACCGAGATTAGAAGTGGTTATGGTGAAATATTTAAACACGCTATATTAAATAACGAAGAAGAAGCTAATAAGTTAATGGCTACTTATCCCTCAATTAAAGAGTTAACACACTTAGAAGACATAGAAGCATTTTTAAAAATGGGTATTCAAACTAAATTAGATATTGTTATACAAGATGAGTTTGAAGGCAATGTAAGAAAACATTTAAACTTAGGTCATACTTTTGGACATGGTTTAGAATATTTGACTAAAATAGCTCACGGTGAAGCTGTCATGATAGGTATACTATTCCAAAAAATTATCAATCAAAAGATTACTGCTTACGATAACGAAGATAGTATTTTTAAATTTATAAATTATTTAAAAGAACTTGGCTATCCATTAAATATTTTAAATCAAGTTGATATTGAGAAAATATTTGAATATATGAAAAAAGACAAAAAAAATATTGGACAATCTATTCAAATGGTTTTACAAACGGGCGATGGTTCGTTTACAATTGAAGCCGTTTCTAAAGAAGAAGTATTAGATTCATTTATAAAGCTTAAGCAGCTAATAAATGATTAGAAGGAGTCCTACAAAATGGAAGATGTATATAAAGTTATAGATGATATTCATATGCAAAATATTAACCAATTAGACGAAAAGATAGATAGAGTATTACAATCTGATGATCACGATGCGCTATTTATGCTTGGTGAAACATTATACAAATATGGAATTGTGGATCAAGGTGTAAAAATATTTGAAGAATTATATATGCTATACCCTGATGAAAATGAAGTGCTTGTATATTACGTAGAAGGTCTAATTGACCAAAATGAGTTAGATAGAGCACATGAAGTATTATTTAATAGCCCAACCTCTACTGAAAAATTAATGCTTGAAGCTGACTTATATCAACAACAAGGATTATTTGAAGTAGGTATAGAAAAATTAATAGAAGCAAAAGAAATCGAACCAGATGATATGGTTATTACATTTGCTCTGGCTGAAATGTATTATTATGATGGTCAGTATTTAAAAGCAATTAGAAACTATGAATCAATTGTTCAAACAGGCGAAGATATTATAAACGGTATATCTATTTACGCTAGAATGGCAGATTCCAGTTTACAAAGTGGCGCTTATGAAGAAGCAGTTAAATATTATGAATATGTATCTGAAATGGATATGACTGTGGAAGATTATTTCAAACAAGCGATTAGTTATCAGAAGAATGAACTGACACAAGAAGCGATTAAGCAACTTGAAAAACTATTACACAAAGATCCTGACTTCATGCAAGCTTATCATTATCTACTGCAAATTTATGAATCCGAAAAAGATTATGAAAAAGCGATTGAGATTGGTAAAGAAGGTCTACGTTTAAACGCTTATTACAAAGAATTAATGACTGACACAGCACGCTTAATGTTGACGACAAATGATGAATATGGTGCTTTACTATTACAAGATGCTCTAACTGTTGATCCATCATATACAGAAGCTGCTATTTTATTAGCGGACTATTATCGAGAGAAAGATAATACTACAGGTTTAATTAACTTACTAACTTATATTGATGAAGATGACATTGATCCAATAGTAGCATGGCATATTGCTTATGCATTTGGCATTGAAGAGCGTGATAAAGAAGCTCAACATTTTTATGATTTAGCATATCCGGATTTAACTCAAAACATTGATTTCTTAAATGACTACTATCATTACTTAATTGAAATTGGCCAAATTGCCACTGCTAAAAACATTCTAGAATCTATTCGTAAAATTGACCCAGAAAATCCTTACTGGGACCAAGAATTAGAAAGATTACAATAAGTAGGTTATTCCAATGGAACATACATGGCTCATTTATGAAAAGCAACGTTTTATTGAATATATTCTATATCAATATGAGTTTAAAAATGCTGAAAGTGTATGGATTTTAAATTTAATTAAGAGTAACCCTAAATACTTATCAAATATTTCATTTGCGAAAGAAATGACAGACGATCGATTTCTATCAATAAGTACTAAACAATCTAATCAATTATCTCTAATGTATTGTAAAGAAAAATTTTGCATTGATGATGGCAGACAGATTTTTCATGATATTAGATTAGATCAGTCTCATTTAAATGTGATTCTCTATTTAAATCAAAGAGATGATCGTCTAAATAGAATAATGTTACTGCAAATGTTATTTGATCAATTTAGCGATAACGAAAATGTTAATTTTTCTAAAGATAACCCAAAAGAATATAGCATTTATCATTGGGAACAATTAATTAGGAATGAAATTGATCGAGCATTAGATAATAACGATCAGGAAACATTTTTGGAAATGACTAAAATATTACAATTCATTAATGAGTTGGAGGAAAATTGGTAATGTTATTCAATCATGCAGATTTAAAGGATTTAAAAAATAATTTAGAATATATCGACACAGCGATTATCCCTGTTTCAAATATAGATATGACTAATCAATTAATTACATCTTGTGATCAAAGTGAAACGATTCAATTAGTCGGTATGTTAACTGAAAAGCAATTCAAAGGTAGATTATTATTAACTCCAGCTTTCTTTACTAGTGATTTTCATACTGAGCATATACAATCATTCATTCAAAGTCTTAAAGAATATGGTTTAACTAATATCATTATTTTAACAAGTGATAAATTAGAAAATATTGAAACTGAAGAAATATATACTGTTAATACTATTCCGATGGCCGACTTAGATGAGGAAATGAAACGCACACTTATAGAAGACGAAGTTAAAAACTTCATGAAATTTATAATAAAAACTTGGAATAAGAAATAGATAGAAACAATTGGGAAAGAAATTTTCCCTCTAAGAATAGCTAGGAGTGAAAAGCTTGATTTAAATGCATTTTCAATCCACTTAACTCCTACTATTATAACGAATTAGGCTTAGGCAATTAAATTTGTCTAAGCCTATTTTCTTTTTGCTCAAAAATAGTGAATAAAACCACAAGAAATAAAAATATAAATTGTGACAAAGCGTTGACCGTCTTGAGATAATAGGCTAAAATTAAATTGTCCTAGTTATAAAAGAACGATTAATAGAGGGGGGAATCTAAATGAGCCAACGTGTCACACGACGCCAATTTTTAAACTATTCATTAATGGGTGTTGGGTCATTTATGGCTGCTGGTATGATTTTACCTATGGGTAGATTTGCGCTTGATCCTGTTTTTAAAGCAGAGGGCAAAGGCGATATGATCGCTACAGGCGTAAAAGAGTCTGAACTTGGTAAAGAGCCAATTAAAGTTGACTTTAAATTTGAGCAAGAAGATGCTTGGTACACGAGTGAAGTTACCGAATTCGCTTGGGTATACAAGGATGGTAAAGACATTGTCGCATTATCACCAGTCTGTAAACATTTAGGATGTACAGTTCAGTGGAATGGTGACAATTCAAATCCAAATCAATTTTTCTGTCCATGTCATAACGGACGTTATGAGAAAAATGGTAAGAATGTACCTGGAACGCCGCCATTAGCACCATTAGATCAATATGAAGTAAAAGTGAAAGATGGCATTATTCAAATCGGTAATAAACATGAGAACGAATTAGCTAAATAAGGAGGGATTAACAATGATAGATAAAATCTATGATTGGGTCGATGACAGACTTGATATTACACCAATTTGGCGAGATATTGCTGATCATGAAGTGCCAGAGCATGTTAACCCTGCTTATCACTTTTCAGCTTTCGTATATTGTTTTGGTGGATTAACGTTTTTCATTACAGTTATCCAAGTTTTATCAGGTATGTTTTTAACTATGTATTACGTACCAGATATCGTAAACGCTTGGAAATCAGTTTACTATTTACAACACGATGTTGCTGCAGGTGTTATCGTTCGTGGTATGCACCATTGGGGGGCTAGTCTAGTAGTAGTAATGATGTTTTTACATACACTTCGTGTATTCTTTACAGGCTCATATAAACAGCCTAGAGAATTAAACTGGGTTGTAGGTGTCTTAATATTCTTTGTAATGCTTGGTTTAAGTTTTACTGGTTATTTATTACCATGGGATATGAAAGCACTATTCGCAACTAAAGTTGGTTTACAAATTGCAGAATCCGTCCCTATTATAGGGCCTTGGGTTAAAACATTACTGGCAGGGGATGCAGAAATAGTTGGTGCACAAACTCTGACTCGTTTCTTTGCGATTCATGTATTCTTCCTTCCTGCTGCACTATTCGCGTTACTGGCAGCACACTTTATAATGATCAGAAAACAAGGTATTTCAGGTCCACTATAAAATTAACGTGAATAAATGAAAAAGGAGGTCATGCGACATGCATCGCGGTAAAGGGATGAAGTTTGTTGGTGACTCAAGAATTAAGTCATACGACAAACCAAAGTTAAATAGAGATTATTCAGAATTTCCAGGTCGTACTGAAAGTTTCTGGCCTGACTTTCTACTTAAAGAATGGATGACTGGAGCAGTTTTCTTAATTGCTTATTTATGTTTAACAGTTGCACATCCATCGCCACTTGAACGTGTGGCGGATCCATCTGATACTGGTTATACACCATTACCAGACTGGTATTTCTTATTCTTATATCAAATACTTAAATATTCATTTGCATCTGGTCCATATAATACTTTTGGTGCTATCGTCTTACCAGGTATCGCATTTGGTGCATTACTATTAGCACCATGGTTAGATAGAGGCCCTGAACGTAAATGGACAAAGAGACCATTTGCATCTGGATTTATGTTATTAGCAGTTGCTATTTTGTTCTACACTACTTGGGAATCTAGTTATTACCATGACTGGAAACAACAAGCTAAGCAAGGTCAAATTGTATTCTCAAACTTAGATAAATCTGACCCTGTATATACGGACATCATCAAGTCAAACTGTACAAGTTGTCATGGTGGTGAGTTGACCGGTGGGCAAGGTCCAAACCTAGTCGAATCTAAACTACCTGAAGAGGGCGTAAAAGGTTTCGTCGAAAAAGGGGCTGGTAAAATGCCTAGCTTTAAAGATACCCTTTCTAAAGAAGAAATAGATAAAGTTTCAAAATATGTTGCAGATTTACATGAAACAGACTCTAATGGTAAAGAATTGAAAAAATAATAATTTAAAGGGATAGGGATAAAAATCTTATTTTACTAAAAAGATTTCTTAGTCCCACCCCGGCAAGTATGACTCTAATTGAAATAAAGCTTAATAAAAGCATATTTTCAGACCAGTCAGCTACTGCCAATATAATAAATCAGGCTGAGACATTATTATGTCCCAGCCTCTTTTTTCAAAGGAGAATTTAAATGGCATTTTGGAAATACGTAATGGGCCAAAAACCAATGCTTGCCACATTTTTTATAGCCAATCTACTAGGCACTGTTTACGGATACATATGGTATGGTGGTCAACTTGCTGAGACAAAATGGTACTTTTGGCCATTTGTACCAGACAGCCCAACAGCAACATTCTTCCTAATAATAGCTATAGCAGCCATATATTTTAGTCGTCATTTAGGACTTTTTGAATGTTTAGCATTTATTACTTTAATTAAATACGGAGCATGGGCAGTACTTATGAATTTATTTGTGATGATACATTATGAGCAACTTGTTCCAATGGCGCTCATGTTAATGGTTTCTCATGGCATTATGGTTCTACAAGCAGTTATGTTCTATCCATTATTTGAAATAAAAACATGGCATATTGTCGTTACAATGATATGGGTTTTCCATAATGATGTGATAGATTATGTATATCATCAATATCCAGTTTATAGTATGTTGAGCCAATACGAGGCACACATAGGATATTTAGCTTTCTGGTTAAGTATTATTCCATTCTTACTATTAATATATTTACAAAAAACATTTAAATTAGGGTCAAAACATTTGACGTGAAGGTCTTCACTCCGTAATATATAATTTAAGAGGGATAAAAAGGAGGAAGTTATTTGTTTTCATTTATTATATATTTCATAATCATTATGATTGTCCCTATGTACTTCCAATATAAAGTAAAATCAACTTACAACAAATATTCTAGAGTACGCTCAACTAGTGGCAAGACGGGAAGAGAAGTTGCTGAAGAAATTTTAGCAGCAAATGGTATTCATGATGTACAAGTATTGCAAGGTGAAGGGTTCTTATCAGATCACTTTGATCCGGTTAAGAAGAGAGTAGTATTATCACCTGATAACTTTAACAAGCCTACTGTAGCTGGTACAGCAATCGCTGCCCACGAAGTAGGACACGCAATCCAACATGCACATGGATATGCATTCTTAAAATTTAGAACAGCATTATTACCACTTGCAAACCTTGGAAGTTCATTATCGTATATCATTATTTTAGCAGGTATTGTATTAACGGCATTAAGCAATACATTTGGTACAACTCTATTATGGGTAGGTATCGTATTCATGTCATTCGCTGTACTATTTACAATTCTTACATTACCAGTTGAATTTGATGCGAGTAAACGAGCAATGCGACAAATTGAGAAATTAAATATGGTCAATCAACAAGAATACAAACATGCTAAGAAAGTATTATCAGCAGCAGCTATGACATATGTAGCAGCAACTGCAGTAGCAGTAGCAGAACTTGCTAGATTTATACTAATAGCACGTAGTGGTGACTAATTAACAAGAAGCTGAGACATTGTGATGTCTTAGCTTTTTTATATGGAGGATTATAATAAATTTCGGTATTGCCCAGGTAAAAACAGTATTTAATCTGATAATGTAGCGCACCATAAAAATTTATTTTGGTTCAACTTTTGGGGTGCACTTCACAAAAGGTGCTCTAATTGGATTATTGCCTTAGGTAATCCAACAAAAGATGCTCTAGTTGGATTATTGTCTTAGTTAATCCAACAAAAGGTGCTCTAGTTGGATTATTGTCTTAGTAAATCCAACAAAAGGTGATCTAGTTGGATTATTGCCTTAGTTAATCCAACAAAAGGTGTTCTAATTGGATTATTGTCTTAGTTAATCCAACAAAAGATGTTCTAATTGGATTATTGTCATAGTTGATCCAACAAAAGGTGTTCTAATTGGATTATTGTCTTAGTTAATCCAACAAAAGTACAATTCGTGAGTTTACGACATTCTTAATCCAATAACAGAACCCAATCGTAATTTAATTCATCCACGATCCAAATCACTTCTCAATCTAAGTTTTTCTATACCTTTATACGGTGCTATTTTGCGGTAAACTCTACTATGCCAAGTTTATTACATTGTCATTATGTATATAAATCCTTTATAATTTTATTAAGTGGGCTCAAAAAAACAAAATATAAATATTAGGGGGAAGTACAATGGATATGCATGAAATGCAAAAGGAAGTAGATGCATATATTTCTCAGTTTAAGACTGGTTATTTTTCTCCATTAGCGAATTTAGCTCGTTTGACTGAAGAAGTGGGTGAACTTGCTAGAGAAATTAATCATTCTCATGGTGAGAAAAAGAAAAAATCTACTGAAGAAGATAATACAATAGAAGCAGAATTAGGAGATAATTTATTTGTTTTAATTTGTCTTGCTAACTCTCTAGATATAGATTTAAATCAAAGTTTTGAAAATACAATGCAAAAATTTAATACGAGAGATAAAGATCGTTTTGAACGCATAGATGAAAATAGTAAGGAGGATTAACATGAAAATAGGGATAACTTGCTATCCTTCTATGGGTGGTTCTGGCATAGTAGCCACAGAATTAGGGTTAGAAATGGCTAAAAGAGGACACGAAATACATTTTATCACTTCTAATATGCCCTTTAGGATGAAAGAACCTGTGCCAAACGTGACTTTTCACCAAGTTGATGTTAATCAGTATTCAGTATTTCAATATCCTCCATATGACATAACATTAAGCGCTAAAATTGCAGACGTTATCAATGATTATGATTTAGACATTTTACATATGCATTACGCTGTACCACACGCTATATGTGGAATATTAGCAAGACAAATTTCTGGTAAAGATGTTAAGATTATGACGACATTACATGGTACTGATATAACTGTATTAGGATATGACACTTCTTTACAAAGCGCGATCCGATTTGGCATTGAGAAAAGTGATGTCGTTACAAGTGTTAGTAACAGCTTGAAAAAGGAAACTTATGAAATTATACAACCAGATAAAGAAATCAAAACAATTTATAATTTCGTTCAAGAAGACAGTTTCCCCCAAGTTTACAATAAAGAATTAAAATCTAGATATGGCATTAAAGAAGATGAAAAAGTGATTACATTCGTATCAAACTTTAGAAAAGTAAAACGAGTGCATGATGTCGTAGAAACATTTTCTAAAATAAATAAAGAAATTAAATCAAAGTTACTTTTAATCGGTGACGGTCCGGAACTTCAGGATGCTAAAGAGCAAATAAAATCAATGGGCATAGAAGATAATGTACTGTTTTTAGGTAAACAAGATAAAGTGAACACATTCTATCAAATGTCTGATATTACACTTCTATTAAGTGAAAAAGAAAGTTTTGGTCTCGTACTTCTAGAAGCTATGCTTACTGGTGTTTTACCTATAGGGACAAACGCTGGTGGTATAAAAGAAGTAATCAAAGATGGTATTACAGGATATACTGTAGATGTTGGTGATACTGACTTAGCAAGTAAACGAGCGATTGATTTATTAACTGATAGCGAATTGTATAACAAAATGCAACAAGCTATGATACAAGATGTTAAAGAGCGATTTTCATCTAAAGTTATCGCTGATCAATATGAAAATTGTTATATTAACATGTTAGGAGATTAATATGAATGACACAAAAATTTTCGAACAGTCTAAATGGATAATCGAACAACTTGAGAATTATGGCCATAAAGCTTTTTTTGTTGGAGGGTCTGTACGTGATTTTTTAATGAATAAAGCAATTTCAGATGTTGATATAACGACGAGTGCCTTACCAGATGAAGTAGAGTCTATTTTTGACAAAACACTACCAATCGGTAAAGAACATGGAACGATTATGGTTATAAGTAATGAACAACAATTTGAAGTTACAACTTTTAGAAAAGATGGAGATTATGTAGATCATCGTAGACCGACATCAGTTCAATTTGTAACGGATTTATACGAAGATGTTGCTAGACGTGATTTTACAATGAACGCTTTAGCCATGGATAAAAATTATGGTATACATGACTATTTTAACGGTAAAGAAGATATCGAAAATCACATTATTAAAGCTGTAGGTACACCATTAGATAGAATGAATGAAGATGCATTACGCATAATGAGAGGTATTCGTTTTCAAGCACAAACTGGTTTTGATATTGAAATCGACACTCAAAATGCTATGAAAGACACTGTTCATTTATTAAGTAACATTTCAATAGAACGCATAATAGTAGAGTTAAAAAAGCTTATCTCTGGCAGTTATATAAAAGAATCAAAGAAAACAATTGATTATTTATCAATTTTTCAACATATACCATTTTTTGAACAAATTAAGAATGATGAAATTTTTATGCCTACTGACGCAGACTTTGACTTATGGATTGGAGCCTTATGTTTCATTTATAAAGTCGACACAACTTCACTAAATACACTCAAAATTAGTAATTTAGAACGAAAACAAATCATAGCTTATGTAGAGTTACTTAAATCATTTTCCAAAAAGAATATTAGCAAACAACAATTAACTTTAATCATTTATAAATATGGAGATGTTCAAGTCAAAAATATTTTAAATCTTATTAAAGAATATCATGAAATTTTAAATATTGAATATCAACCAGTTATTATGAATAACATATTAATAGATGAAATATATGGTAAACTACCTATATACAATAAATCGGAATTAAATATTAATGGCCAAATATTAATGACCGAATTTAATAAAACTGGTGGACCGTGGATTAAACATGCTTTAAACCAGCTGGAAGAGGCTGTTGTATTAAATAAAGTGAACAATAAACGGTATGAATTAATAGAATGGATGAGAGAACATGTCGAAATATAAGCATGAAATAATTCGTTATTTATACAAACAAAATGAATATTTATCTGGTCAACATATAGCTGAAGCTTTAGACTGTTCAAGAGTAACGGTAAAAAAAGTGATGGATCAATTACGTAATGACGGATATGAAATAGAATCTATATCTAATAAAGGTTATAAGCTCAATCAACTTCCTGATAACTGGCAAGAAGATATTGTTAATATAGATATTCAAAATAACAAAATATTAAATAAAGCATACGTAGAACCACAAGTTGATTCTACTCAAATCTTAGCTAAGTCGATACTCAATAAAGATGATGGTTCTTTCATAGTATTGAGCGATGAGCAGACGAAAGGAAGAGGTCGTTTCAATCGACCATGGTCATCATTAAAAGGCAAAGGATTATGGATGTCAGTCGTATTACGACCAGACATACCAATTCAAAAAATGTCGACATTTAATTTATTTATTAGTCTAGCAATTCAAGAAGTTATCGAAGAGCATTACCAGTTGCCAAGTAAAATCAAATGGCCGAATGATATATATATCAATGAAAAAAAAGCATGTGGATTTTTAACAGAAATGATAGCTGATACTGATGGCGTAAATGCAATTATATGTGGAATAGGCTTAAATTTAAATCAAACCGAAGAAGATTTTAAAAAGGCAAAGCAGGATCGTGCAACAAGTTTACATATTGAAAAAGAAAGTCATATTGAGCCATATCAATTTTTAGAGAACTTATTACTTTCCATCGAAGATAAATATGAACAATTTTTAAATGGGGAATTTACCGATATAAAAGAGGTATATAAAAGTAAAAGTATGATTTGGAATCGTGAGCTGACATATACTGAATGCAAGAAAAGAATAAAAGGGCGAGCAATTGATATCCAAGATAATGGGTTTTTAACAGTGATATCTCAAGATGGTGAACTTTATCAATTTATGAGTGCAGATATCGAAATATAGGAGAGATAATATGGCACAAAGATACGCGGTTGTAGATTTAGAAACAACTGGTAATCAAATACAATATGACGAGATTATACAAATTGGTATAACTTTTGTAGAAGGTTTCAAAGTCGTGGATACATATCATACATATGTAAAAACAGATTTAGAAATCCCATCTTTTATACAAGCTTTAACGAACATAACAGAACAAGACTTATTTGAAGCACCTTATTTTGAAGAAGTTAGCAAATCCCTTTACGCACAGCTAAAAGATTGTGTATTTGTTGCGCATAATGTTTTATTTGATTTAAATTTCTTAAAATCTCACTTTGAAAAACATCAAATTGAATTTGAACCAAAATTAGCGATAGACACGATGGAGTTATTTAAAATTGCTTTCCCACAAGAAGAAAGTTATCAATTAAGTGAATTAAGCCAATCTTTAGAAGTAGATTTAAATCAAGCACATAGTGCAGATGAAGATGCGAAAGCAACAGCCTTATTATTTATTAAAGCTATTAAAAAAATAGAATCATTACCGATAGACACAATTAAACAATTATATTATTTATCGAAATCTTTAAAATATAACTTAAGTGACGTGCTTTTCGAAATCGTAAGAACTTCTCAAGGTAAAGAAGAATCACTGCATAATTTTAAAAAATATCAAAATATATATTATTTAAAGCAAAAACCTATAAAGAAATCTAGTAGTAAAGATACGATTTCTATTGATGAAGCGTATGAAAGAATTTTAGAAAAGTTCGGATTTGATTATCGTAAAGAACAATATCAACTTGTTCAACAGTTATTTGATTCGTTACTGCATAATGAAAATGCGTTGATTGAAGCGCCACTAGGTAGTGGCAAATCTATGAGTTTCGTTCTTGCATCTTTATTATATTATTTAGAAACTGGCGAACATATTCTCGTTTCGACGCATACTAAATTATTACAAAATCAACTATTAGAACAAGAATTTAACAAAGTATTAGATGTGCTCAATCTTGATTTGAAAGCTATGATTATTAAAAGTAAAGATCATTATATATCTTTAGGTTTAATTTTGAATATTTTACAAGATGACACTGATAATTATGAAGCTACCATTCTTAAAATGCAGCTTTTAGTATGGATACTTGAAACTGAAACCGGGGACATCGAACAATTGCACTTAAAAGGTGGACAAAAAGTATTTTTCGAACAAAAAAGAACTACTTATGTACCTTTTAAAAATGATATACATTACTATCAATTTGTTAAGGAAAGTGCGAATCATGTAGAAATAGGGATAACTAATCATGCACACTTACTTCAACATAGTACAGAAGACACTGTATACCAATTATTCAAACACATAATTGTAGATGAAGCGCACAGAATACAAGACTACGCTTTAAATCAAGTAACTGATGTATTAAGCTATCAACACATTAAATATCACCTTGGTTTATTAGGTAAAAATGAACAAGAGAAATTATTTAAGAGGTTGGATAAGTTAGAAAACAGAAGAGTTATAGAACAATATCCAATTGAACCGATTGATATTTATCAACTAAAACGAGATATAGATTTATTGCATGAACAAAATGAAAATTTATTTGATAATTTAATGGATCAAATTAACGAAAAACATCATAATCAGCAACAATATGACAATCAAATCCATTACTTTTATGATTTAGAAATTGATGAGATTTCCGAAATTTTCAAGAAGCAAATTAGTACAATAAATCAAATATTATCAAGATTCAAATCTTATACACATGCTCATATAAAAGCATTTAGAAAAGAGCTTATTTATATTTATCATCAATATACTAAAATTTATAATATGATAAAAGCAGGGCAAGTGCCGTTTGTTTCTATAAAAAAATTATCCCAGAAATCAACACTTTCTTTATTTGTAAAAAAAGAAGAAGTGAAAGATTTATTAAATGAAGTATTCATAGAACAGTTTAATAGTAATATATTTATTTCAGGGACTTTAACAGTTAATGAATCATTTAACTCGTTTAAATCAATGTTTCCAGATGATATAGCATTTAAAAGCTATTTCCTAAATGATATATACGATTTAAAAAATCAAGCATCATGTTTCGTTCCAGAAAACATGCCACAATATCAATACCAAGACCAAGATGAATACATTGAAACAATCGTGCATTATTTATCAGCTTTTGTAACTGAAACCAATCAAAAATGTTTAGTTTTATTTACCAATTATTCAATGTTGTATCAAGCTTATCGATATATGGAAGAACTAGAAATGTTTAGTGATTATGTCATTTTAATGCAGCAACAACATTCGCACGTCTATAAATTAGTACAACAATTTAATCAGTTTGATAAAACGATATTGTTAGGTACTTTGTCATTCTTTGAAGGCTTCGATTATCAATCAGCCGGAATAAAATGTGTCATGATGACAAAATTACCGTTTATACATCAAGACGACCCAAGATATCATCTGATGAAAGATGAATTTGAAAATCCTTTTAAAGATTTTGTTTTGCCTGATGCAGTAACAAAATTCAGACAAGGTATTGGCAGATTAATTCGTAACAAACATGATCAAGGCTTACTTGTGTGCTTTGACAGAAGAATTTTAGATAGTACTTATAGTAAATTTTTCATTAATGCTTTAGGAGAAATACCTGTTATAGAAGGCGACATAAATAAATTTACAGATAAGCTAAGAAAATATTCAAACAGATAGCAGTTCCATGTATTATTTGATAAAATAACAATAGGTAATTTATTTGAATAGGAGAAATAATAATGAACATAACGATTAAACAAGCTAAAGATTATGTCAATCAAGAAGTGACAATCGGTGCTTGGATTGCTAACAAGCGATCAAGTGGTAAAATAGCGTTTTTACAATTAAGAGACGGGACAGGCTTTATGCAAGGTGTTGTAGTTAAAGCTGAAGTTTCGGAAGAAGTATTCCAAACTGCAAAATCTATAAACCAAGAGTCGTCTGTATATATCACAGGAACAATTACAGAAGATGACCGTTCTAAATTTGGATATGAAATACAAGTAAGTGATATTGAAGTTATTTCAGAATCACATGATTATCCGATCACACCAAAAAATCATGGTACAGAATTCTTGATGGACCACAGACATTTATGGTTACGTTCTAAACGTCAACATGCTGTTATGAAAATTAGAAACGAAATTATTCGTGCGACATATGAATTCTTTAATGACAATGGATTTACAAAAATAGATCCACCTATATTAACGGGAACTGCACCAGAAGGTACGAGTGAGTTATTCCATACTAAATACTTTGATGAAGATGCATTCTTATCACAAAGTGGCCAGTTATACTTAGAAGCTGCTGCAATGGCACACGGAAGAGTATTCAGTTTCGGACCAACTTTCAGAGCAGAAAAATCAAAAACTAGACGTCATCTAATTGAATTCTGGATGATCGAAGGCGAAGTGGCTTTCATGAACCACGATCAAAGTTTAGAAGTACAAGAAAACTATGTACATCACATAATTAAATCTGTACTTAAAAACTGTCAATTAGAATTAGAACTATTAGAAAGAGATACTTCTAAATTAGAACAAGTTACAACGCCTTTCCCTCGTATTACTTACGACGAAGCAGTTGAGTTCTTAATTGAGGAAGGCTTTACTGATATTGAATGGGGAGACGACTTTGGAGCGCCACATGAAACGGCTATCGCTAACCACTACGATAAACCAGTATTCATCGTGAACTACCCAACTAAAATTAAACCATTCTATATGGAACCAAATCCAGAAAACCCTGATACAGTATTATGTGCTGACTTAATTGCACCCGAGGGATATGGTGAGATTATTGGTGGTTCAGAAAGAATTAATGATTTAGAATTATTAAATCAACGTATTAAAGAATACGGTTTTGATCCAGAAGCTTACGAATACTACACTGACTTAAGAAAATACGGTAGTGTTCCTCATAGTGGTTTTGGATTAGGCCTTGAAAGAACAGTAGCTTGGTTAAGTGGCGTAGAACATGTAAGAGAAACATCACCATTCCCAAGATTATTAAATCGCTTATATCCATAGGAAGTGGGACAGAAATCTCATTTAAACCCCACCTCGACAGGATAACTAGATTTGAAAAGCTTGATATGAGCGTATTATCAATCCTGTCAGTTATGGCTAATATAATGAATGAGTCTGGGACATTTATTTATGTCTCAGACTCTTCTATTACAAAGTAGGTGAAATAAACATGTACACGAGCCAAATGTTAAAAGAAAAACCGGTTGTAATACAAAGATCTTTATTTAATCATTATGCAGATTTAGGTTTAAATGAAAAACAATTTGTTATTTTAATTAAACTATTGGATAAAGAAAATAACAGTGGTCTACAACCACCTTTAGAAGAAGTTCAACAAGGAACGAGTTTATCTATACAAGAAGTTAGTCACATAGTTAACCAATTATCTTTGCTGAAATGTATAGATATTAAAATCGAAAAAGACGAACAGCATAAATATAATGAGTTTATATCATTCGAACCATTGTATGAACAACTTGCTTTAGTTTTAAACGAAAGTACTCAAGAAAATGAAAATGAAAAATTAAATATTCAATTCAAAAATTTGTTCCAAGAATTTGAATCTACTTTTGGTAGACCTTTAACACCTCTAGAAGTACAAACACTCAATCACTGGATTGATAGTGACAAACATTCTAACGAGCTGATTATGAGTGCTCTAAACGAAGCACACAGTTTAGAAAAATTGAGTTTTAAATATATAGATAGAATTTTATTAAATTGGAAAAAGAAAAATATCACAACAGTTTCTTCTTCTAAACAAGAAAGTGAAAAATTTAATCAAAGTAAAAAAGTAAAACATAATGTTAATTTAATCCCAACTTTTGATTGGGTGAATGGGGAGAATCCTTATGATAAGTAAAAAGAAAGCATTAGAAATGGTTGATGTAATTGACGGGATGTTTCCTGATGCTGAATGCGAACTTAGACATGATAATCCTTTCGAACTTACAATTGCAGTATTACTATCTGCCCAATGTACAGACGTCTTAGTCAATAAAGTTACAAAATCTTTATTTGAAAAGTACAAAACACCTGAAGATTATTTAAATGTAAGTTTAGAAGAATTACAAGATGATATTAGATCGATAGGTTTATACCGCAATAAAGCTAAAAACATACAGAAACTATGCCAATCATTATTAGATAACTATGATGGTATCGTTCCACAAACACATAAAGAACTAGAATCATTAGCTGGAGTAGGTAGAAAAACAGCTAACGTAGTCATGAGTGTTGCTTTTGGAGAACCATCACTAGCAGTGGATACACATGTAGAACGTGTTTCAAAACGATTAGGAATATGTAGAATTAAAGATAATGTTCGACAAGTAGAAGATAGACTATGTAGCATTATCCCTAGAGAACGTTGGACGAAAAGTCATCATCAACTTATATTCTTCGGAAGATACCATTGTGTAAGTCGTAAACCAAAATGTGAAGTATGTCCTTTATTAGATGATTGTAGAGAAGGGCAAAAACGATTAAGAGCAGGATTAGTAAAGGTTGATGGCGCATGATAGATAAAAATGACTTTATAGAACTAGAAGAACAAATAGAACCGTTAGTAAAGCAAAAGCAATTAAAAACTGATAAAGCGCGACAACTTCTAGATCAATATTACAAACTGATTATGGACTATTTTAAACAAATCAATGAAATAGAAGAGTTTGATATAGGTAATATAGAACAATATCCAGTAGTACCTATGAACTTTTCAGAAAGATATCAATATATTAATCAGCGAATCTATCACTTTATGGGATATAGACAAATGGTGACACTTAAAGATGAATTGATTAAGATGAATGCGAGATATCAATTGCAACTAAAAAGAATACGAAACTCACAAAAATAAAAGGTCTTTTCATTAGATAAATTATTCTAATGAAAAGACCTTTTTATTGGACGAGGAATTTATATTTATGGGGGCTAAAGAGCTTGTTTGAATGGACTTGCAAGTTAGAGCAGGTGATTTTACATTTATTATTGTCACGTTTGATAAGAAATGACAACAACCGCGCCCTAAACAACACTATTTTGTATCAAACAAAAAAATGGTAGCTCATATGAGCTACCATTTTTCTTTAATTTTCATCTTTTGCTTGTTCTGCAGCTTGTTCTGCTGAACTAGAGCTGGATGAGCTATTAGTGGAACTATCACTTGAGGAATCATCTTCATCACCATCAGAGTCGGAGTCAGAGGATTCTTCAGTTGTAGGTTGTTCCGTTGTTACATCTTCATTACGTGCTTGTTGTGGAGATGTATTAGATTGTGTTGAATTCTGTGTTGAGTTTCTTTGTGTTGTTTGTGGTTCATTTGTATTTACGTTGTTATTGTTGTTTGAGAAATTGTAACTGTCATTGTTTTCTTGTTCGTTGCCAGTGTCTGGTGATGAACTAGTTGTTGTTTGATTATCCTCATTACCAGCAACACTTAAGCTCTTGCCGCTACCTGATACTGAATCTGGTTTTTCAAAGTCAGTGCCATCGTAACTTGAAATTTGACTCATTACATCTTTGAATAACGTTTGTGGTTTTACTTGTTCGTCATGTCCTAAGAATGAGTTTTCACCGTATTCTTTAACTTTAGTGAAGCCCATCCATACTGACATTGTGTACTGTGGTGTATAACCAGTAATCCAAACGTCTTTAGCTGCATTTTCAGGTAAGTTATATTCAGTGTAAACTTCGTCACCATAAGTACCTGTACCTGTCTTAGCAGCTACGTTAAGTCCGCTAATACCCATTCCGTAAGCTGAACCATAAGGATCGAATGTTCCTTTAAGCATTTCAGTTAACATATAAGCAGTGTAATCTTCCATAGCTTTATGGCTTTCTTTAGAGAACTTAATTGTTTCATCATCTTGTGTTACAACTTTTCTTATTGATTTAGCTTCGTTGTATGTTCCGCCGTTACCCATAGAAGCAAATGCTGATGCTAATTGAGTAGTGGAGAATTCAGATTGTGAACCACCAAGTACTTCTGATGGACCGATTGTATCTTTATAATTTAAGTTTACTTTAGATGCGAAGTCTCTAACAGCTTTCTCACCAGCGTTTTGGTTTGTTTCTTGCCAAGCTTTTAATGCTGGTATGTTATAAGATCTTGCAAGTGCATCAGCCATTGTTACTGAGCCATGTCCTTTACCATCATAGTTCTTAAATATGCTACCGTTAATATTATATTCATTTTCATCTTGGAACTTATGGTTTGTAGCATACTGCATATTTTCAATAGCTGGACCATAAGCAAGTAATGGTTTTAATGATGAACCAGTAGGGTGGGCATCTGTTGCTTGGTTTCTATCTACAACATCTTTATAATTCTTACCACCACTAATACCTACAAGTTTACCAGTCTTCGTATCTACTATTGAAGAACCAGCAATTTGGTCATCGTTTTTATAGAATGTACCATTGTCGATTGAATCTTGTAATGTTTTTTGTACATCTTTGTCCATATTTGTGTAAATCTTAAGTCCGCTTGTCATAATATCGTTTAATGACTGTTTCTTGAATGCTTTGTTTTCTTTAAGTTCTTGTTTAACGTAGTTAACATATGATGCATATTCATTGTCTGGTGTTTCAGTCATTGCATCGTTTCTTTCTTCTACAGTACGTTTGATTAAGTTTTTATCTATTGGTGTATCTTGTGCTTCTTTCATTTCTTTCTTAGAAATTCTACCATGTCTTTCCATTAAATAGAGTACAGTATCTTTACGCTTTTCAGCACCTTCAGGATTATCATATATATTATATTGGTTAGGTACTTGAGGTAAACCAGCTAAATAAGCAGTTTCGGCTAAATTAAGATCTTTTAGCTTCTTATCAAAATAATATTTAGCAGCTGTTTGAGAACCGTAAATACCATCTGAATAGTAGATTTTATTTAAATACATTTCAAAGATTTCATCTTTAGAGTATTCTTGTTCTAATCTGTATGAAAGATAAGCTTCTTGTGCTTTTCTCTCTACTGATTTCTTATCTGTTAAGAATGAGCGTTTAACAACTTGTTGTGTTAATGTTGAAGCACCTTGTGAGCCAAATCCGCCTGTAAAGTTTTTCATAACAGCTCCAGATAAACGTTTGTAGTCTAAAGCACCATGTTCATAAAATCGATTATCTTCTGTTGCTAATACTGCATCTTTCATTTTGTCAGGAACATCATCAAATTTTACGTGTTCACGTTTTTGTCCCATGTATAAGGTTGTTACGAGGTTGTCGTTCTTATCGTAAATCTTAGTTGGTAATTGGTCTTTCAAAGCACTTTCATTGAAAGCAGGAGCTTTCCAAGCATAGTATGCAAATAATAGAACACCTACTATGACCATTGCCAAAAATGCTAGAACAAGGATACCAAATACCTTGATTATAGTTCTTTTGATATTCCTCTTCTTCTTAGGTTGTTCTTTGTTATTTTTACTATTAGAAGCTTTTGATTTACTCATTTGAGCGCCTCACTTTCTATTTTTATCAATTGATCAACTATTTTTATGTAGTCTATTCTAGGTCTATATTGGTAAGGAATTAAATAACCATCTCTTTCGATTTCTTGTTTAGTGATTGATTTTTTGCCTCCTGATTTATATCTGTCCCAATATACCATGAATTTCCTAAAAGGCAATAAAAATACGCTATCATGGTAGCTGAATTTTATCAATAAAAAACATATGCCTTTTTGTTTTAAAATTTGGTTCATGTGAGAAACTTGATGATCATGAATGTTATTTAAAGGGAAACTCGTTTTGTTTTTAGTTTCTTTGGCTTCAAAGTCAATATAATATCCTTGGTAAATACCATTATAATCTGTAGTAGAAGGCTTTCTAAAATAAGCTTCCTTAATAACAGCTTTTTGTCTCTTCGGATAATCTACATCAACAATTTGCACTGGTGTCGGTTTTTTATGAATAACTGCGATTTCTTCTAATCTATAAAATTGATTAGATTTATCAATTTCCTCTTCTAAATTCATCCCACGTTTACCATATTGTATTTTACTATAATTTGTCTGGGTTTGCCGTGAGACTTTAGAAGTATTTTTTGAAACTTTTTTACCATTTGGATAATTCAAATACATCACCTAGCTTTACTTCATAAAAACTCTACATATTATACCTTATTTCATTATAAGTTACAAAAGTTTTTTATGAAACATATATATTCTAGAACATACCTAGTTATGTTATCATTTTATCGTGAGGTATTATAAATTACAAACTGATTGATAGTAGGGATAAAAATGATTGAAACACTTTTAAATAAACTTACTGAAATGCAAGAAATTTTTAGTAACGCTAAAAATGATCATGAATATGATTTCTATAAAGATGTTGTACCTTTTGTTGAATATGTCGATGAATGTCTAGAACAATTTATACAACATAAAAATACAATATTACAATTACAATATATGAATGAACAAAAGTTCGAATTATTAATAGATAACTATAAAGAATTATCAGTAGAATGCCATTATAAACGTACAAGTAAAAAACTATTTCTAGAAAAACATAAAGCTGTTCAACATGATTTAAAATATATACAAACACATTTAGGTGATTTGTCATGAGTTCTATTTATTTTACAGGGTATAAGCCTTTTGAGTTAAATATTTTTAAAGATGACCAACCAGAAGTAAAAGTCATTAAAGCTTATATTAAAGAATTGATAGAAAATGAAATAGAAGAGGGGCTTGAATGGGTTATTATTTCAGGACAGCTTGGTTTTGAATTATGGTCCGCTGAAGTTACGATTGATTTAAAAAATAAATACCCAGATTTAAAGCTTGCAGTTTTGACTCCTTTTCTAAATCATTTTAATAAATGGAATGAAACAAACCAGCAAAAGTATCAAAACATCGTCATGAATGCTGACTACGTCAACGCTATACATCAAAGTGAATATCAAGGTGCGTTTCAATTTCAACAAGCTAATGATTTCATTTTAGATAATACTGACAAGACCATTTTATTTTATGACGACGAACAAGAAGCTTCACCAAAGTACTTTAAGACTAAGTTAGTTGATTTTGCGGAAAAGACAAATTATACTTATAATGTTATAACATTCATGGATTTACAGGATTTTATGGAATTTAATTATAATAATGGAAATGAATCTTATTAAATGAGGTGTAAAAATGGCTGATGTAACTTTGAAGTTATCTGCTAAAGATATTTACGAGAAAGAATTTGAAAGAGGTCTAAGAGGTTTCAAGACTGAAGAAGTCGATGCATTTTTAGATGACATTATTTCTGATTATCAAAAAATGGCAGACTTAAATAATGAAGTCATTAAATTAACTGAAGAAAATAGTAAATTAAATAAAGAAATCGAACAATTAAGGATTAGAGTTGCCTCAGGTAGACCACAAGGCTCTCAACAATACAGCTCTAATAATGTAGATATTTTAAAGAGAATTTCAAATCTTGAAAAAGCTGTATTTGGTGAATAAAAGATAGTTATTAATCATATTTTATGATATAATTCTTCTTTGAGTGATATTTCGGGTAATCGCTACGTAAAGTAGAGGAAAGTCCATGCTCACACATTCTGAGATGAATGTAGTGTTCGTGCTTGGTGAAACAATAAGCCAGGGCAATTATTGACGGCAACGAAATAACCTAAGTTTATTTTAAATATGGTTAGTGTAGTTTGAAAGTGCCACAGTGACGTAGCTTCTACAGAAATGTAGAAGGTGGAACGCGGTAAACCCCTCGAGTGAGCAATCCAAAATTGGTAGGAGCACTTCTTTGACGGAAATGAACGGAATAAGAAGGTATGTTAAACATACAGACAGATGATTATCACTGGCGTACGAGTGTAACTAGTACACGTTTGAAGTACTAAAGGACAGAACATGGCTTACAGATTTATCACTTACTAGTGTCGCTCTCCCACGTAGGAGAGCTTTTTATTTGGAAATAATATTAAATTTAATATAAAGGAGTATATACATGTATCAATTACTCGCTACTAGTCCAATGGGATTAGAATCAATTGTTGCTAAAGAAGTTCAAGAACTTGGCTATGAAACAACAGTAGAAAACGGTCGCGTATTATTTGAAGGTGACGAAACTGCAATAGTGAAAGCAAACTTATGGTTACGAACAGCTGACAGAGTCAAAATCGTAGTCGGACGCTTTCATGCTACCACTTTTGATGAACTTTTTGAAAAGACAAAATCATTACCATGGGAAAGTGTTATCGGAGCTAAAGGTATGTTCCCTGTTCAAGGTAAAAGTGTAAAATCTAAACTCTTCAGTGTTTCTGACTGCCAAGCAATTGTTAAAAAAGCAATTGTTGAAAGACTTAAACATGTATATAACATAAAAGGTTGGATTGATGAAACAGGTAGTAAGTATCAAGTAGAAGTTTCAATGTTGAAAGATGAAGCATTCCTTACTATTGATACTTCTGGTTCAGGATTGCATAAAAGAGGCTATAGATTAGCACAAGGTGAAGCACCAATGAAAGAAACATTAGCAGCAGCACTTGTTCGCTTAACTAATTGGAAAGGTGAAACACCATTTATCGATCCATTCTGTGGTTCTGGAACAATTGCTATAGAAGCTTGTTTAATCGCCCAAAATATAGCACCAGGATTTAATCGAAGTTTTGCAAGTGAAGATTGGGATATTATACCAGAAGGTTTATTTGAACAATTAAGACAAGAAGCTGATGAAGCTGCTGACTATGATAAAGAAATTAATCTTGTGGCAAGTGATATAGATCCTAAAATGGTAGAAATAGCTAAAGCCAACGCTGATGAAGTAGGTTTAGGAGACGTTATCAAATTTAAAGTACAAGACGTTCACGATGTTTCAGTACCAGAAGGTCCAGTATCTATAATTGGTAACCCTCCATATGGAGAGCGTATAGGTGAGCGAAACGAAGTAGAAGCTATGTATAAACATTTAGGCGAAATTATAAATAAAAACAATCAAGTTTCACTTTATATGTTAACAAGCTATAAAGAATTCGAACATTTAATAGGTCGTAAAGCAACAAAACGAAGAAAACTCTTTAACGGTTATATTGAATGTACTTATTATCAATATTGGGGTAAAAGAAAATAAATATTATTGTTATAGACAAATCAAACGCGAAGATGCGTGCTGATTTGTCTATTTTTTGTAGTAGGTGGGGTAGTTATTGACACTTCTCACTAAACGTGTCAATAACGATAGTCTTGTTGACACTTCTCATCAAACGTGTCAATAACAGTACCCTTGTTGACACTTCTCATCAAACGTGTCAATAACATATTGTAAAATCACTGGCTAACGTGCAAGTTACATTAAACAAGCTCGTTAGCCAATATGATACTGCCCAAAATTCATACTATTTGTTATCTTTATGAAATTCATGGTTCATATTATAGCTAAATTTTATATTTCTTTTTTGTTCTGGCAAAAAATACTTAGTACAAATTCTTCTAACTGTTCTCTCTTTGAATGGACTGCACCAATCTATAGCTTCTTTAATTGTAAATGGAGCTCTTTTTAGACAATATAATTCTCTTAAATTATTTATCAAAATTTCTTTATTTAATACATCCGTCTCACAATAAGTACAATAATTATATTTTTGTAAATCTTTAACAATGATAGTGTTTAATTTTTTACAGACTGGACACCTTATTCCTTTTTCAATGGTATTAAATTCGACAAAGTTTTCTCGTTGATAATATTTTGAATGTGTTTTTTCGTGTTGTTTAATTTTATTTAAAATCAAAAAATCATTATTAGGACTTTTTATGGGAATAATTTTATATAGGCTATTTAACTGATGGGGTAGTATAAAATTGTGATAAGGTAATTGTAAATGGTTCCTTAAAATAAAGCCGGAGTTTGTAAATACGACATATGATTCAATATTTACATTAATATCAAGCTTATTACATAAATATCTTAATTCGTGCTCAATTTTTTTCATTTGTATAAAAGGGGATTGAATTTGTGCACCTAATTTACTTTTCATAAAATTTTCTTCAAAATACCATTCTCCGCTAAAGTTTTTTATTTCAAATATGATTAATTTATTTTGAGAAATTACTAGAAAATCTATTTGTGTATGATTATTATTTCCTATTTCTAAATTTCTAAAATAACATACATTGCCAGTTGCATCTAATAATGCTTTGAAATATTTTTCACCATCATTTCCTGATTGCATAAATAATAAATCTTTACGATGGTCGTTATTGAGTATAACTCTTCCTTCTAAAGACTGGATATATAATTTATAATCTCGTTCGTTCATTTTTCTCTCCTTACAAAAATAGTATGGAACATGCGTCTTAACTTAAAATAGCATCTCATTTATAACTGAGTAAATCAGTGAAATGAGATGCTATGATTTATTTTGTTGTCAGGAAGGAACATCATAACTGTCCCGCTCCTGTTCTAATTATAATATTACCAAAGTTTACCTTCGCCCATTCCTTTTGCTCCTGGTGGTGGGTCGGTAAACATTTGTCCGATAGGGAAGGTATAAGCGATTAAGATTAATAATACTGTAACAATGATTAAGAATCTCCAATTCTCTGCGAATTTAATAACTGGTGCGTCTTGATCTAAAGCTTCAGCTACTGGGTATTCTTCGTCTCCTTTAGGTGAAAGGAAAACTAAATGTATAAATACCATTACTACTAAGATAATTGATATAAATAGTATCGTTCCGCCAACTGCTTGCAGTATTTGATATGGAACCCATTCAGCTGCTTGTTTAGATCCACCGTATGTTGAAAATGCAGATCTTCTAGGTGCCCCTTTAACTAAACCGATATAATGCATTGCGCCACTCATAACCGTCATCCCAATTGCCCATGTATAACCTTGAATAATCGCTAATTTATTTGTAAACTTAGTTAATTTTCTACCTGTACAATGTGGTATTAACCAATACATCATACCAAAGAACGTTAGTATTACTGCTGAAGCAACTGTTAAATGGAAGTGTCCAGTAACCCAAATTGTATTATGAATTAATCCATTCATTTGTGCCGAAGCGTTTACTAAACCACCAGCACCACCTGGTATAAACGCTAGCATTCCTAAAAACGGTAATACAAATCTTGCATCATTCCATGGTAGAGATTTAAACCAACCGAATAAACCTTTATATCCTAATGAACGCCCATAATTTTCAAAAGTTGCAAAAAGGCTAAACGCTGTCATAAATGATGGTACGACAACCATGAATGTTAAAATAACTTGGAAGTATTTCCATATATCATCAATACCTGGTTCAACTAATTGATGATGAATCCCAACTGGAATACTGAAGAATAAGAATAACATGAATGACATTCTAGCTAAATTGTCAGAGAAAGCTTTTGCACCAATAATTTTTGGAACAATAGCATACCAACACATATAAGCAGGCAAAAGCCAAAAGTAAACAAGTGCATGTCCAAAATACCAGAAGAGTGTTCTACTTAATGAGACGTCGACTCTTTCAACTAAACCTAAAGACCAAGGTATAAGTTGGAAAAGAACTGTTGATGCTACCCCTAAAGAGCAGACAATCCACATTACATCGTTAATCGTAACCATATAACTTAATAATGGTGATTTCTTACCAGGATTCTTTTTCTTAAATTCTGCATATTTTAAAATTTGTCCGCTTACAGAAATCCAACTACCAACTACGACTAAAGCCATTCCAACATAAAATATAACGTGTGCTTTCAAAGGTGCATAAAATGTATATAAAACAGTTGCCTTATTTAAAAGGACCATAGTTGCAGCCATTGCTGTACCTACAACCATTACCCAAAATCCAATCCAACCTAACTTTCTTTGTAGTGGTGACAGATTTCCTGCCGTCTTCGCTACTGCTGAATATTGAAATCCAATAATAAAGAAAGTCGTTAATACTAACGCTAATACAATACCGTGTACAGTAAGTATTTGATAGTATGAAATTGATTTAGGTAGTTGTAATAAACCTGATCTAACAAAAGTTTGTAGTAAACCTGCGAGTCCCCCTAGGATTAAACAACAAATTGCTACGTACATATGTGCCATAACAAGTTTACTATCTTTTTTGCTTAAACGTTCTATCATTTCTTATCCACAACCTTTATCATCGACTTCATATCGGCATGTCCAATACCACAATATTCATTACATAAAATGAGGTATTCACGTTTTTCGTCAAACTTTTTTTCATACTGACTTATATGTCCAGGTTCTAACATCATGTTTACGTTCGTACCTGGTAAACTAAAGCCATGTAACGTATCTTTGCTTGTAGCAATGATTTTTACTTTAGATCCTTTCGGTATTTCAACCTTTGCTGGTTGATAGCTAAATGCTGAAGCTACGAATACAAGTTCATAGTCATAGTCTTTCCCGCTAACTTTGTGCAAACCTGGTTTATTAAATGGTTCAATTTCATCAACTCTATCAGGGTTAATGTATTCTCTGCCTGATGCTGCTGGCGTGTGTCCGTTATGTAACGCCGTAATGATTAATATCGCTAAAAATAGAATTAAGGAACTGATTCCAGTTGTCAGCCAGATTTTTTCATACTTATGCACGTAAATCCCCCCTTAAATTCTTACAAGATATAAAATGAAACAAATTACCCATAATACTGCAAAAATACCTCCTATTGTAAAAACTGAATACAATGTTCCACTTAAGTCTAAATCGTCATGTGAATGGTGTTCAGCTTCTTTAATCGTTTGATTATTTTGCCTTGTCATATGATTCATCCTTTCTTATATTCTCTTCATTACTTATAATAGAGTAGAGATTGAGAAAAATATGTGATTTAAATCACATTATCAAAATTATTTGCGCTTATTTAAAGGGGATTAATAATGAAAAGCAATCAAGAATCATTAGACTTATTATATAAATTGAAAAAAGAAATCGAAAAATCTTCGAACATTTCATTGATTAAGCAAATTAATGAAATGATAAAAAAAGTTTATAACAAACAATATACTGTAAGTTTTGTCGGCCACTTTTCTGCAGGTAAATCAACATTAATAAACAATGTCATTGGACAGATTATTTTACCGAGTTCACCAGTACCGACGACAAGTAACACTGCACAATTAATAGCATCTAATCAAAATAGCATTTCGGTAAATTTAAATGATAATCAATATACAGTCGTACAAGAACAAGAAGACGTAAAGAAGTTAAATACTGAGGATAGGGAAGTAGAGTCGATAGAAATTGAATTTACGTCTGATAAATTTAATAAAGGATTTACTTTCCAAGATACACCGGGCGTAGACTCAATGAGTGATAATCATAGAGAAAGTGCTTTTCAATATTTATTAACATCAAATTACGTATTTTATACTGTCGATTATAATCATGTTCAATCAGACATGAATTTTAACTTTATAAAGTCATTAAACAAACTTGATATACCAGTCATTCTAGTCGTAAATCAAATTGACAAACATGATGATGAAGAAATTTCATTTGAAATTTATAAAAATCGTGTGAATAAAGCACTAAAAGATTGGAATTTAAACGTAGAAGAAGTATTTTATGTTTCTAAATTTGAAACAAAATATAACGAGAAAGAAAAGTTTAATCATTTTATTCACGAATTAGATAAAAATAGAACAGAACATCAACATTTTATTGAACGCGTGACAAATTATATTAAAAACGATCAACTAGAATATATTAAGAATAATATGGAAGACATTCTATCTGAAATCGATTCTACTGAAGAAACTTTTGATGAAGATTACAAAGCTTACAAAGAAAAGTACAACGTACAAAATGAGCATTCACTTATACAAAATAAAGATGAATTCAGACAAAACTTAAAAGACACGAGAAAAGAAATATTAGATAATGCTTATTTAATGCCTTATGAAATGAGAGAAACAATTAGAAAATATTTAGAAACAACAGCGAAGGAATATAAGGTTAAAGGCTTATTTAATAAAGAAAAGAAAAAAGAAGCCATACAAAATGAAAAATTAGATTTAGTTAAAGAACAATTAGATTTAAAAATTCATGATGAAATAACTAAAGTATGGATTAAGTCATTAGAAAATTTAAATAAATATATTAATGACTCAAATCTGTTTGAAAAAATAATTAATCAAAAATATACAATTTCTAAAGAAGCTTTAGCTGAACATGTACAAGAACAACCGAACATTACTAATGACTATGTCTTAATATATACAAAAGGTATTACGGATATCATCACAAGACAAATTCGAAATGAAACGAATAGTATAATAGATGAAATCGTTCAAAATAGTGAAGTAAAAGTAAAATCAAATGAAAATACGGATCAACTAAGCTTATATGAAGAATATATAGAATATAACGAATTATTAACTTCGCTCGTAACAAATAATTTCCAGCATTATTATATACACTTAGATGAATCTATAGATAAATTGATTGATCGTACATATGTAAAAATAGAAGACTTAAACATTAACAACAACGAAGCAAAAGTTAAAAAGACATCTGAGAACATAATTGAACACAAAGAAAGTAACATGGCATTATTGAAAGAAAAAGTTCAAACTTTATCTGATTTACCGATATATCAAAGTGAAGTAACAAACATTAAAAATCAAATAGAGCGAATGGATGAAAACATAACAAAAATTGCTGTTTTCGGTACATTTAGTGCTGGTAAAAGTAGTTTAATCAATGCTATCTTAAAACGGCCGATACTATTAAGTTCACCAAATCCAACTACAGCTAGTATTACAGAAATTAGCTATGGTAATACACAAGAAGTGTTGTTTAAGACATATAATCAGTTATTAGAAGAAATAAATCATATTACGGAATTCGCTAATCAATCATATGAATCGATAGAATCATTTATTAAAGACAAGAACATTAAAAGTCATCCATCCTTATCAAGTAATCACTTAGCATTTTTTGAGGCGATAGAAACAAACTTTTATGAATACGTAGAAGCCTTAAATAATAATAAACCTGTACAATTTGAACTAGAAGAACTTGAAAAATTAACAGCTAATGATACACACGCTGCATTTGTTCATAAGATTCATTTAAGATTAGAAGAGGATTGGTTAAAAGATAAAGTTATAATAGACTCTCCAGGTTTGAACTCAAACAACCAACGTCATACAAGAGAAACTGAACAAATCATTGCATCTAGTGACCTTATCATTTATGTCAGCTACTATAATCATGCATTTACAGATAAAGATGGAGAATTTCTATCATATATGCGCGACATGAATAATTTGCAGCAATCTCAAGGTTTAAAATTCGTAATAAACGCGATTGACTTAGCTGAATCCGAAGAAGATAAAGAAGCTGTTATTTCATATGTAGAATCATCGTTAGATGCATTAAATATTAAACCTGAGTGTTACCCAGTCTCAAGTAAAAATGCTATTAAAGAATATGACGAATACTTCACAAAATTTATGAACGCGCTTGATCATTTTGTAAAAGTTGAAAGTAAACAAGTTCTACAGTCACAAGTAGAATCTAGAATTAATCAATTAGAAAATGAACTAGAACAAATGGTTACTACGTATAGACAAGATAAAGATCAATTCGAAAAAAGAAAAGATACTTTACTTAAATATAAAAATCAAACAAACTTTAACAATCAAATTGTCGTGAAGTCACATCATCAATTAGATAAAGAAATAGATGACCAACTATATTATTTAAAAGATAGACTCATGATTCAGTTAAATGATATCGTGAAAAAACATTTTAATACTTCAACCGTTACAAATGATTTCAAAACTTCATTACAAACGAGCACGAAACAATATATAGATGATATTAACCAAAAGTTAAGTTTGGAAAGTTCATTAATTACTGAAAGACTGAAGAATTTTTATAATAAAACTTTTGATGAATTATTAACACCTACAATAGTAGAATTAAATGAAGCATCAATTTTAATTTCTAAATTCAAGCACGACTTTGAAAATAAAGTTTCAGTTCATGCAATCAGTATCCATTTAAATGATTTAGCTGATAAAACTGTTCGAACAATATCTAAAAAAGATCTATTAAAAACATCTAAAGCTAAAGAGATTCAAAAAAGGATTCTAAATGATACAATGGAATTAATTGATTCTCCAATAGTAACTTTTGATGATGAAATTAAACAAAATTTAAACGGTTATGATGAACAAGCAGAACAATACATTGAAGAATACAATATAGAAACAAATAAACTTATCGATTCTTACTTATCTATTAATATTAATAATGATTTAATAGAAAGAATTGAAAAAATCTTAAAAGAAATATAGAGGCGAAATAAATGGCAAATAGAATTTTATTAATAGATGGAATGGCTTTATTATTTAGACACTTTTATGCGACGAGTGTACACAAACAATTTATGAGAGATTCAGCTGGTACACCAACAAATGCAATTCAAGGATTTGTAAGACACGCATTTACAGCTGTTAACGACATAAAACCTACCCATGTGGCAATATGTTGGGATATGGGTTCAAAAACATTTAGAAATGATATGTTTGAAGCATACAAATCAAATCGTGTTGCACCACCAGAAGAAATGGTACCTCAATTTGATAAAGCTAAAGATATAGCTTCAAAATTAGGTTTCTGTAACTTAGGTATTACTAATTACGAAGCAGATGATGTAATTGGTACTATTAGTAAAAAAGCACAAGCAAAGGGACATGAAACGTATATCGTGAGCGGTGACAGAGATTTATTACAATGTATAGATACTGATGTACATGTATGGTTAACTAAAAAAGGATTTAACCTATATAATAAATATGATTTAAACAGATTTAGAGAAGAATACGGTTTAGAGCCATCGCAATTAGTAGATGTAAAAGCATTTATGGGTGATACAGCAGATGGTTATCCAGGTGTTAAAGGAATAGGCGAGAAAACTGCTATTAAATTAATACAAGAACATCAATCTGTAGAAAATGTTATGGCTAATCTAGAAACATTAACACCAGGCCAACAAAATAAAATTACAACTTATCAAGCTGACTTAGAAATGTCTAAACGTTTAGCAGCAATTCATACAAATGTACCACTTGAAACAGAAGAATTATTGGCAAAAATGGAATACAATCATCATATAGAAAATTCAATTACTATTTGTAATGAACATGAATTATTCGTTTCAAGTAAATACTTGATGAGTAACTTTTCATAATAACAGACGAGGCTGGGACATAAATACATGTCTCAGCCTCTTTAATTATAACGGCAGTAGCAGATTGGATTGAAAATGCGCTTATATCAAGCTTTTTCCAATCCTAGTCATCCTTGCCGGGGTGGGATTAATTAAGAAGCAAGTGTTGATATTGGATTAATGAGGTAGAAAATCCAGGTAGACCACGTTTTATTGGATTAACTAAGACGATAATCCAACTAGATCCTTTTTATTGGATTAACTAAGGCGATAATCCAAGTAGAGCGGCTTTTATTGGATTAATGAGGTAGAAAATCCAGGTAGACCACGTTTTATTGGATTAATAAGGCAGAAAATCCAGGTAGACCACGTTTTATTGGATTAATGAGGTAGAAAATCCAACTAAACCACATTTTATTGGATTAACTAAGGCGATAATCCAAATAGACCACGTTTTATTGGATTAATGAGGTAGAAAATCCAACTAAACCACGCTTTGTTGGATTAACTAAGGCGATAATCCAAATAGACCACGTTTTATTGGATTAATAAGGTAGAAAATCCAACTAGGTCACGTTTTATTGGATTAATGAGGTAGAAAATCTAAGTAGACCACGTTTTATTGGATTAACTAAGGCAATAATCCAACTAGAATACTTCTTATTGGATTAATAAGGCAGAAAATCCAAAGTAAATTATGATTTAGAAATTACCTTAATAACAACTAATACGATCAATGTAAAAAAACGAGTCTGAGACATTTACTTATCTCCCAGACTCGTTTTTTAATTTATTTAGATTTTTTCAAATGCTTTCTTAAAGCAGTTTGAGCAAGTTGGTTCGCTTCTTTATTCTTGGCACGTGGTATCCACTTTACGAATACTAAATCAAATTTTGTTTCTAATTTTTTAAAAGCTTCAAAATACGGTTTAAACAAAGCGTTTTTAGTAAATCTCTTATTTAAACTATCTTCGATTAACTTAGAATCTGTATACACTAATGCTGTCTTTACATCTAATTCATGAGCTTTCTCTAAAGACTTTATAAAAGCTACCCATTCAGCACTATGGTTATCTAATGATCCGATGTACTCCGTAAAGTGATATCTTTCATTATCAATAATGATGACAGAAGCACAAGTACTTTCTCCAGGATTACCTTTAGTAGCAGCATCAAAATATATTTGTGGCATGATATTCAACTCTTTCAATTTAAATGTTCAATATTTTAAACTTACACGAACACCGGCCATACTTCAAACAAAACAAAGATTTATAATTAGTCTTCAACAAAAATAAAATTACATTTTCAAAACAAAAGTTTTTTACATTTTTGTGAATTTAAATAAATAAAACATAGATTTTTATAAAAATAGTATTTACATACAAAAATAAGGTGGAATACTAATTTGGTGCAAATTACAATTAGTTCCATTTCTTATTGAACAGAACTTGAAATAATTTTTTATTCTATGATTAAATAATTGAATTTGCATAAAATGATTGTGCACTTGACTCATATTAATGATTCAATTAAATAAAATGTACATCTTGTGATTAATATCAAAACTGAATAGTAAAAATGAATCGCCTTATGAGTTAAGTTGCTCTCCAAAAATAAAAATATAAAGGAGTTTACTGATGGATAAGCAACGGCGATTACAGAAGTTTAGTATTAGAAAGTATACTGTTGGAGCGTGCTCGATATTAGTCGGGACTCTCATATTCCTAAGCTCTCCAACACACCATGCTTTTGCATCTGAAAATACTGTAGATGCGACTAAACTTGAAGTAACAGAAAAAGAGAAAGAAAATGAAGTAACAAAAGCTGAAAAGGAAGTTGAAGAAGCAGTTAACACGACTGAAGTAACTTCTACAAATCAGTCAGCAACTGATGAATCAACAGAACAATCTAAATTTGAAGAAATAGGTAAGCAACAAGTAGAACAAGAGAAAGTTGGCTCTATAGCAGAGTCTTCGAAACCTGAAGAATCAATCAATAAATTAGAAGTTAAGAACGAAATAGACAATAAACAAGAAGCTCCTGTCAAACAAGATACGGTTGAAGAAATGGAGATACCTAAAGTTGACGAAGCTTCTCAACCAGCAACAGTAACACCAGAAGTTAAAGAAAATAAAAATCATAATGACGCTGTAAAATCAGAAGTTAAAACAGTAGCAAAAGAAAATGAACAAGTTCAAAAAGAAGTAGTACCACCAGAAATTAAAGAAGTTTCACAAACTGAGAAGAAAACTACTGAATCTGAACAAAAACTAGACAAAACTGAAACGCCTAATAAAACTGCTGTTGCAGTAAAACAACCAAGAGAAGAGAGAAGTATTAGAACAAGAAGAGAGTTAAGAAGTGCTGATGATTCAGCACCTAGAGAAAATGTAAATAATGACACTAGCTCTGACAATTTTGTTATAACTGGTAAAGCTTTTGGCAAAAAAGCAAATGATCAAGAGGTATCAGACTATGCTCATATAGCACATAGTTACGTAAAAGAAAATGGAGATAACGTTGAGTTTCATTATGTTATCCATTTCAATAAAGCTGAATCTAATAAAGCACGAGGACGTTTTTATGTTTATGCACCATCATTTGTAAAACTCACACCAGGTTCTATACAAAGAGTAACTGGTAGCGGAACTTTTAATAATTGGAAAAATAAAGCTCTAGTTACTGGTGGTAGCAAGCTTAATTCTATGGTATATCAAGCGATGATTCCTGTTGATAGAGATTATTATAAAAATTTAACTAAAATAACAGATGAAGATAACTTCTACTATATACATGAAGAACTTAACTATAGACGTAATTCTTATATAGCTAAGATGACGGCAACAGTTTCTAAAGATATTCTAAGAAAAAACAACGGTAAATTCTATGTTGCAATAGGGGTTGCGACTGAAAATATAGCAAGAGCAAATAGAACTAACCATGTTAATTTTATAGAAAACAGAGCTAATGTATCAGACGCAGATAAATTTAATCCTAAAGGCAAAGAGCAAACAGTTGAACTAAATGAAATTCCTAATGCCGAACAATCTATTAACACATACGGATTACCAAATGGTACAAAATATGTTTACACATCACCTATAGATACAAGCACTATAGGAAATAAAAACACAACTGTACGTGTTAGTTACCCAGATGGTACTCATGACGATGTGCCCGTTGTGTTAGTAGTCAATGACACAGTAGCTCCAGTAGGTCCGACAATTGAGAATCAATCAATTGAAAAAGATAAAGCTATTGATCCTATTACGATTCCAAATGCGACAGATAATAGTGGAGAAATCAAACCTACAAGCGTAACTGGATTACCAACAGGTTTAAACTATAATAATCAAACTAACCAAATTACAGGCACACCAACTGTTGAAGGTACAAATGATGTAACGGTTACTTATACAGATACAAGTGGTAATACAGTTACAAAAGTATTCCAACTTAATATTACAGATACAACTCCACCAGCTAAACCTGTAATTCAAACAGACTTAACAGGTAAAGGTGGCACAACTGAACCAATTACAGTTCAATCTGAACCAGGTTCAAAAGTAGAACTATTCGATAAAGATGGTAATAAGATTGGTGAAAGTGAAACAGATAGTAACGGTATAGCTACTATTACACCAACTAAACCTTTACCAGAAGGCAACATAACAGCGAAAGCGACAGACAAAGCTGAAAATCCTAATACTTCTGAAGCTTCTGAGCCGATAAAAGTTACGGACACAACTCCACCAACTAAGCCTGTAATTCAAACTGATTTAACAGGAAAAGGCGGTGAAATTGAACCAATTACAGTTCAAGCAGAACCAGGAAGTAAAGTAGAATTATTCGATAAAGATGGGAACAAAATTGGAAAAGGTGAAACAGATGGTAACGGTATAGCTACTATTACACCTACAAAACCTTTACCAGAAGGCAACATAACAGCGAAAGCGACAGACAAAGCTGAAAATCCTAATACTTCTGAAGCTTCTGAGCCAATAAAAGTTACTGATACAACAGCTCCATCTAAACCTGTAATCCAAACAAATCTAACTGGCAAAGGTGGTACTACTGAACCAATTACGGTTCAAGCTGAACCAGGAAGCAAAGTAGAATTATTCGATAAAGATGGGAAGAAAATAGGTGAAGGTACTGCTGACGATCAAGGTAATGCGGTAATTATAGCGACAAAACCTTTACCAGAAGGTAATGTAACAGCGAAGGCTACAGATAAAGCAGAAACACCTAATACATCTGATGCTTCTGAACCGATAAAAGTTACAGATACAACTCCACCAGCTAAACCTGTAATTCAAACAGACTTAACAGGTAAAGGCGGTACGACTGATCCAATTACAGTTCAAGCTGAACCAGGAAGTAAAGTAGAGTTGTTCGATAAAGATGGAAACAAGATTGGTGAGGGTGAAACAGATAGTAACGGTGTCGCTATGATTACACCGATAAAACCTTTATCAGAAGGTAACATCACAGCGAAAGCGACTGACAAAGCTGAAACACCTAATACTTCTGAAGCTTCTGAACCAATAAAAGTTACGGACACAACTCCACCAACTAAGCCTGTAATTCAAACTGATTTAACAGGAAAAGGCGGTACGACTGATCCAATTACAGTTCAAGCTGAGCCTGGAAGTAAAGTAGATTTATTCGATAAAGATGGTAATAAGATTGGTGAAGCTATTACGGATAATCAAGGTAATGCAGTAATTACACCAACAAAACCTTTACCTGAAGGTAATGTAACAGCGAAAGCGACAGATAAAGCTGAAAATCCAAATACGTCTGAAGCTTCTGAACCAATAAAAGTTACAGATACAACGGCACCAGCAAAACCTGTAATTCAAACAGACCTTAATGGTAAAGGCGGTACGACTGAACCAATCACAGTACAAGCTGAACCAGGTTCAAAAGTAGAATTATTCGATAAAGATGGAAACAAGATTGGTGAAAGTGAAACAGATGGTGATGGCGTTGCTACTATTACACCAACTAAACCTTTACCTGAAGGTAACATCACAGCGAAAGCGACAGATAAAGCTGAAAATCCAAATACGTCTGAAGCTTCTGAACCAATAAAAGTTACTGATACAACAGCTCCATCTAAACCTGTAATCCAAACAAATCTAACTGGCAAAGGTGGTACTACTGAACCAATTACAGTTCAATCTGAACCAGGTTCAAAAGTAGAACTATTCGATAAAGATGGTAATAAGATTGGTGAAAGTGAAACAGATAGTAACGGTATAGCTACTATTACACCGACAAAACCTTTACCTGAAGGTAATGTAACAGCGAAAGCGACTGACAAAGCTGAAACACCAAATACGTCTGAAGCTTCTGAACCGATAAAAGTTACAGATACAACTCCACCAGCTAAACCTGTAATTCAAACAGACCTAACTGGCAAAGGCGGTACGACTGAACCAATTACAGTTCAAGCAGAACCAGGAAGTAAAGTAGAATTATTCGATAAAGATGGAAACAAAATTGGAGAAGGCGAAACAGATAGTAATGGTATAGCTACTATTACACCTACAAGACCTTTACCTGAAGGTAATGTAACAGCGAAAGCGACAGATAAAGCTGAAAATCCAAATACTTCTGAAGCTTCTGATTCAATGAAAGTTACAGATACAACACCACCAGCTAAACCTGTAATTGAAACAGACTTAATAGGTAAAGGCGGTACGACTGAACCAATTACAGTTCAATCTGAACCAGGTTCAAAAGTAGAATTATTCGATATAGATGGAAACAAAATTGGAGAAGGCGAAACAGATGGTGATGGCGTTGCTACTATTACACCAACTAAACCTTTACCAGAAGGTAATGTGACAGCGAAAGCGACAGATAAAGCTGAGAACCCTAATACTTCTGAAGCTTCTGATTCAATTATGGTAACAAATCCAAAAGATACTGATGATACAACGGATAACCAAGATTCAGATATAAACGGTGATGACAAAAATAATAAAGATGAATCTAATCCAAGCGCCTCAACACCAACTAATAATGATGGTGACGTACAACCTGACGCAACAACACCATTGCAAAATCCAAGCAACAATGGTGTAGATGAGAAACCAGGTAATAACAATGGTTCTGATCAACCAAATACTGGTGGAAATGAACAAACTAATAATGGCGACGGTGTAAATAATAAAGATGAAGAAGTTGCAAGCACGGATTCAACGAATTCAGACTCTAACGGTAATGGAATTTCAGATGGCGGTGAAGATGCTGACAAAGAAGGTAATAATCAATCTAAAGTAACAACACCAGCAAAAGATTCAAACAATAATGGTGAAAATGAGAATCCAGGTAATAACAATGGTTCTGATCAACCAAATACAGGTGGAATCGAACAATATAAAGACACAGATAGCGACGGTATAAATAATAAAGATGAAGAAACTGAAGCTACTGATTCAACGGAATCTAATTCTAATGACAACGGTATTTCAAACGGTGATGAAGATTCTGATAAAGATGGTATCTCGAATAAAGAGGAATCTGATTCAAACAGTACAATACCAACTGACAAAGACGTTAATGGTCAATCTGACGTAACAAAACCATCGCAAGATTCAAACAACAATGGTTCTAATCAAACTAATACTGGTAACAACAATCTGAACAATACCGACCAACATAATGATACAAATAGCGATAACACACCAAATAACCAAGACTCAGATAATGAAGGTAACGGTGTAAATAATAAAGATGAAGATGTTACAAGCACGGATCCAACGAATTCAGACTCTAACGGTAATGGAATTTCAGATGGCGGTGAAGATGCTGATAAAGATGGTAATAATCAATATAAAGATACAACACCAGCAAAAGATTCAAACAATAATGGTGAAAATGAGAATCCAGGTAATAACATTGGTTCTGATCAACCAAATACAGGTGGAATCGAACAATATAAAGACACAGATGGCGACGGTATAAATAATAAAGATGAAGAAACTGAAGCTACTGATCCAACGGAATCTAATTCTAATGACTGTGGTATTTCAAACGGTGATGAAGATTCTGATAAAGATGGTATCTCGAATAAAGATGAATCTGATTCAAACAGTACAATACCAACTGACAAAGACGTTAATGGTCAATCTAATACTGGTAACAACAATCCGAATAATACCGATCAATATAAAGATACAAATAACGATAACACACCAAATAACCAAGACTCAGATATTGAAGGTAACAGTGTAAATAATAAAAATGAATCTAATCCAAACGCTTCAACGCCAACTAACAACAATGATTCTGGTCAATCTAATACTGGTGATGACAATCCAAATAATGCTGACCAATCTAAAGATACAGATGATGAAGTTACTCCAGATAACCAAGACACAGATATTGATGGCGACGGCATAAACAATATAAACAAAGAAATCTCAGGTACTAATCCAATGAACTCTGATACTAAAGAAAATGGTGCGCTTAGTGACGAGGAAAAATCAGTCGATAGTAAGGGCTCTATACAACCAAACATTGATGAAAATGTCATGAAAAATAATAACAATATTTCTAACAATGGATATGATAAATTAAATAGTAACAACGATATTATTAAATTAGCTGCTAAAGACGACATTTCGTCAGAGGGTAATGGCGTGACTAACATTAATTATGAATTAAATAATGTTAGTTCAATTAGTCAACAGAATAGCAATACAAATTTAAATGATCAAAATGCAACTAATGACATGAGCAATAATGATCAATCATCTGAAGCTCATTCAAATATTGACCATGAAGATGCAAAAGTATTGCCTGACACTGGAGAAGAAGAAAGTAAACTGGCTGGTTTATTAGGTATCACTTCATTATTTGGTGGATTAACATTATTATTCAGACGTAAAAAATCTGAAGACAAAGAATAATACGCTTCTTAATAATATATAAGTAGAGGAGAGTGCACACGTGCACTCTCTATTTTAATTCAATTAAATATAAACTCTATTTATTAATACTTCTTAAGTACATAGTCAATCTCAAATATGTATTCTTAAAATGAAAAATCTCATTCTTCAAAATAAAAGTTTTTATTACATTTTACAAAATTTATATAAATATTTTATAGAGTTTTAAAAGAATAGTATTTTACATACATAATAAAAGTGGTATACTAACTTAGAACAAATTACATTTTGTTCCATATCTTATATGTGAATAATTTAAAAGAAAGGAGAACTTATATTTTATTTATTCAATTCACATATGTTTGTGCCACTTCACTCATATAACAACGATTCAATTAAGAGTAGATAATTAACTCATGACTAATAAATAAAACTAAATAGTAAAAATGAATCGTCTTATGAGTTAAGTTGCTCTCCAAAAAATAATTTGTAAAGGGGATTGCTAATGGATAAGCAACGGCGATTACAAAAGTTTAGTATTCGAAAGTATGCTGTTGGAACATGCTCGATATTAATCGGAACACTCATATTCCTAGGCTCACCAGCAGACCATGCTTTTGCATCTGAAAATACTTTAGATGTAGCTAAACAAGAAGAATCAGCAAAAGAAAAAGAAGAGAAAGAAATTAATAAAACAGATGAAGAAGCTGATAAATCTTCAGAAGAAAATAAACAACAAAATGAAGAAACTTCAATTAATCAACCAACAACTGAAGAGACAGCAGAACAGAGTAAATCTGAAGAAACTGATAAGCAACAAGTAGAAGTAAAGAAATCGGTAGTTACAGAAGAAACTGTAAAACCCGAAGAATCAGTTAACAATGAAGACGCAGTAGATAAACAAGAATCTATTGTCAAAGAAGAAAAGGTTGAAGAAGTAGAGAAACCTAAAACTAATGAAGTAGCAGAAAAAGAAACAAAAACAGAAAATCCTGCAACTAAAGAAGAACAACCAAAAAATGAGACTGTAAAATCTGAAGATAAGCCAGATGAAAAATCTCAAAAAGAAACAGAAAAATCTGAAGACAAATCAGTAGAAAAAGTAAATACAAATAAAGATGATGTAGTAGTAGAACAACCTGCAACTACAGAAAACAAACAAGTTTCAGATGAAGTAGTACAACCAGAAATTAAAGAAAATACACAGTCTGAAAACAAAACTACAGAGACTGAAGAGAAACCAGTCAAATCGGACACTCCTGATAAAGCTGGTGTAGTAACAGAACAACCAAGAGAAGAAAGACGCGTTAGAACACGAAGATCTTTAAGAAGTGTGGATAATTCAATATTTGGTAATGGTCCAGGTTGGACGCTTTTAAAAGGTATAGCTGAAGAAAAAGACTATGGTAATTTAGGTGATAGAGATAGTGGTGGTTTTCCATCTGGTGATAAATACCATTGGGTAGCTGGTATGGACTTACAACAAGTAACACATGAAGGTAACATCGCCGTTATTAGATTTCAAGTGAGATTCAATGACACTCCTAGAGAAAACAGCAGTTTTGCTCGACGAGGTCATACAAGGTACTACTTTGGGGCTAGTGAAGGAGAAATTAAAGTCCTACACATAACGAAAAATGGTGGAGCTATCAATGTGAATAGTATGAGTGATAGTACGGTTGAACAAACATTTAAACAAAGAAACCCAGGTAACTATGATAGCTTGGCATACGATTTTCATACACCAATCCATAGTACTGTTAAAACAATAGATGGAAGATTTACTGATAGATTTACAATTGATTTTGAAGTAAGAGTACCACTTAGTAAATTACTAACAACATACGAACAGCCCTATGATGATGCAACAACAGAACATAGAGCTTTCCAGATAGCAGCTGGTGCTTGGTCAAACTCATATAATGTAATAAGATTTAGAGGTATTTATAAGGTTGATATTCCAACAGAAATCCATACGGATTTAACAAATAAAGCCAATACGAAAACACCTATAGATGTATCCACTGTTCAAGGTGTTTCAGGTCTTACAGTAAAATTATTTGATGAGCAACATAATGTAATTGGGGAAGGTGTTACTGACGCAAACGGTAATGCTAGAATCACACCTACAGTAAATATTCCATCAGGTAATATTACTGCAAGAATAGTAACTAAATTAAGAGAATTATCACCTAGTGACCCTAAAGTAGCTACAGCAAACCTAACGGATGCTGAAAGATTTAATCCAACTGGTAAAAATCAAACAGTTGAGTTAAAAGGTACACCTAACGCTGAACAATCTATCAATACAACTGGCTTGCCTACTGGTACGCGTTACGAGTACACATCACCTGTTGATACAAGAACGACTGGTGATAAAAATGCGACAGTTCGTGTAACATATCCAGATGGAAGTCATGATGACGTACCAGTTGTTGTAAAGGTAAATGATACAGTTGCTCCAACTGCTCCACAAATACAGAACTAATTATTTGAAAAAGGTGCGACAATTCAAACAATCACCCTTCCAACTGCGACAGACAATAGTGGTGATATTGTACCAACAAGTGTAACAGGATTACCGGCAGGTTTAACTTATAATAGTCAAACTAGAGAAATTACTGGTAACCCAACGACTGAAAGCATGAGCACGATTACAGTTACTTATAGAGATCAAAGTGGCAATACTACTAACGTAAATGCTAATTATTTTGTTCTAGATAGAACTGCACCAGCAAAACCTGTGATCCAAACTGATTTAACTGGAAAAGCTGGTACAACGACACCGATTAGTGTAACTGCAGAGCCAGGTTCAACAGTACGAATTTATACTGGCACAAATAATAAAGTATTAATCGGGGAAGGCACGGCGAACGCTCAAGGTAATGTGACAATTACACCTACGAGTGCGATACCGGCAGGTGAAATCACGGCTACAGCGACAGATACAGCTGAAACACCAAATACTTCTGAAGCTTCTAATCCGAAGAAAGCAACAGATACTACAGCGCCTGCGAAACCTGTCATTCAAACAGACTTAAGAGGTAAAGCTGGTACAAAAGAACCAGTTACGGTTCAAGCAGAACCAAAATCTAAAGTTGAACTATTCGATAAAGATGGTAATAAGATTGGTGAAGGCACAGCTGATGATCAAGGTAATGTCGTGATTACACCGACTAAACCAATACCGGAAGGTAATGTGACAGCGAAAGCGACAGATACAGCTGAAACACCAAATACTTCTGAAGCTTCTAATCCGAAGAAAGCAACAGATACTACAGCGCCTGCGAAACCTGTCATTCAAACAGACTTAAGAGGTAAAGCTGGTACAAAAGAACCAGTTACGGTTCAAGCTGAACCAAAATCTAAAGTTGAACTATTCGATAAAAACGGTAATAAGATTGGTGAAGGCACAGCGAATGATCAAGGTAATGTCGTGATTACGCCGACAAAACCAATACCAGAAGGTAATGTAACAGCGAAAGCGACAGATACAGCTGAAACACCTAATACTTCTGAAGCTTCTGATCCGATAAAAGCAACGGATACTACGCCACCTGGTAAACCTGTGATCGAAACTGATTTAACTGGTAAAGGTGGTACAAAAGAACCAATAACAGTCAAAGCTGAACCGGGCACTAAAGTTGAATTATTCGATAAAGACGGTAACAAAATTGGTGAAGGTACGGCTGATGATCAAGGTAATGTCGTGATTACACCGACAAAACCTTTACCTGAAGGTGAAATAACAGCAAAAGCAACAGATAAAGCTGAAACACCGAATACTTCGTTACCTTCTGATCCAGTTGTAGTAACAAATCCTAAGGATACTGACAATGATGGTATTCCAGATGACCAAGACCCAGACGTCGATGGTGATGGTGTGAACAACAAAGACGAAGGAGCTGCAGGTACTGATCCTACAAACCCTGATTCTGATGGTAACGGAACACCTGATGGCGACGAAGACGCTGATAAAGATGGTATTCCGAATAAAGATGAGTCTGATCCGAATGGAACTACACCAACGGACAAAGATGGTGATGGTAAGCCAGATATCACAACACCGAAAGATACAGATGGAGACGGTACACCGGATAACCAAGACCCAGACATCGACGGTGATGGCGTAAATAATAAAGACGAAGAAGCTGCGGGTACTGATCCAACTAATCCTGATTCTGATGGAAATGGTACACCTGATGGTGACGAAGATGCTGACAAAGATGGTATTCCAAACAAAGACGAGTCTGATCCAAACGGTACAACTGTTACGGATAAAGACAAAGATGGTAAGCCAGACATCACAACACCGAAAGATACAGATGGGGACGGTACACCAGATAACCAAGATCCTGACATCGACGGTGATGGCGTGAATAATAAAGATGAAGAAGCTGCGGGCACTGATCCTACAAATCCTGATTCTGATGGAAATGGTATACCAGACGGTGATGAAGACGCTGATAAAGATGGTATTCCAAACAAAGATGAATCTGATCCAAACGGTACAACTGTTACGGATAAAGATAACGATGGTAAACCAGATATCACAACGCCGAAAGATACAGATGGTGACGGTACACCGGATAACCAAGATCCAGATATCGACGGTGACGGTGTGAATAATAAAGATGAGGAAGCTGTAGGTACTGACCCAACTAATCCTGATTCTGATGGTAACGGAACACCTGATGGCGATGAAGACGCTGATAAAGATGGTATTCCAAACAAAGACGAGTCTGATCCAAACGGTACAACTGTTACGGATAAAGATAACGATGGTAAACCTGATATCACAACGCCAAAAGACACAGATGGTGATGGTACACCTGATAACCAAGACCCAGATATCGACGGTGATGGTGTGAATAATAAAGATGAGGAAGCTGCAGGCACTGATCCGAAGAACCCTGATTCTGATGGTAACGGAACACCTGATGGCGACGAAGACGCTGATAAAGATGGTATTCCGAATAAAGATGAGTCTGATCCGAATGGAACTACACCAACGGACAAAGATGGTGATGGTAAGCCAGACATCACAACACCGAAAGATACGGACGGCGATGGTACACCGGATAACCAAGACCCAGATATCGACGGTGATGGCGTAAACAACAAAGATGAAGAAGCTGCGGGTACTGACCCAACTAATCCTGATTCTGATGGTAATGGCACACCAGACGGTGATGAAGATGCCGATAAAGATGGTATTCCGAATAAAGATGAATCTGATCCAAACGGCACAACTGTTACAGATAAAGACAACGATGGTAAACCTGATATCACAACACCGAAAGATACAGATGGAGACGGTACACCGGATAATCAAGACCCAGATATTGATGGTGATGGTGTGAACAATAAAGACGAAGAAGCTGCAGGCACTGATCCGAAGAATCCTGATTCTGATGGAAATGGTACACCGGATGGCGATGAAGACGCTGATAAAGATGGTATTCCGAATAAAGATGAATCTGATCCAAACGGCACAACTGTTACGGATAAAGACAAAGATGGTAAGCCAGATATTACGACTCCGAAAGATACAGATGGTGATGGTACACCAGATAACCAAGATCCTGACATCGACGGTGATGGTGTGAATAATAAAGATGAAGAAGCCGCAGGTACTGATCCTACAAACCCTGATTCTGATGGGAATGGCACACCTGATGGCGACGAAGACGCTGATAAAGATGGTATTCCGAATAAAGATGAGTCTGATCCGAATGGCACAACTGTTACGGATAAAGACAACGATGGTAAACCTGATATCACAACGCCAGCTAAAGATTCTAACAACAACGGTACTGATAAACCAAATACTGGTGGAGATGATAAACCAGGTAAAGACGATGGTTCTGATAAACCAAACACTGGTGGAGACGATAAACCAGGTAAAGACGATGGTTCTGACAAACCAAGTACTGGCGGAGACGACAAACCAGGTAAAGACGATGGTTCTGACAAACCAAATACTGGTGGAGACGATAAACCAGGTAAAGACGATGGTTCTGATAAGCCAAACACTGGTGGAAACGACAAACCAGGTAAAGACGATGGTTCTGACAAACCAAATACTGGTGGAGACGATAAACCATGTAAAGACGATGGTTCTGATAAGCCAAACACTGGTGGAAACGACAAACCAGGTAAAGATGATGGTTCTGACAAACCAAATACTGGTGGAGATGATAAACCAGGTAAAGATGATGGTACTGAAAAGCCAACTACTGGTGGAGACGACAAACCAGGTAAAGACAATGACTCTAACAAGCCAAGCACTGGTGCAGATGACAAACCTGGTAAAGACAATACTACTAAACCAGCTGGAAAAGATGGCAATAAAGCAGATGATAACGGTATGACTAACAGTAATAACAACAGTAACAGCAAAGTAAATACTGACGATAAAGCTGATAGTTCAATGCACGAAAAACACAATTCTTCAATGAAACAACAAGGTACTACAAGTTCTAATGGTCAAAATGCAACTAGCAATATGAATAGTAAAGATCAACCATCTAAATCTGATTCAAATAAAGACCATAAAGGTGCAAAAGTATTACCAAACACTGGTGAAGAAGAAAGCAAACAAGCTGGTTTATTAGGTATCACTTCATTATTTGGTGGCCTAGCATTATTATTCAGACGTAAAAAATCTGAAGATAAAGAATAATATTCTCGATGATTTAAGTAAGTTTATTGCTTGAATTTATAAGAGAAGGGAGTGTAACAGAAATCTCATTTTGTTAAAAAGATTTCGTAGGCCCGCTCCTCCGGCAAGGGTGGCTAGGATTGAAAAAAGCTTACTATAAGCATATTTTCAATCCAGTCAGCCACTGCCTATATAAAGAAACAGCCTGAGACATTTATATATGTCCCAGGCTGTTTCCTTATTTCAATAAAAAATCGCTAACCCTTATAAGGATTAGCGATTTTAATTTACTTCTATTTATAATGTTACTCTACAATTTTCCCTTTACGATACATAGATTTAGCTATATAACCAAAAGGCACATTTGTGATTGTTGTTAGTAGTTTTAGGAAGTAAGTAGTTATAAATATTTCAAATAATACAGTTCCAGGCATATTGCCATAGAATGCGATTAGCACGAATATCGCTGTGTCAACAATAGAACTAATAGCTGTACTACCATATGCTCTTATGTAGAATGTACTGTCAGAAGAAAATTTCTTTTTAATGATATTAAATAATAGTACATCTAAATGTTGACCAATAATATATGCGAAAATTGAACCTAGTGCTATTCTTGGCACGATACCAAAAATAGTTTTTAATGCATCTTGTGATACATCTTCTTGTGCTGGTATAAATGTTAATGAACATTGTAATAATATAACCATTACAATGACGGAAGAAAAACCTAGCCAAACTGCTTTCTTAGCTTGTTTTCTACCATATATATCATTTAAAATATCCGTTGCAAGATAAATTGAAGCGAACATTACATTTCCGAGTGTTGCGCTCACTGAAAATAACTCTACTGTTTTAATAACTTGTATATTTGCTATAATAGTACCTACGGCAACCCAAACAAATAGACCTGTTTTTCCAAATATACGGTATAGAATCAACATTAATATAAATGTGATTAAAAAGGTAATAATACCAAATAATTCATTATACATAACTTTGTTCCTCCTAAATTTTGATATAGCGGGTGTTTAGAAACCGCGATATTCGAACTTAACAATTATAAAGGCCAAAGTTATAAAATGCAATAAGCTTTATAATCCACAATTTATAATACTAATGATATAATTACGGTCTAAGTAAGGAGTGACGCTTATTTTAGTTGAAGATGAAAAAATAGCTATTAAAAAAATAGATCAATTAATGGAGACATATTGCAAAGGATGTTTATTAAAAACGCATTATAGAGAGACGCAAGGCAAACATCAAGCTCATCAATATTGTATATCTGAATGTTCTATAGGTATACGCATAAAACAATTGGGAAACAAACTTCAATAAGGAGGATATTATGGAAATCGTAAGAGTAGAACCAACACCAAGTCCAAACACGATGAAAATCGTATTATCATTCAAGAAAGAGGATAGAACTTCTCAAACATATACAGAAGTCAACGATCACAACCCTGAATTTATCAATCGTATTTTACAGTTAGACGGTATAAGATCAGTCTTTCATGTTATGGATTTCATTGCAGTCGACAAAAAAGGTAAAGAAAACTGGGATACTTTATTAAAAGACGTGACAGCTGCTATTTCTGGTACAGAAGATGATAACGAAGAACAAGAAGCTAAAGTCAATGAACATTACGGGGAAGTTAAAGCTGAAGTATTAAGATTTAAAGGTATTCCTTATCAAATAAAATTAACAACAGAGAATGAAGAAAAAAGAAAACAGCTACCTGAGATTTATATTGATAGTATGTTAAAAGCAACTAAAGATGAGGACAACGTTGTATTTTTAAGAAAATGGGATGATTTAGGTATCCGTTATGGCGAATTAGATGATGTAATGGAAACTGTACAAGAAGAAATTCTTGCATTATATCCAGAATCAATACTTGAAAATTTAGTTGAAGAAGCTTTAACTAAAGATATTACAATTCCAGAAAAACAATTCATCCATGTTAGTAAGGAAGAATTCGAACAAGAACAAGATTGGAAAACACGTCTAAGAATGTTAAATGATTTTCCAACGCCAACTGAAGATGACTATCCATTACTGGAAGTCGCACTTAATGACGAAAAGCCACAAATTAGACGTATGGCTGTTGTATTATTAGGTATGATTGAGACGAAAGAAACATTACCTTATTTATATGAAGCTATGAAAGATAAAAATGTAGCAGTAAGAAGAACAGCTGGAGATTGCTTTAGTGATTTAGGCTTTAAAGAAGCTTTACCTGTTATGATTGAAGCTTTAGAAGACCCACAAAAAATCGTAAGATGGCGTGCAGCGATGTTTATTTTTGATGAAGGTGACGAAACTGCTTTACCAGCGCTTAAGAATAGACAAGATGATCCAGCGTTTGATGTTAAATTACAAGTTCAAATGGCTATTGAAAGAATTGAAAATGGCGAAGCTGCTTTAGGTTCTGTTTGGAAACAAATGGCTAACAGAAAAAGAGAGGAGAATTAATATGAATGCATATGAACAATACATGAAAGAATTAGCTCAACCAATGCGAAGCGAATTGACTGAGCAAGGTTTTGAAAGCTTAGAAACACCTGACCAAGTTAAAGGTTATATGGAAGACGCAGAGCAAAATGAAACAACATTTGTAGTTGTTAACTCTGTATGTGGTTGTGCTGCTGGATTAGCAAGACCTGCAGCTGTAACAGTCGCTTTACAAAATGATAAAAAACCTTCTCGAACTGCCACTGTATTTGCTGGTCAAGATAAAGAAGCAACAGAAACGATGAGAGAATACATTGCGCAAGTTCCTTCAAGCCCTTCAATGGCTTTATTTAAAGGAAATGAACTAAAATACTTTATGCCACGTGAACATATTGAAGGAAGAGATATCCAAGAAATTTGTATGGATATAAAAGACGCATTCGATGAATATTGTGACTAATTTACGCATAACAACTTCAGTAAAAACAAATGCATCTCTCTACAAACAGGTAGAAGATGCATTTCATTTGCTGAATAAAAATAAATACATACAAAATATTTCTATTATAAAACGTAAAAAATTAACGATAAAACAGATTTTTAAATCTAATGACTCACCAGTTATCGTATTTGAAAATACTGGTCCAAAACTATATTTCACTTCAGAAATACCAATTTATTTTCATTTAGATACCGCGAAAGTAAAATTAAATATGGTAAAAAATCAGCAACAACCCATATTAAGTGAAATGATAAATCATATAACGAGTAAAGAAACTTCATTTAATTTTGTTGATGGAACAATGGGTTTTGGTAGAGATAGCTATTTAGTATTAAAGCAATTTCCAAAAGCTAACGTATTTTCTATTGAACAACACCCTTTAATTCATTTCGTAATTTCTGAAGGTATGAAACTACAACTCAACAATAACGAATTAAAAAGAATTCATTTTATAAATGAAGATTATAATAATTGGGTTAAGTTGAATGAAGAAAAAGTTGATATATTATATTTAGATCTCATGTTCGAAAAAACTTTAATAGAAAGTGATAGAATGGGTGAACTTTCTAATAATATTCTTAAAATACAAGAATATAAACCGATAAAACACTATAAATACTTAATTTTAAAGGCGCGCTTTGACAGTTTATTATTTAAAGAGTTAAATGTTATACAATGCTTACGAAAAAGTTCGAAAACGCATTACGGCTTACGCGTAAACAATAGTAAACAAGCCTTATAGCAAAAAACAGAGAAAACCCTAAAATGAATAAAGGATTTTCTCTGTTTTTTAACTTTAAATGAAATGACACATTAAATATGCGTGCGTATCATTACTTATTCAGTGATACACATACTAATCATATAACATAATAATAAAAATAATCCCAAAGTAGCAAATATTTCATTCATTGAGATGGCCCCCTTTAAAGTAATGGTTATTATATTTATCTCTATTATACATAAATATCAAAGGAGTTTCTATATTATATCAGTAGTAAATTATAAGTATTTTCGTTAATATAGAAAAGAAGAATAAAGATTAAAAAGAGGTGCTCGTATGAATAACTTTGATGAAGCATATCACGATTTATGCCGCAAAGTATTAAATGAAGGCGAAAATAAAGACGATAGAACTGGTACAGGTACAATTTCAATATTTGGTCATCAAATGAGATTTGACTTGTCAGAAGGGTTTCCACTACTTACAACTAAAAAAGTTTCATTCAAATTAATTGCCACTGAATTATTATGGTTTATTAAAGGCGATACTAATATTAGATATTTATTGCAATATAAGAATAATATCTGGAACGAGTGGGCATTTAAGAAATGGATAGAAAGTGATGAATATACTGGCCCAGATATGACAGACTTCGGTAGAAGATCATTAGTTAATGATGAATTTAATGAACAATATAAAGAACAACTCGCAATCTTTAAGGATAAAATTTTAAATGATGATGAATTTATGCGTAAATATGGTGATTTAGGTAATGTTTACGGTAAACAATGGAGAGATTGGAAAGATCAAAACGGACAAAGCTTCGATCAACTTCAAACTTTAATTGATAATATTAAAAATAATCCGAATTCTAGAAGGCATATAATCTCAGCATGGAACCCAACTGAGATAGATACAATGGCTTTACCACCTTGTCATACATTATTCCAATTTTACGTAAAAGATGGTAAATTAAGTTGCCAACTTTATCAAAGAAGTGCTGATATATTTTTAGGAGTACCTTTTAATATAGCAAGTTATAGTCTTTTAACACATTTAATAGCTAAAGAGTGTAATCTTGAAGTAGGAGAATTTGTACACACATTCGGTGATGCTCATATTTATAAAAATCATATAGATGCTGTTGAAGAACAATTATCAAGGTCTTCATACAATCCACCTAAACTAAATATCAATACAGAAAAATCACTATTCGATATAGATTATGAAGATTTAGAAATTCAAGATTATCAATCACATCCAAGTATAAAAGCACCTATAGCGGTTTAAAGGAGAATTTAAATGAAATCAATTATTGTATGTCATGATCAAAATAGAGTAATAGGATTAGACAATAAAATGCCTTGGCATTTACCAAACGATTTAAAAAGAGTGAAAAATTTAACATCGGGTAATACAATTGTGATGGGTAGAAAAACATTCGAATCAATTGGTAAACCATTACCGAATAGAAGAAATGTTGTTTTAACTTCTAATGAATCTTTTTATCACGAAGGAGTAGACGTGATTCATTCAATCGATGAAATAGACCAATTAGAAGGCCATATATTTATATTTGGTGGGCAAGGTTTATATGAACAAATGATGTCACGTGTGGACGATATGTATGTAACTGTAATAGAAGATAAATTTCAAGGAGATGCATTCTTTCCACCTTATACCTTTAATGAATGGAATGTAATTTCATCTGAAGCAGGAGAATTAGATGAAAAAAACATACTTCCACATACTTTTATGCACTTGGAAAGGATAAAATAATATGTTAAGAATGGCTAGAACAGTTGGTTGTATTATCGGTTATGCTGCACTTGTATCAACTCAATTACCTAAACTTAAAGAAAAGAAAAACCAAATAGACGATATTAGAAGTCAAGATGAAATGACATTTCTATACGCACAGAGATGGTCTCAAAAAATATTAAAATCTGCAGGCGTAAAGGTACATTTATCTGGTCGTACAGAACCTCTAGATGACCCAGTGCTTTATGTATCGAATCATGAAGGTAATTTTGATATCCCCGTTTTGATTAATCAATTACCACAACCTTTTGGTTTTATTTCAAAAAAAGAAGTTGAAAAAATCCCTTTTTTAAAACCATGGATGGAAGAATTAAATTGTATTTACTTAGATCGTTCTAATCGACGAGCAAGTTTACAAATGATTAAAGATGGTATTAAAAAATTAAAAGAAAAACATTCTTTATTGATTTTTCCTCAAGGTAGTAGAAGTAAAGGCCAAGAGATGCAAGAGTTCAAGGCTGGTTCATTGAAATTAGCTAAATCTGCTCAAGTTAAAATTGTGCCAATAGCAATATACGGTACATCTCAAATAATGGAGAAATATCAATCAAGAAAAATGGTGCCTGGTGATGTCTATGTACATATACTAGACCCTATTGACCCATCAATATTTGAAGATAAAACGATGCAGGAAGTTAGTCACTTTGTTCAAAATCAAATTAGCCTTTCTGTTCAATCGTTAAAGGAGAAAAGCAATGAATAAAATTAAATTAGTTATTGATTCAACTACGGATTTACCAAAAGATTATTTAGAAGAACACGATATTAGTGTTGTACCTTTAAATATAGTAATTGACGGTGTTACTTACGAAGACCAAACAGAAATCAGTTCTGAAGAGTTCTTATTGAAAATGAGAGAAGCTGAAAACTTACCTAAAACGAGCCAACCAGCAATAGGTAAGTTAGTTGAAACTTACGATAAATTAGGAGAAGACGGTTCAGAAGTCATCAGCATTCATATGACATCTGAATTATCTGGTACTTTTAGCGCAGCTCAACAAGCTAGCCAAATGACAGAAACAAAAGTTACTGTTATCGATAGTAAATTCATTTCTTTAGCATATGGATTTCAAGTAGAAGAGATTGTTAAATTAATTAGCGAAGGCTATTCATCAGAAGAAATTGTTAAAGAACATGAAAATATGAAATCTAACATGCGTTTATTTGTTGTTATCGGTAATATAGATAATTTAGTTAAAGGTGGAAGAATAGGTAAAGCTAAAGCTTTATTAGGTTCATTGATGAACATTAAACCTATTGGCGAACTCATTAATGGAAAGATAGAAATGATTCATAATGCTCGCACTCAAAACGCTGTCGTTAAATTTTTACTTAAAGAGTTAGATGTATTCTTAGAAACTAAAGAAATCATCAAAGTCGGTATAGCTGATGCAAATGCAGAAGATTTGGTGAATAAATTAATGAATTCAATTAAAGAAAAAAAAGATATTCATAACTTTGATACAGCAATTACGACACCAGTTGTTTCTACACATACAGGTGAAGGTGCTATAGGCGTGTTTTATTATGGAAAATAAAAATTGGATGAATAATCGCTTTTGGTTTTATGCTTTTACTATTCTTATTGTTCTAATACTTATAGCGATTATTTATGTGTTCACTTCAATAACTGATTCATCTAAACCTGTAAATGAATCAAATGAACAGACGTCCAAAGATTTCACTGTTTCTTTTAATAATGCAGAATTACAATCTCTTATGAATGCGACTTTAAAAGATTATGACATCGAAACAGAAATAACGGAGAATGACTTAATTTTTAATACGACGACTCAAGTTTTAAATAGGGATATTAACATTAAGTTAGATACAATACCTACAAAAGTAAATAAAGATACTATTAAATTTAAAATACAATCAATAGATATTGGTAAATTAAATATTTCAAATCCTTTTGTATTATCTCAAATTAAAAAGTATAGTGATTTACCAGAATATATAAATATTGATCCAAAAGAAGAAACTATATATTTATCTTTAGATAAGATAGATATCGATAATGTTGACGCAATCCAAATTCAAACGTTAGATATTTCGGCAAAAAAATGGTATTTTGATATTAAGTTAAAGTAAATCAACAAGGGAGGCGCAACAATGGCATATGCAACTTTAGCGGGTGGATGTTTTTGGTGTTTAGTTAAACCATTCAACGAATACCCTGGCATTAAAGAAGTGACTTCTGGTTATAGCGGTGGTCATGTTGAAAATCCTACTTATGAAGAGGTATGTACAAATCAAACTGGACATGTTGAAGCTGTTCAAATTGAATATGATGAGAATATAACTGATTTCGAAGCTATTCTTGATATATATTTCAAAACTTTTGATCCTACTGATAATAAAGGGCAATTCTTCGATAGAGGAGAGAGTTATGAACCTGTAATTTTCTATCATGATGAAAATCAAAAGAAAGTAGCTTTAAATAAAATAGACGAACTAAATGAAAGACAAATTTTTGATAAACCCGTAATTACACCAGTGAAACCTTATAAGAATTTCTATCCAGCCGAAGAACATCATCAAGATTATTATTTGAAGAACCCGGCTCATTATCAAGGTTATCAACAAGGTTCTGGTCGTAAAGCTTTTATAGAAAAACATTGGGGGAATTAAAGTGTTAAAAAAATCAAAAGACGAATTAAATGAAATGGAATACCTTGTAACACAACAAGATGGTACTGAACCACCTTTTCAAAATGAATATTGGAATCATTTTGATAAAGGTATATATGTAGATAAGTTATCCGGAAAACCATTGTTTACATCTGAAGAAAAATTTGAATCAGATTGCGGTTGGCCTAGCTTTTCTAAAGCGTTAAATGACGAAGAAGTTATTGAGCTAGTGGATAAAACACATGGCATGGTTAGAACTGAAGTACGCTCAGAAGATTCTAACAGTCATTTAGGTCACGTGTTCAACGATGGACCTAAAGAAGCTGGTGGATTAAGATATTGCATCAATTCTGCAGCAGTTCAATTTATCCCGTATGAAAAGTTAGAAGAATTAGGATACGGAGATTTAGTACATCATTTTAAATAACAGGGGAGACGATTAACATGTTTAAAAAATTATTTGGCGGTAACAAGACAAAAGACGTAAATGTAGAAGTATTTGCACCAATTTCAGGTGAGTATGTAGCAATAGAAGATATACCTGATCCGGTATTCGCTCAAAAAATGATGGGTGAAGGGTTTGGTATCAAACCTGCAGAAGGTATTGTAGTAGCTCCTTTTGACGGTGAAGTTGTTAATGTATTCAAACCTTCAAACCACGCTGTAGGTGTTAAAGCAGCAAATGGACTTGAAGTTTTAGTTCACGTTGGATTAGAAACAGTTCAACTAGGTGGAGAAGGATTTGAGGCACTTGTAAATACTGGTGATAAAGTTACAAAAGGACAAGAATTATTAAAATTTGATATCGATACGATCGATTCAAAAGTAAAATCTACTATCAGCCCAGTTATTATTACTAATACTGATGATGCTGAAGAAATTAATATCGAATCTTTAACTAGTCTTCAAAAAGGCGAAACTAAAGCAATAGATGTGAAAATGAAATAAATGAAACAGTATTCATTTTATCAATACGCACTAACAAAACGTAATGAAAACAGCGAAATGGGAAAATTAGCAGACTTAATTTTTCAAGATTTATCTTTTCCGAAGTTTTCAAATGATTATCATACACTCTCAGACTATTTAGAAACAGAAGTAATGTTTACTCAACCAATGAGCGTATTTGATGATTTATACGAATCGTATGAAGAATGGTTAAAGTTCTAAAAGTTTACACTTTGGTGTTTTGAGCACCAAAGTGTTTTTATTTGATTGGATAAACTGTTAAAATAAATTATATTTGACAAGAAAGTTGTGAGATCATGAAATTATCAAATGACAAAAATGATAAGCAAATAACAATGCCACTGTATAAATTACTCATACTTTTATTTATAACAGTATTTTTAACATCTGTTGTTACATTTGCTTCATATAAATTCGGCTTAAATTATGGCAACGATAAACAAAAGAACATTAATAAAATTGAAAAAGTATATGAACAAATTGAAGGTGATTATTATAAGGATGTTGATGAGGATAAGTTGACTAAAGGTGCAATTGATGGAATGGTCAAATCTTTAAATGATCCGTACAGTGAATACATATCTGCTGAAGATACTGAAAGTTATAATCAAGAAATTTCTGGAGACTTTGTAGGTATAGGTGCAGAGATGGAATCTCATAATAATTATGTACGTATTACAAGCCCTATGAAAGATTCTCCTGCTGAAAAAGCTGGAGTTAAGTCATTAGATGTTATCACTAAAGTTAATAACAAATCTATTAAGAATAAATCGTTGAATGAAATTGTTAACCAAGTAAGAGGTAAAAAAGGCACAACAGTTACACTCACAATCAAAAGAGAAGGTAAAGAACCTTTTGATGTAGAAATTAAACGAGATAAAATACATGTTACGAGTGTAGATTATAAGAAAAAAGATGATACTGGTATCATTTCTATTTCTAAATTCCAGGAAAAGACAACAGAAGAACTTAAATCAGCTATTAAAAAAGCTAAAAAAGACAATGTTAAACATGTCGTATTAGATTTAAGAAACAATCCTGGTGGTCTTTTAGATGAAGTAATCACGAGTGTTAACCTTTTCGTTGATAAAGGCAAACCAGTCATTTATCTAGAGACAAAAGGAGACAAACCTGAAGCAGTAAAAACTGAAAAAGATAAAATGTCAGGTATCGATGATATGGATTATTCAGTATTAGTAAATAAAGGTTCAGCTAGTGCTTCTGAAATATTCGCCGGGGCATTACAAGATTATAAAATTGCTGATGTAGTTGGAACGACAACGTTCGGTAAAGGCATTGGACAAAGTCATCAATCATTTGATGATTCATCTATATTAAAATATACAAATATGAGATGGTTGACGCCAAATAAATCTTATATTCATAAAAAAGGAATTAAACCTAATAAAGAAATCAAGGCACCTAAATATGAAGAAATTGAAATTATAAGTCCTAAAAAATCATTCCAAAACGGTGATAAAGCAAAAGAAGTGAAATCAATTAAGATTGGGCTAGATGCGTTAGGGTATAATGTAAGCAATGAAAATGAAAACTATGATAGTGAATTAGAAAGCGCAGTTAAAAGTTTCCAACAAGATCATAATCTTAACGATGATGGTATATTTACAGATAAAACAACAGAAAAATTTATTGACTTAATGCGCAATAAAATTCAAAAAGAAGACATTCAACTAGATGATACGATTAAATACATTCATCAATAAGTGAGGGATCAACAATGAGAAAAGCAACACATTCAGATATAGAAATCATTAATGAACTAACAAATATGGCAAAATCCATCATGAAGTCAGATGATAATCCACAATGGGATGAAGCATATCCTTTAGAAAAAGATTTTTATACCGATATAGAAAATGGTCATTTATATTTGTATGAGTTAAATAATGAAGTGGTAGGTTATGTTTGTATCAACCAATCACAAGCAGATTGGTATAAGCAATTTAACTGGCCTGTACCAATTGATAATGCTGTAGTCATTCACAGAATGGCTACTAACCCAGATTTTAAAGGTGTAGCCGATAAAATGATGCAATTTGCTATTGACGTAGCTAACAAAAATAATGTAAAAGTTATATTGACTGATACATTCTCAAAAAACAAACGTGCTCAAAATTTATTCAGTAGATTTGATTTTAGATTTATTGGAGAACATGAATCGAACGAATTTCCATTTGATAAAAACGCACCATTTTATGCGTATTATAAATTGATAGATTAGAAGGAGATTTAAAATGAAAAAAATAGCATTTACAGGTGGCGGAACAATTGGACACGTCGCTGTTAACTTAGCACTCATTCCAGAAGCTGAACAACGTGGCATCGAAACTGTTTATATCGGTTCAAAGAATGGTATTGAAAAAGATATGATAACTGATTCAGCAAAAACTACTAAATATATTTCGATATCTAGTGGTAAATTGCGAAGATATTTATCATTTGAAAACTTAAAAGATGTATTCAAAGTATTAAAAGGTGTATTAGATGCTCGCAAAGCATTAAAAAAAGAAAAACCAGATCTAGTATTCTCTAAAGGTGGTTTCGTAAGTGTGCCGGTAATCATCGCCGCGAAATCATTAAAAATACCAACTATTATTCATGAATCTGACGTAACACCAGGTTTAGCTAATAAAATATCAATGAAGTTTGCTAATAAAATGTATACAACATTTGAAGAAACATTAAAATACGTTCCTAAAGAAAAATCAGATTTCATTGGAGCAATTATTAGAGAAGACTTAAGAGATGGTAAGAAAGAAGAAGGATACAAAATAACGGGATTTAATGATAAATTACCTGTTCTATTGGTTATGGGTGGTAGTTTAGGCTCTAAAATATTAAACGAAGCTGTTCGTGACAATTTAGATTACTTAACTAAAAAATATCAAATTATACATTTAACAGGTAAAGGTCATAAAGATGAAAGCATTCAAAATGATCACTATGTTCAATACGAATTTGTCTCATCAGAACTTATGCATTTTTACGCTATTTCTGACACAGTAATCAGTCGAGCAGGAGCAAATGCTATTTATGAGTTTGCAACTTTAAAAATACCTATGTTGCTAATTCCTTTAGGATTAGACCAATCTCGTGGTGACCAAATTGATAATGCTAAAATTTTCGAAAAAAATGGTTATGCTAAAGTTATACAAGAAAAAGAAGTGAATCAAAATACATTAGTTAGAAATTTAGATCAACTTGAAAATGAACGTGAAACGTTGATTGAAAATATGTCTAAATTTAAAGAAAGTTATACAAAAGAATCATTATTCAACAAAATTGAATCTGATATTCAATAATATTGGAGGTATTATATGAGCCAAGCTAATCGAACGTTATTAATACTAATATTTAGCCTGATTTTCGGGGTTATAGCTTTCTTTCATGAATCACGTTTAGGAAAGTGGATAGACAACGAAGTTTATAACTTTATATATTCTACAGAAAGTTTTATTACAACTTCTATTATGCTTGGTTTCACTAAAGTTGGAGAAGTATGGGCAATGATTGCTTTATCACTGTTAATTATTTGTTATCTTAAATTAAAAAGATTAAATATCGAAACATTATTTTTTGCATTAACAATGATTCTATCAGGTACTTTAAATCCACTATTGAAAAATGTTTTCGATAGAGAACGTCCAACATTACTGAGATTAATTGATATTTCAGGATTTAGTTTTCCGAGTGGACATGCAATGGGTTCAACAGCATTTTTCGGCTCGATTATGTACATTGTTTTTAGAGCTTCAAAACGTTCAATGAAACCTTATTTAACAGGAATATGTGTCATTTTTATATTAATGATATCTACTTCTAGAGTTTATTTAGGAGTCCATTATCCAACTGATATTATCGCAGGTATTATTGGAGGTATTGTTTGTATTCTTTTAGCTCAATTAATGCTTAAAAATAAATTAGATATTAAAAAAACATCCTAGTGATTTGGACAGAATCACTAGGACGTTTTACTTTTATGGGCATAAAAGGGGGTTATAGAAAATGTTCAATCCATACTTAGAGGGGGAACTCTTTTATTTGATTGAGAATCATTTTCAATTACTATTATAACTAATTGAGAATGAATGTCAATTAGTTTTTTAAATTTTTACTATTTTAAATGATAAAATAGTTTTGCTCATATATAATGAGCATGTGAAACTTGAAAATGTTATCTTTTACTAGAGGGGGAACTCTTTCATTGATAATCATTTTCAATTACTATTATAACTAACTGAGAACGATTGTCAATTATAAAGTGAAAAAAATTAAAAAATTTGAGGTGTCATCATGAAAAAGATACTCATCATTGAAGATGAACAAAATTTAGCAAGGTTTATAGAATTAGAATTAAAACATGAAGATTATGAAGTAGAGATATGTTATGACGGTGAGAGCGGTCTAAATCAAGCTTTAACTGACGATTATGATTGTATACTATTGGACTTAATGTTGCCTAAAATGAACGGTCTAGAAGTATGTAGACGTATACGTCGAGAAAAAAATACGCCTATCATTATGATTACTGCTAAAGGTGACACTTATGATAAAGTTATCGGTTTAGATTATGGTGCTGATGACTACATAGTTAAACCTTTTGATATTGAAGAATTGTTAGCTAGAATCCGAGTTATTATACGTAGAAATGTAACATTAGAATCTGACACTAGTACTATTGAAATTAATGATATTAAAATCGATAAAAATGCTTTTTCTGTTTATATAGGTGGAGAATCAGTTGATTTAACTAAAACAGAGTATGAATTATTATTATTGCTCGCTGAAAATCAAAATTATGTATTACAGAGAGAACAAATTTTAAATCATGTTTGGGGCTACGAGTCAGAAGTGGAAACAAATGTAGTAGATGTTTACATACGTTATTTAAGAAATAAATTGAAACCGTTCAAAAAGGAAAACATCATCGAAACGGTTAGAGGAGTGGGGTACGTGATACGTTCATGAAACAACAATCTTTAAAGACAAAATGGATGATGCTTACAACCACGATTACATTTATCATTTTCGCATTGTTTAGTATGTTTATCATTTATTTTATTAGCTTATATTTAAAGGACCAAGAAACTGGAACTGCAACGAGAAGCGCGCAAGATACCGTTAATTTGCTTCAATCTAAGACATTAGGACAAATTACTTCAACTGATATAAACGCGACGATAACAGACAATCAAAAAATGATACTTTTTGATAAATTTGGTAAGCCTATGTTTGAAGAAACACATAATGACAAATTGAAATATACTCCTGAATTTAAACGTGTTAAATCAGTAGAAATATATGAAATGCATGTCGATAACAAATCTTATTTAGTCGTTTATAGTCCAATTAATACAAGCTACTTTAATGGTTATGAAGCAATCGTTCATCCTTTAGATAGCTATGACGCCATTATTAAATTCATGATTATTTTAGCCAGTATATTTGGATTAACTGCTTTATTCCTTATCGCAATAATAAGTTATATTTTCTCATCACAAATTACGAAACCAATTACGATACTTTCAGATAAGATGAAACAAATTCGTCGAGATGGTTTCCAAGAAAAATTAGAAGTACCAACTAATTATGAAGAAACAGACGATATGATCCAAACATTCAATAACATGATGGAACAGCTAGAAGTTTCATTTGATCAACAAAAACAATTTGTGGAAGATGCTTCTCATGAATTAAGAACACCATTACAGATTATTCAAGGGCATTTGAACTTAATTCAAAGATGGGGAAAAAACAACCCAGAAGTATTGGAAGAATCATTGGATATTTCCATTGAAGAAATGGAAAGAATTACGAAATTAGTGGAAGAATTATTATTACTATCTAAAGATTCAAGAACAAGCGCAAGTGATGATAATGATATCGTGGATATTAATTATGAAATACAATCACGAATCAAATCATTACGTAAATTACACCCTGACTATTCTTTTGCTTTTAAATCTAATTATGACGCGATCAGAATGAATATTAATCGATTCCATTTTGAACAAATGTTACTTATTTTTATGGATAATGCCATGAAATATGACAAAAAGAATAAAAATATCGAAATACAAACAAATTTAAAAAATAGAACCATCACAATTGATATAATTGACCACGGAATGGGTATACCTAAAAAAGACCTAGAATTTATTTTTGATCGCTTCTATAGAGTCGATAAATCACGTTCAAGAAAAGAAGGTGGAAATGGCTTAGGATTATCTATTGCTAAGAAATTAGTCAACTCGTATGACGGTATTGTGAAAGTTGATAGTGTAGTCGATGAATATACTAAAATATCAGTAATTTTCAAGGATACTTTCATCAATAAGTAAAATAGGAAATAAACTGCCATAAATGGTAAATTAGCCTTTAATATAAATCGGTTAAGTGCTAAAATGGGAATGTAAACGGTTTATAATTTTCTTGGAGGGTGGAACATGAAGAATGATAATCATGTCGAAGCACCTGTAAGATTTGGAACTAACTTAGGGTTAATGTTAGAAATGTATGATAATTACGTTAATGATCCGGAGTCAGTCCCAGAAGACTTGCAAGTGTTATTCGATGAAATAACGAGTAATAATACAGGCACTGGCCAAAAAATAGGTACAGGGGTGGACAATTCAAGTGTTAAACGTGTTATGCGTTTAATAGACAATATCAGACAATATGGACATTTAACTGCTGATATCTATCCAGTATACCGTCCAGAAAGAAAAAATGTACCTAAGCTAACACATCAAGACTTTGGGCTATCTAAAGAAACATTAGAAAAATTACCAGCTGGTATAGTATCTGACCATTTTGATGGTGAATTTGATAATGCATATGAAGCAATAGAATATATGACTTCATGTTACCAAGGTCCTATAGCTTTTGAGTATACACACATTAATAATAATGAAGAACGTGTATGGCTTAAGAGATATATAGAATCAACAAACACTATTGAAATATCTAAAGATGAAAAAATTGAATTACTTAAAAGCTTAGCAGAAGTTGAAGGCTTTGAAAAATATATTCATAAAAACTTTGTAGGTGCAAAGCGTTTCTCAATTGAGGGCGTTGATACTTTAGTACCTATGTTACAACGTATCTTAAAGCGTACAAATGCTGCTAAAATTCCAAACATTCAAATTGGGATGGCACATAGAGGTAGATTAAACGTTTTAACACATGTACTAGAAAAACCTTATGAAATGATGATTTCAGAATTTATGCATAAAAATCCTTTAATCTTTTTACCTAAAGATGGATCATTAGAAATCACAGCAGGTTGGACTGGAGATGTAAAATATCATCTTGGTGGAACAAAAACGACAAGCAAATATGGAATAGAACAAACTATAACTTTAGCAAACAACCCAAGTCACTTAGAAATCGTTTCTCCTGTCGTATTAGGTAAGACGCGTTCTAACCAAGATACAACAGCTGATCCTGGTAGACCAAGCCAAGATTTAAATAAATCACTAGCTGTATTAATTCATGGAGATGCTGCGTTCCCTGGACAAGGTATTAACTTTGAAGCCATGAACTTAAGCAATTTAGATGGATATACAACAGGTGGTTCATTACACATTATTACAAACAACAGAATTGGTTTTACAACAGAAGCTGAAGATGGACGTTCAACTACTTATTCTACTGATGTTGCAAAAGGTTATGACTTACCAATTATCCATGTTAACGCTGATGACGTAGAAGCAACTGTTAAAGCTATTGAAATGGCTATGGACTTTAGAGAAAGATTTAATAAAGATTTTGTCATAGATTTAGTTGGTTATAGACGTTATGGACATAACGAGATGGATGAACCTTCAATCACGAATCCAATGATGTACAAAGCTATTAAAGAACATCCTTCAATCGAATTAAAATATGGGCAAGAATTAGTAGATCAAGGTTTAATTACTAAAGAAGAAATGAATGAAATCTTTGATGATGTTACTAAAAGACTAAGAACAGCTCACGATAAAATTGATAAAGATGCTGAAATGGATAATCCAGAAATGACAATGCCTGATAAGATTAGCCAAGGGCAAGATTATGAAATAACAAATGCGAGCTATGATGATTTGAAAGCTATAAATGATGCTATGTTTGACTATCCTGAAGACTTTACAGTATTTAAAAAGCTTAATAAAGTCTTAGATAGAAGACGTGAACCTTTCGAAAAAGATGGTCTTGTGGATTGGGCTCATGCAGAACAATTAGCATTTGCAACAATTTTACAAAATGGTACGCCAATTCGTTTAACAGGACAAGACTCTGAACGCGGAACATTCGCTCAAAGACATGCTGTTTTACATGATGAAAAAGATGGAAAACTATTTGTTCCTTTACATCATGTTCCAAATGGTAAAGCATCATTTGATATATATAATTCTCCATTATCAGAAGCAGCTGTTGTTGGGTTCGAATATGGTTATAACGTAGATAATCCAGAATCATTTAATATTTGGGAAGCACAATATGGTGACTTTGCGAATATGGCACAAATGATTTTTGATAACTTCATGGCTAACAGCAATGCTAAATGGGGAGAGAAAAGTGGTTTAGCGTTATTCTTACCACATAGTAACGAAGGACAAGGTCCAGAACACTCTTCAGCGAGATTAGAGCGCTTCTTACAATTAGCTGGTGAAAATAATATGACAATTGCTAATTTAACTAGTTCTTCAAACTATTATCATTTGTTAAGAAGACACGCTAAATATTTAAACACTGATAAGATGAGACCGTTAGTATTAATGTCACCAAAAAGTTTACTAAGAAACAAAACTGTTTCTAGACCAATTGATGAATTTACTACAGGTCAATTCGAACCTATTTTAGTTGAACCGTACAAAAAAACTAAAATTAAAAAAGTGATTATCGCTTCAGGAAAAATGTTCATTGATTTAAAAGCTGAATTAGAAAAAAATCCTAACGATGAGCTTTGTTTAATTGCATTAGAACAACTTTATCCATTCCCTAAAGAAGAGATAAAAAATGTTCTTTCAGAATTTAGAAACTTAGAAACTGTAGGCTGGGCACAAGAAGAAGCTAAAAACCAAGGTGCTTGGAGCTTTGTGAGCTTACAATTGCAAAGTATTCTAAAAGATAGAAATGTTAACCTAGAATATCACGGACGTAAAGTTCGTTCTGCAACTGCAGAAGGTGATGCAGAAATTTATAAACTTATACAAAGTAAAGTTATCGAAGAAGCTTTAAAACATAATTAGGGGGAAATAAATAATGTCAGAGGTAAAAGTACCAGAGTTAGCAGAGTCAATTTCAGAAGGAACGATTTCAGAATGGTTGAAATCTGTTGGAGATCAAGTAGAACAAGGTGAAAATATTGTTGAACTTGAAACAGATAAAGTAAACGTTGAAGTTATTTCTGAAGTATCAGGTGTACTTTCTGAAATTAAAGCAGAAGAAGGCGACACTGTTGAAGTTGGATCAGTAATCGCGATTGTTTCTGAAGGTGAATCAGGTTCAACTTCAAGTGAACAAAAAGAAAGTGATGACAGCGAGTCTAAAGATTCTAAAGATAAAGAAAAACAAACAGAAGCACCTAAAGAAAGCGCTGCTAAATCTGAAGATACTAAACAAACTGAAGATACTAGCAAAGAAGAAGCTAGTTCAAACGACCGCGTACAAGCAACGCCATCAGCTCGTAAACTTGCACGTGAAAAAGGCATTGATTTAAACAAAGTGAAAACACAAGCTGGAGATGTTGTTAGACCAGAAGACGTAGAAAAAGCCTCTCAACCTTCTAAACCAGCTCAACAAGAAAAACAAAGTCAACCAGCAGCACAGAAAAATGAAAACCCATCTAAACCGGTTGTACGTGAAAAATTATCTCGTAGACGTCAAACAATTGCTAAGAAATTATTAGAAGTATCAAATAATACAGCAATGTTAACAACGTTTAACGAAGTAGACATGACTAACGTTATGGAATTACGTAAACGTAAAAAAGATAAATTCCAAGAAGATCATAACGGTACAAGATTAGGCTTTATGTCATTCTTCACTAAAGCATCAGTAGCAGCATTGAAGAAATATCCAGATGTGAACGCTGAAATTGACGGTACTGATTTACTATTAAAACAATACTACGATATCGGTATTGCTGTATCTACAGAAGAAGGTCTAGTTGTACCTAACGTTAGAGACTGTGATAAGAAGAACTTCGCAGAAATCGAACAAGATATTCATGACTTAGCAGTTAAAGCTAATAACAAAAAATTAGGATTAGATGACATGATGGGCGGATCATTCACAATCACTAATGGCGGTGTCTTCGGTTCATTAATGTCAACACCGATTATTAACGGAACACAAGCTGCTATTTTAGGTATGCACTCAATTGTTACAAGACCAATTGCAATTGATAAAGAACGTATGGAAAACAGACCAATGATGTATATTGCTTTAAGTTATGACCACAGAATTATCGATGGTAAACAAGCAGTAGGTTTCCTAAAAACAATCAAAGACCTAATTGAAAATCCAGAAGATTTATTATTAGAATCTTAATTTACTGTAATATAGTGACCACAACGGCTGTTGAAGCCGTTGTGGTTTTTTATTTGTGTTAATTGTAGTGGAGGGATGTGGAATGTTGCACGTGGGCATTATCTTGCAACATTCGGAGGCTTTATGTTGCACTTGCGTCTCGTCTTGCAACATTCGGAGGCTTTATGTTGCACGTGCACTTCGTCTTGCAACATTCGGAGGCTTTATGTTGCACGTGCACCTCGTCTTGCAACATTCGACCAACTCACCCTCTCATCAAAATTTAATTCTAACTGTTAAACTGATTAATTTGTCATATTTATAATTAATTTGGTATAATTTATAGGAATTCAATTATAGGAGAGATATTCATGAATGGATTAAGAAGTGTGACATTATGGACCCACAATCTTTTAGAGACTGAATCATTTTATAAAAATATATTAGGTTTAAATACTCTATTAAACAAAGAAACGAATATCTTACATATCGGTGATGCACATTTAGCTCCCGGTACTAGAATTATTTATAAACAATATAAAGGTGAGGATCAAGAGCCGGACACGCATTTTTATGGTGTTGCTTTACGTGTTCCTACAGACTTTGCGTTATATGAATATAAACAACAATTTGATGACCACAAAGTAGAATATGAATCGGTTCAACAACTAAATGGTAAACATATGTTTAGGTTTTACGATAATAATGGTCATTCATTTTATTTAATTTCAGATGAAAAGAACGCTGGAGTGCCTCTTGGTACTGCTTATGATGATGGTCCTATAAGTCCTCTTCATCAAATACAAGGAATCGGTCCAATCATGGTTAAATCGCCAGAAACTCAAATAACAGGTTCATTATTAAAAAGTATTTTTGAGTTGCAATTATATGCTGAATACAAGACAATAGATGATGAATCTGCTATCGTCTTCAAAATTGGTCCAGGTGGTAATGGAGGAGAATTACATTTAATAGATTATCCACATCCTCTTAAATCTTCACATCCACCTGTCGATAGAGTCGCAATCACAATTGATAATGTCGAACATTTCGATAAAATAGTTGAACATGTTAAAGATATTGATATGCAACACCAAATCATACAACATGAAGAAGGTATGATTTCATTATTTATTCGCGATATAACAGGCATGATTTATACAATTACATTAGACACAGTGAATTAAAGGAGCGTTTATTTATGTTACATGAAACTTGGAAAGAAAATCACGTTATAAAAAGGGTAGAAGTCGTTCATACTGATGCTGAAAAATTTAAAGTATCCGATATGTTAACAGTAGGAAAAGTTTATGATGTCGTGAATGAAACAGAAGAATATTATCAAATTATAGATAATTCTGGGCATGTTGGTGGATATTTCAAAACTTATTTTAAAGAACTATAAAGATTGAATTAAAAACAAACCAGAGGTTGGGGCAATTTAATTGTCTCAACCTCATTGACTATATTAGCAATAGTTGACTAGGATTGAAATCACGCTTCTATCCTAGTCCTCCATGCTGGGGTGGTACAATGAAATCCTTTCAAAAATGAGATGATTCCTGTTCCACTCCCTTTTTAAGTTTATTATTAGTATATAAAGGAGTACACAATGAGCAAATTAAACAAATACATTAACAATGATGAAACAATATATGAAGATGCTTTATCAATGATTAAATTAAATAAAAATATTTTACTAAAAGGGCCAACAGGTTCTGGTAAAACGAAGTTAGCTGAAACAATCGCACAAGACATTAATAAACCGATGCATTCTGTAAACTGTTCTGTAGATTTAGATGCTGAAAGTTTACTTGGTTTTAAAACAATCGAAACAAATGAACAAGGTCACCAAGAAATTGTATTTATTGATGGACCAGTTATTAAAGCAATGAAGAATGGCGAATTATTATACATTGATGAAATCAATATGGCGAAGCCTGAGACGTTACCAATTTTAAACGGAGTATTAGACTTCAGAAGAGCATTAACTAATCCATTTACAGGAGAAGTTATCGTAGCTAAAGAAGGTTTTTCTGTTATTGCTGCAATTAACGTAGGTTATATTGGAACATTACCAATGAACGAAGCTTTAAAAAATAGATTTGTCGTATTAGATATAGACTACATTGATGGAGAAACACTTAAGACTATCATCAAAGAACAAAGTCAATTAAACGATGAAGAACTTATCGATTCAATTATCCAATTCAATAAAGATTTGAGAGTCATGTCTAGCCAAGGACAAATCTCAGAAGAATCAGCGAGTATAAGAGCGTTGTTAGACCTTGCAGACTTAGCTACCGTTATACCAGTTAGAAGAGCGATTAAACGCGCTATTATAGATAAAATTGATGACGAAAGAGAACAACAAGCAATACAAAATGCAATAGAATTAATTTTCGAGTAAGGAGAATAACATGAGTGATCGTTTTATATTATTCAATGATGAACAAATCGATGCACAACAAATCATGATGTTAACTGACTTAGCAAAATTATTACTTGAAGATCCAAATGTAAAAGTTGCATTCCAAAAATTCCAACATTATGATCCCATTCATAATATATGCAATGTGAGTTTCAACTGGTTACATCGACCAGAAGATATCACAAATGCAGGATTAAAATCTGATATTATGTTAGATACGATTGGCTTCAAACATACAGACCCCTCTATTTACCAAGAAGTATTAGATGAAACGTTTGACCATATGGATTTTTTCAAGCAATTATTTATGCTAATTGAAGAATATAGATTATCTAGTATCATCATGGACACTAGACCAGTTACTAAAAAGCTGTTTAATAAACGCTTAAACGTTAAGAAAAGACAAAACAATAGCCAAATACAAGTTTATCAAACGAAAACAACATATACTGATTTGCTATTTCTAACGATTGAACATGCTATCTTAAACGAAAACTTCATTAATAACATTAGTATTACTGAAGAATTTGATGATGCCCTCGTTCAAGTTTTCAATCGCTTAACGCAAATTTTCAATTTAAAAACTTCAGAAGACAGTTACGACTTAGCAGTAAGCATAATGGTGCTCGTTGATTATTTATTAAAAGAAGATATGCTGAACCAATACTATCATCTTCCTGAGCGCATATACGCGTCTTACGAGGAAAAATGGACACTTGAGGATATTAAGCGTCAAGATGCTGCACAAACGGACGATAGTAGCGAAACTGAGCATGACGAAGAGGACATCGTAACTGAAGATGCTGAAACTAAAACAGCCGATAGTCAATCTGATAGCGATCATTATTTAGAAATGGAGCTTCATGAAGGTGAAAATAGCGATGTGCTGACAGATAATGAGCGAGAAGGCGATGCTTCAGATGATATGACTAATATGATGGAGAAAAAAGGTAAAGGATCTAACGATACGATTGATGACGAAGAAGGTGGGTCTCAAGGCAATAATAATCCTTACCAATTAAAAGGTGTAAACAAGAATGTTTCATTAACATTTAACAAACCAGAAATTTCTCCTGAAGATGTTGAAGCATATAAAAGAGCAGTTGAAAGTGTTCAATTTGAAATTAAAGATTTAACAAGTATTATCCAAAAATCAATGAATCATCAATATAGTGACGTTAGAGAAAATTTAACTAAAGGTAGATTACAAAAGAATTTACTTAATTGGTTTATAGATGACCAATACAAATTATTCTTCAAAAAAGATGCATTTAGTAGAAAATTAGATGCTACATTTACACTTTTAGTTGATGCTTCAGCTAGTATGCATGACAAAATGGAAGAAACTAAAAAAGGTGTAGTACTATTCCATGAAACATTAAAAAATCTAGATATTAAACATGAAATACTTGGCTTTAGTGAAGATGCTTTCGAAGCAGATAAATTTAACCAACCGAACACAATTGATGAAATCATTTTATATAACGAATCTACAATGAAACAAAATGATGCACGAATTATGACACTTGAACCTCAAGATGATAATAGAGATGGGGTAGCTTTACGGGTTGCAACACAACAATTACTACAAAGATCAGAAGAACAGAAGTTTTTAATTGTATTTTCTGACGGTGAACCTTCTGCATTTGATTATGCAGAGGATGGTATTATTGATACTCACGAAGCTGTTATAGAAGCAGATAAGCAAGGCGTTTACGTATTTAATGTATTTTTAAATCAAGACACTATTGATGAGAGTATAAGAAATACAGTTCATAATATTTATGGTAGACAAAGTTTATTTGTAGAAGGTGTTGAGAATTTACCTGCTCAATTATCACCACTACTAAAAAAATTACTATTGCAGTCTATTTAATAAACGTTGTAATAAGTTAAAATATATTTATAATTTTCAGAAATTTCATATGGACGAAACCTAATTCCAATGATAAAATATAAATTATTGTAAGTTGTAAAAGGAGTTTAACATATGAATAAGAATATTTTTGTAGTAGGCTTTATGTTATTTGCGATATTTTTTGGAGCAGGTAATTTAATCTTTCCTCCTGCGCTAGGTTTATCGAGTGGTCAATTTTTCTGGCCAGCTATTTTTGGATTTGTAATTACAGGGATCGGCTTACCACTTATCGGTGTAATTGCCGGTTCTATTGAAGATAAAGGATATAGAGCGTCTTTAGGTAAAATTCATCCAGTATTTGCTGTCGTATTGCTTGTTGCTATTTCATTAACTATTGGGCCGTTGTTCGCTATACCGCGTACAGCAGCAACATCTTTTGAAATGGGTATCACGCCAATTTTCGACACAAATAGTTCAATGGCATTATTTATTTTCTCATTAGTTTACTTTGCTATCGTATTTTACTTAAGTTTCAACTCAAGTAAAATGGTAGATAAAGTAGGTGCTGTTTTAACACCAGTACTACTTATTTCAATTGTTTTACTAATCATTAAAGCTTTCTTCAGCATAGGTGGAGAACCTGTCGTTCCTGGAGAAATGGAAGTTTACAGTAGTGGTGCTACTAGTTTTGGTAAAGGGTTCGTTGAAGGCTACTTAACGATGGACGCGATCGCTGCTATTGCATTCTCTATGATTGTTATTACAGCAATTAAGAGTAAAGGTGTTACAAGAGAAACGGGATTATTTAAACAAACTATTTTGGCAGGTGTAATTGCTGCAATTGCACTAGGATTTATCTATATTTCTTTAGGTTGGATCGGAAATCATATGAACATTTCAGATGCAACATTGAAAGAATTAAATGATAATGGTCAAAATATTGGTACGTATCTATTAACAACTGCCGCTCAAGTATCATTTGGCGAATTCGGTAAGTATTTAATTGGTATTATTGTAGCATTAGCTTGTTTAACAACAGCTACAGGATTGATTGTATCTGTTAGTGAATTCTTCCATGAAATTTTACCAAAAATTTCATACAAATGGTTTGTTACTATTTTCACTTTAGTCAGTTTCATTATTTCAAACCAAGGTTTAACTACAGTTATCCAAGGTTCATTACCAGTATTGTTAGTATTATATCCAATAGCTATTACATCTGTATTATTAATACTATTAGGTAAATACGTTAAGACACCACCAATTGCACAACAATTGGCTGTTGCTTTAGTAACAATTATTTCATTCATTTCTGTATTTAATAGTAATGGGGTTATCAATATCGCATTTATGCAAGAATTGCCTCTAGCTCAATATCAGATGGAATGGATTCCTTTTGCAATAGTAGGTTATATCATTGGATTCATTATAGGTAAAGTTAAAAATCAAGCTCCAATTGAATATAGTTAAAGAAAAAAATCCGAGACATAAACTTGTCTCGGATTTTTTATATTAGATGAGCTTATGTAATACTTTAATTTATATGTGAGGCTTAACAGCTAACGTGCTAGACTTCATAGACAAGCTCGTTACATTTTCTAGCGGGCAAGACTTCAAAAACAAGCACGTTAGCGCTATAAAATACTTTAATTATCATTAATTCCACTTAATTTTTATGTGAAACCAACGACTAACGTGCTAGAAATTTTAAACAAGCTCGTTGCATTTTCTAACGGGCAAGACTTCATAGACAAGCACGTTAGCGCTATAAAATACTTTAATTATCATTAATTCCACTTAATTTTTATATGAAATCAACAGCTAACGTGCTAGAAATTTTAAACAAGCTCGTTACATTTTCTAACGGGCAAGTGTTCAAAAACAAGCACGTTACCACTATAATAATCCTTTTTTAAATACTAGTTACGTTTTACAGCGTAGCAGAACTGCGAAAACTTTTTAGAAAAAGAGATTTCTCAGTCTCACTCTCTTTTTATTTATGTCATAATAAGTATACATATAATTAAAGGGGTGGGGAATATGATGGTCTTTGCTTTTATTAATAAAGATGAAACATGGATTTTATGGGCTATTTTAGTAAGTATAGCTGCTTTAAGTATCTTTTTAGAACAAAAATATGATTTTGCTTCTAAAATTACTGGCGCTATAATCGCGTTAATTGGTGCTATGATTTTATCTAATTTAAACATTATTCCGATTGAATCTCCAGTGTATGACCAAGTTTGGGATTACGTTATTCCACTTGCTATACCATTATTATTATTCAGATCTAATATTTTTAAAATATGGAACGAAAGTAGAAGGTTATTATTTATATTTTTAATTAGTTCTGTAGGGACAGTAGTAGGGGTTGCTGTCAGCTTTTTACTATTGCATCAATTTATACCACAGCTTAATAAAATTGCTGCTATGATGACTGGAAGCTATATAGGTGGTGGTGTAAACTTTGCTGCATTAAGCACCAAGTTCGAAACACCTGGGGAACTTGTATCGGCAACAGTTGTTGCTGATAACAGTGTTATGGCATTTTATTTTATTGTCTTGATTACAATTCCAAATTTAAAATTTGTGAAAAAGTATTTTAGAAGGTTGTATAATAGTGATGCTGAATCTAATGAAAACAATGCAGAAGCATATTGGAAAAGAAATGAAATTAGTTTAAAGGATATTGCATATTCAATTGCTATTGCTTTTTCACTAGTAGCAGTTAGCTTTAAACTATCAGAGTGGATACAGTCGGCCGTTCCGAAATCAAATCCTTTTTTAGAAGTTGTAGTTGGCATTATAGGGGATCAATTCTTATTATTGACGACTTTATCTTTAATAGTAGTTGCAGTATTTAGCAATTTCTTTGAAAAGTTAAATGCATCTGATGAACTTGGAACATTTTTAATTTATATTTTCTTTGTTGTAATAGGTGTACCAGCATCAATACCGATTATTATTAAAACTGCGCCTTTATTATTTATTTTTGTAGCTATTATATTAATATTTAATTTAGCTGTTACTTTATCATTCGGTAAGTTATTCAAATTTAATATTGAAGAAATGTTGTTAGCTAGTAATGCTAATGCTGGTGGTCCGACAACTGCCACTGCGCTAGCTATATCTAAAGGGTGGCAAAGCCTCGTAGGTCCTATACTAATTATAGGTACATTAGGTTATGTAATTGGTAACTATGTTGGCACTTTAATGTTCTATGTACTTAGCCAATTTATGTAGAAAAAGCACTATCTCCTTTTATTAAAATAGGGGATAGTGCTTTTTATTTATGATTTAAATGTATTTCTAAGTTGTTGTTGTTCATCTTTAAGTTGTAATAGTTTAGTTTTTAAATCTTGTTCTAAAGATTGTAGTTCTTGTTCAGCTTGTTGACGTTTACGTGTACCGTCTTCTTGTATTCTTAATGTTTCTTGAATTGTATCCACGATATTTGTTTGTGTCGTCTTAAGTGTCTCAATATCAACAATACCACGTTCATTTTCTTCTGCTGTTCTTATCGCATTTTGTTTCAACATTTCTGAGTTTTTAAGCAACAGTTCATTTGTCGTATCTGTAACTTTCTTCTGTGCTTCTGAAGCACCTTGTTGCCTCAATAAAGTTAACGCGATAGCCATTTGGTTCTTCCATAATGGAATACTCGTTAAAATCGAGCTTTGAATCTTTTCAGCCAATGTTTGGTTAATATTTTGTATCATTCTAATTTGTGGTGCTGATTGTAAAGTAATTTGGCGAGATAATTGTAAATCATAGATTCGCTTTTCTAATCTGTTTATATATTGTTGTAAATCAGCCAAATCTTGTACATCCATTTGGTTATTAGATGCTTTAACTTTTTTCTCAAGCTCCACTAAATCATTTTGTTTAAGTTCATCACGCTTTTGTTCAGCTGCTGCGATATAAATATTTAAAGCATCAAAATACGCTTTATTTTCTTCATACAATTGATCTAATAGACCAACATCTTTCATCAGCATATTTTGTGATTTTTGCAGCTCTACAGATATGCGGTCGACTTGCGCACCAACTGATTGGTATTTGCTAAACATTTCATTAACTGAGCGCTCAGCACGCTTAAAAATACGTTTTAAACGCGATTGATTTTGTTTTTGTAATTCATCAGGATTTACTTCTTTTAATTTGTTCATCAAGTTTCTAAGTGAAGAACCGATTGGCCCGACATCTTTAGATTGAACTTGGTTGAGCATTTGATGAGAAAAATGTGATAATTTGTTTTGAGCTTGTTGACCATACAGTAACAGACCATCATTATCTAACGGTTTAATCTGTTTAGCTATTTCGTTTATTTTTTGTTGATCTTCATCTGAGAAATTCTTTTCATAAGTTGAAGTTACATCTGATTGACCAGATTGCTCATTTTCTTGAGCTTCCTGTGGTGCAATTTCATTCGATGAATCCTTAAACGGGTCATCAATTAAGTCATCAAATAAATTTTTATTAGTTTCTGTCATAATTACGCTCCGTTTCATATTCGTATTTTTCTTGATTAGTCTTCAAATTTACTTTTTCTTTAGTTGTTTCAGGTATTTCTTTAGTAAAATCATTTCTGTTTTTAGCCATGTCAGCTAATTCCATCTCAATATCCAATTGATTATAATTCGATTCATTCAATTGCTTTAAATCAGCAACTAAAGTCCTTTTATTCTCATCAATCGTAAGTTTAGTTTGTTTCAATTTAGCTTTTTCTTCTTTAGTTTTATTCGGCATGCGTTGTAATAGAGTGTAGTTATCAATTAAATTAACTGTATTATCTAAATGCGAATAGAAAAAGCTTTCGACTGTATAAAACTTTTCTGGAGATTGTTTAACAGTGTTGTAAATTGTTCTTGTTAATTTAGCAACTTCATTTAAATTTTTAAATTCATTATATGAACGTACACGCATATAATTTTTATATAACCGTTTAAGTTTTGGGCTCGCATCATTTAATTGTTTTCTAATGAAATGATATTCTCTACGAGTTAATCCCATTTCCTTTAAAAAACGTCTAGAGCTATACCATTGAATAGGAATAAAACTCAATATATATGATCCGATAAACATACCAGTATCTAACATGAAATGTAAATCCAATTGAAATACACTAAATAAAAAAACAACAGACGATATTGGTACAGCTAATAGTGCACCTAATATATACGATAAATTATATTTCATTTTCATCTTCCTAAATTATAACGTTTTGAAATGCTTTGTATTTTCATCTAATGTTACATCTTCTATGTTGTAATCATCTACTTGAGAAGCAGGTGCAACACCTTCAATTATTCCTTTAGTAAAACTTTCTAAGTCATCTGTTTTCCCGCTAGCATAAACTTCAACATAATCGTTAACATTTTCAACTGAGCCAACTATATTATATTTCTTAGCCAGTTGTGCTGTGAAAAATCTAAAACCAACGCCTTGTACGCGTCCATAAACTTTAATGTGTTTTCCGTTCATATTAATCACCTCATATATCCATTATAAAGGGTTTCTTACAAAAAAACTAATAATTAGAAACATAAATACTAAGCGCTTTTCTTGATTTCATCTTCAAATAGATTTAAATTTGTTTTAAGGTAATATTCTGAATAGGGGCGTTATAAATGTGGAAAGTTGTTACTATGCGGGCAGATTATGAGGGCTGGTGGCTATTCGATGATTGGACAGATCATATTATTCATGAAATCATTTGCAATGATTTTGATGAGATGCTAATAACTTATAATGACTTACTGAAATCGTACCAAGAAAAATATGCAAATGAGATAGTTGGTAAATATAATATTCATGCTTTTTATAATAATTGCGATATTGCTTTTTGTGAAGATTGTGAAGAAGATTTACAAATTTTTTATAGTATTCTTATATTAAATGACAATTCTATTTATACACCTTTACCAAATTAATAAATTCTGAAAATATCTGAATTGGTATTGCATTTGAATATTTAGTGACGTATAATAAGTAATAGCAATATCGTTATTCCATATTGCAAATGACATTATATATTTGGTGTTTTTTGTAATATGCGAATATCGCATATTGAATTTTAGTCTTGGAGGTTTCTCAATTATGAAACAAGGTACAGTAAAATGGTTTAATGCAGAAAAAGGATTTGGTTTTATCGAAATCGAAGGAGAAAATGACGTATTCGTACATTTCTCAGCAATTAACCAAGAAGGTTACAAATCTTTAGAAGAAGGTCAAGCAGTAGAATTCGAAGTAGTTGAAGGCGACCGCGGCCCACAAGCTGCAAACGTTGTAAAACTATAAAATATATGAATTTGAAAGACTAGAAAGAAACCCTAACAATGTTAGGGTTTCTTTCTGCAAAACTATAATACTATTAAATAATAATAAAGTTTAAGTTTATATAATGATATCTTTAATTATTTAAAAGCGCTACCCGCAGATTTCTATCTGATTGGGTAGCGCTTTTTTATTCAAAAAAATAAATAATTATTTATTTCACATCGTTCAAAATGAGTTGTTTTAATGTTTGTCGCTTAATAACTTCTCTTGCTTTTCCATCTCTGACAAATAACACTGCCGGTTTTGGCATTTGGTTATAGTTAGAACTCATAGAGTAGTGATACGCTCCTGTCGATAATACAGCTATATAATCACCAATTTTTGTTGATTTAGGTAATTTCATATCTTTACCGATTAAATCTCCTGATTCACATAATTTACCTGCTATTGTTACTTCTTGTAAATCATCTTCTTGTCTATCTACTAATAGTGCCTCATATTTCGCATTATATAAAGCTGTTCTAATATGATCACTCATACCACCATCAATTGAAACGTAAGTATTAACATTAGGTATTTCTTTAATAGTACCAACTCTATATAAAGTTACACCCGCTTCTCCTACGATAGAGCGTCCTGGCTCTATAGATATCTCAGGTATATCCATGCTATATTTTTCACTATTTTCTTTAATAGCATCAGTAATGCGCTTAATACTTTCTTCAATTGGATAGCTCTTATCTTCGTTTGTATATTTAATACTGAAACCGCCACCCAAATTGAGAATTTCAATATCGATATTATTTTCTTTTAACCATTCAAATACAATTTGTATCGTATTAATCGTACCATCCGCTTCAAAAATTTGTGACCCAATATGGAAGTGGATACCTTTAAAGTCTATTTTGTCTGATGCTTGTAATGCTCGTACACCTTCTAAAGCAGTACCATGTTTTATCGATAATCCAAACTTACTATCTTCTTGTCCTGTTTGTATAAATTCATGTGTATGTGCTTCAACACCTGGATTAACTCTTAAAACTGCTTTGATTGGTTTAGATGCAATTCGGTTAATACGTGTAATTTCATCTAATGAATCAATAACGAAATACTCAACGCCACTTTCAATTGCATATTCTATTTCATCATTCGTCTTGTTGTTACCGTGAAAGTGTATTTTACTCGGATCAAAATCACTCGCTAAAGCTGTAAATAGTTCTCCTTCAGATACTACGTCTAAGCCCATATTTTCCTCTGCCATTAGTTTAAATAATTGAATGCTACTAAAGGCTTTAGATGCGTATGAAATATTATATTTTAGACCACTGTTACTAAATGCTTCATGAAATCTTCTACACTGTGATCTGATTTGTTCTTCATCATAAACAATAGTAGGGGTACCATAACTAGCTGCAATTGTCTTTAATGAGATATTCCCCATCGTTAATACGCCTTGATCATTATATTTAACAGTCATGATTTAATCTCCTTTATTAATGAATGATGGTTTAGTGCACTAATTTGTTCTGAATTAGCACCTACACCTTTAAATGTAAATTCGTCTATTCTTATGTCATTGCTATACATTGTTACCATATCTCCACGTTTTACTGATTCATCCACTTCTACAAACATATGACTCATCATTAATCCACGTATAGGATACCTTTTACCATTGATTAGCGCATCATGTTTAGCACGTGTTTTAAGTATACCGTCTCCATAACCGATATCAACTACTGCAAGGTTACAATCTTTATCTGCTGTATATTGGAAACTATAACCACAAGTTTCGCCTTGTTTAATAGGGCGTACTTGAATCACATTCGCAGTAACAGTAAAATTTTGATGAGTAGTTGAAGTAGGGAGACTACTATAAGGTCTTGAACCATATAGAATAATACCTAATCGCGCATGTGTATGTTGATCAAGCAAGCCATCTTCTCTTACAAAACTCGCACTATTCTGAGCATGAATAAATTTAAACGTATAACCTAAACTTAAGATTTCGTCTAAACAACTTAACCAAGCTGCTCGTTCTATTTCATACTCATCTCCACCAAATTCATCTGCGTATCCGAAATGCGTCCATATTCCTTCTATTTTAGCTTGTTCATCATGGGGTAGGTTAGTATTGAATTTTAATACTTCTTGCATTTCTTGAGCATTTTTCAATCCTGAACGGTGTAGCAAGTTTTCTAATTCTAAATGTAACTTAATACCACTTAAATCGTCTTTAAATTCATAATAAAATTCTAAAGAGGGTAAAGTCATTGCGATATTATATTGTTTTAAAGTTTCAAACTCTGTAGATGGATTCATTAAAAAGATATTTACATCACTGTTTAAATTTCTAATTCTCACAGCTTCATGTAAAGATGTCGTACTAAATGTCTGTATACCAGCAGCGATAAATGATTGCACTGCAAATTCTAAACCAAAATGATAAGCATCATTTTTCACAACAGCCATAACTTCTTGTCCATCTGTAAACTGTTTAGCGTTATTTATAAAGTCTTGTTCATATATTGTGATACTTGCAACCATTATTTATCCCTTCCTTGATTTAACAATGCCATATAATAATCAGCTACTAAAATAAGCACTTCTTCATCAAAATTTAATTTGTTTGTATGTAGACCATACACAAAATCTTTTTCGATATTTTTAGTTCCGAAAAATACAAAATAACTTGGCGCCAATTGTCCATAGAAACTAAAATCTTCGCCGAATAAATATGGTTTTTCTAGTTCATGTAATTCCACACCAGTTGTATTTAATGCTGACTTTACATTTTCGTATAGTGTCGAATCATTTGTAGTAGGTGGGTATCCCTCAGCAAAATCAACACGACATTCAACATCAAATAACAATTCAACACTTTGAGCAATTTTTATCATTTGTTGTTTCACGGTTTCTAAATCTTGTACATCATAAGTTCGAATTGTACCTTCTAAATAGCCATTTTGTGGGACCGTGTTAATTGCTTCTCCAACATTAAATTGACCTATGTGTACAATGTTTCTATTAAGACCATTTAAATGAAATTGTTGAATTTGACTCACTTGGCTTAATACATGCATTAATGCTTCTGATGCAGCTTTTCCTTCTTCTTTACTCGCTACATGACTAGATAAGCCATTTAAATAGAAACGATACTCTGTAGCACTTGCAGTTATTTCATCATTTTTAAATGCTACTGTACCTAAATCTTCAAAAGGCATGATATGTACACCATAAATTTCTTCTATTTGAAATTGATCAAATACTTTAGATTTTATAAGTTGATTTGCGCCCGCTTCCGTTTCTTCTGAAGGTTGAAAAATGAATACAACGTTATGTGGTAATTCGCCTTTGTCGTATAATGCTTTACACCTTTTCGTAAATAACATTAACGCTGTCGTATGACCATCGTGTCCACAAGCATGCATCACATTGTCATTTTTACTTTTATAAGGTACTTCATTTTCTTCATGAATAGGTAAGGCATCAATATCTGCTCTATAAGCAATTGTCCTGTTTGAATTACCTTCTAAATAACCAATAATCCCTGTAGTAATAGGGCGTTCATATGGTATTTCCAATGATTTAAGAAAATTTTCAATATATGTTGTTGTTTCAAATTCTTGCATGCTTAATTCTGGATGTTGATGCAAATATCTTCTTGTTTCTTTAACAAAATTTAATTCAGACATTTAAAAATCAGTCCCTTTATAGTATGTATAGAAAGAGAGTGGGACATCAATCCAATATTTTTAATAAGATTTCATTATCCCACCCAAGCAAATATAAATAGCATTGAAAATTTTAATATAATCTATTTCAAACTAGATATATATTGCCAATCTAATAATTTAGGCTGAGGCATTTATTTATGTCTCAGCCTAATCTTTTATATGATGAGTTATTGGTTTAAGTTACGTAAAGCAGATACGATTTCTTTTTTACCATCTTGTACATCTGCTGATTGTTTAATAACTTTAGCAGGGGTACCAGCAACAACTGCTCCTTCTGGAACATCTTTCGTTACAATTGCACCAGCAGCAACTATAGCACCTTTACCAATGCGAACACCTTCAAGTATTACTGCATTAGCTCCAATTAGTACATCGTCTTCAACAACTACTGGAGAAGCACTAGGTGGCTCAATAACGCCTGCTAATACTGCACCTGCACCAACGTGCACATTTTTACCTGTAGTAGCACGACCTCCAAGTGAAGCGTTCATATCAACCATAGTACCTTCGCCAACTACAGCGCCAATGTTAATTGTAGCGCCCATCATTACAACAGCGCCATCTTCAATAACTGCATGTTCTCTAATGAAAGCACCAGGCTCAATACGAGCATTTGTATTTGTTAAATCTTTTAATGGTATCGCTGAATTGCGACGATCCATTTCTATTTCGACATCTGTAAATTGATCTGCATATTTTTCATTAAATGCTTTCCAATCTTTAGCATCACAGAAAATTGTTTTAGATGTTTCTGAACCAAAAACTTTAAATGACTCAGGGAACTCAACATTTTCAAATTGACCGTTAACGTAGACTTTTAAAGGTGTTACCTTCTCAGCCTCACTAATATATTGTATAATCTCTTCTGCAGTAAAATCTTTAACCATGTTAAATTCTCTCCTCATTTAAATTATTGTATGTGTAATATCCGTTTTCTTTATTTACTAATATATTTGCCACACTTAGAGCACCGTTGGCAAATATATCCTTAGACTGTGCACGATGCGTAATTTCAATCGTTTCATCATGTCCAGCAAACAATACTTGGTGCTCTCCAACTATTGTACCACCACGTTGAGAACTAATTCCAATTTCAGAAGGTTCACGCTTCGTGTTAGTTTCATGTCTATTGTAAACAGGAACAGTTTCTTCACGCTTTTCTTTAATAGCATCATATAGTTGTACTAACGTACCACTTGGTGCATCCACTTTTTTATTATGATGTTTTTCCAACATCTCAATATCAAAGTCTTCAAGTAATGGTACAGCATATTGAATAATTTCTTTTAGAATATGCACACCATAACTCATGTTTGCACTGAAGAATACCGGCATATCTTTAGATTTTTCTTTTAATTTTTCAATGATTGTTTCTTTTTCACCTGTAGTCGCAATAACTAATGGTAGTTTAAAGTCTTCTTCTAATAGCGGAATCAATAATTCAGGGTTAGAAAAATCGATTGCTACATCCGCTTCAGGTGCTGATGAAATTGTATCAAAGGCAGGGTAGGGGTATTGTTTAGCTGGATCTTTAACTACAACACCTACAATTTCATTGTTATTTTCTTCTGCTAGTCTTGCTACACGTTCGTTCATTGCGCCATAACCAATTAATAAAATTTTCATTGTTTTACACCATCTTTAAAGTTAGCAAATGCATTGCTTAATGTTTGTTGTTCTTGTTCATTTAATGTTACTAAAGGTAACCTTACTTCATACTGACCGAAACCTAGTTCACTTGTTAATAACTTAATAGGAATAGGGTTAACATCTACACCTAAATCATTAAGTAAACTTAGAATTTGATCTCTTAAGTTTTCAGCAGTTTTCGTATCATCTTTTTGAACAAGGTCGAATAATTTTTGAGTTTCTTGTGGTATTGCATTTGCCACAACTGAAATTAATCCTTCTCCGCCAAGCTTGTAATAGTCATACATATTATCGTCATTACCACTGTATAAGGCAAAATCAGAAGGTAATTTCTCTTTTAATGTTTGTGCATATTCTAAATCTCCAGTAGCATCTTTTAATGCTACAATATACGGATTTTCACTTAATTTAATCATTGTTTCTACATCAATTGTCATATTTGTTCTAGAAGGTACATTATATAGAACTACTGGCAATTCAACTGTGTTTGCAATTTTAGTAAAGTGGGCTATTAAACCACGTTGGCTTGTTTTATTATAATATGGTGTGATAAGCATAATTGCATCTGCACCTAATTCTTTTGCTTTCAATGATGCTTCAATAGAAGCTTGTGTGTTGTTAGTACCTGTACCTGCTATAACTGGCACACGACCATTGACTTTTTTTATACCTATTTCTAATAATTGATTTTTTTCGTCATTTGTTAAAGTTGGATTTTCTGCAGTAGTACCGTTAATCACGATACTTTGTACACCGTTTTCAATTAAAAATTCTATATGGTTTTCAAATGCTTCGTAGTCTACATTCTCTTCTGTGAATGGTGTCGTTAACGCAACACCTACACCTGTAAATATATGTGACATACTTAACACTCCTCAATTTTTTATTTATTTAAATTCATAACTTGTTCTAAAACTTGTACTGCATTTAAACTTGCACCTTTTAATAAATTATCAGAAGTACACCAAATATGGAATGTGTTATCTAATGATTCATCCTTTCTAATTCTTCCTACGAATACTTCATCTTTACCCGTAGAATGAATTGCTAATGGATATTCATTATTTTCTACATTATCAACGAGTACAACTCTGTCATCTTCATCGAATAATTTTTTAATATCTTCAACTGTAGCTTCTTTATCTAATGTTACGTTCATATGCACGCTATGGCTGTCTTGTACAGGAACACGAACACAAGTTGCTGTAACATTTAAAGTGTTATCGTTTAAGATTTTACGTGTTTCGTCGATCATTTTTTGTTCTTCTTTTGTATAACCATCTTCTAAAAATGAATCGATATGTGGTAAGACGTTATTATAGATTGGGTGAGGGTAGTTAGTTGGTTCTTCACCTTGTTCTCCTTTTAATAAGTCTTCTTTACCAGCTAAACCTGAACCTGATACAGCTTGATAAGTAGTATAAGCTACACGCTTAAGGCCGAACTTATCTTGTAAAGGTTTCAAAGGAACTACAGATTGAATTGTAGAACAGTTTGGATTTGCAATAATTTTTCGATTTAATTTTGGTTCGTTTACTTCAGGAACGATTAAATCGATACCTTCGTGCATTCTCCAGTGACTAGAATTATCTATAACAATTGCGCCATTCTCTTCAAAAAGTGGAGCGAAATGTTCACTCGTGCTGCCACCAGCACTCATGATGACATAATCAAATTGTCCATCTGTTTTATCGTCTGTTAAAGCTTCAACAGTATATGTTTTACCTTGGAATTCTACTTCTTTACCTGCTGAACGTGGTGATGAAAATAATACTAATTCATCAAATTGGATATTCTTTCTGTCTAATACTTCTAATACTTTTTCTCCTACTAAACCTGTTGCACCTACAACTGCTAATTTTGTCATTTTGTTCACTCCATCATTCATTATATATTAAATGTTTCACACAAAATACGTACTGCTTCTTCACCTAAATCTCGATCAACGACATAAGAAATACTAATTTCTGATGTTGTTGTTTGATAAAAAGGTATGTCGTTACTAATTAAAGTTCTGAATGCTTTAGAAGCAATACCAGACATGTCTCTCATGCCAGTTCCAATTACGGATAGCTTTGCATAATTTTCTTTCATTATGTAGCGAAGGTGAGGGTAATCTAGCATTAAATCTTCTATAATTCTTTCAATTTGTTGTACTTCAGAATCTTTTATTGTAAATGACAATTGTAGACCTCTCTGATTTTCAATTTGTGAAATCATATCTACATTCATTGACTCGTGTTCTAAAGAATCAAACATTTTTTGCAGTAATTTAAAGTTTTGCATTGGATACGTTAATGTTACATGAATCATATGCGTATCTAACGCGACTCCAGTGACTGCTTTTTTCTCTAAAATTTCTGTTTGTGGCATAATCCATGTTCCTTTCACGTTTGATAATGTTCTACCTAAATAAAGAGGTATGTTGTAATTTCTAGCTATTTCAACACTCCTTGATTCTAATACACCAGCTCCTAAAGCACTCATTTCCATCATTTCTTCATAAGAAACTTCAGAAAGTAATTTTGCATCTTTATAAATTCTAGGATCTGTTCCATAAACACCATCAACATCAGTGTATATTTCACAAGTGGAATTTATACTTGATGCTATTGCTACAGCGCTTGTATCTGAACCACCGCGTCCTAAAGTAGTGATTTCCATTTCATCATTAACACCTTGGAAGCCAGCTACTACTAGAATATCGTTTGTTTTAAAAGCTTCTTCAAACCTAGGAGCATCAATTTCAGCTATTTTACTCTTTAAATGATGACCAATTGTTTTAATACCAGCTTGATACCCCGTCATCGCCTTCGTTTGAACACCTATATCATTCAACACCATTGAAAGGTAAGATATTGTTTGTTGTTCACCTGTAGTTAGCAACATTGCTAAATGTTCATCTTTAGGCTGCGATGTTAACGTATCAATATTTTGCATTAAAGTATCAGTCGTTTTGCCCATAGCACTTACAACAACTACTAGTTGTTCGCCATTATCAACGCGAGATTTTAACATATAGGCTATATTTTTAATTTTGTTAAAATCACTTACGGATGTTCCGCCAAATTTCAATACACTTTGTGTCAAGATTATTCCTCCAATTAAAATCGGGAAGTCAACGCCGTAATATAAATAAAAAAACAAGTTCGGCATCCGAACTTGTTTTAATTTATATATACAAGTGATGCACTCCATTTATCATTAAGATAATGACAGACAATAAGCTGTTAACCTATACGTCCAACATAATAGTTCTGCAAAAATATTATGTTTCGGCATCGCACCCTTTCACTCCTTGAAGATTGCAGTCCTATAGGGGAGTTACTAATGATTGATGCGCCTCATCAAAAACATATTCAATTGATATGCATTCATTATACATAGAAAGAATATTTATGTAAAGAGAGAAAACAGATTATTTCAAAAAGTCACAACAATTCAACAAATTTAAGATGAATAAAATGTATAAATTAATGTAGAAACAAAGAATAGGTTGGGAGATAAATCATAACTCAAAATAAATAATCTCTGATTTTGTTCGTGCATGCTTGACTAGGGTATGGTTCGAGCCTGTAGTCTCTCACTCATAATATTCCCTTAGGCTTCAGCACTTTACAAAATCGTAGGGAACATAGCGCTAACGTGCCTGTTTATTACCACTAGCTCGTTAGAAAATGTAACGGGCTTGTCTGAAGTTTCGTGCACGTTAGCCGTTGATTTCGTATAAAATTTAAGTGGAATTAATAAAAATCAAAGCTTTTTATAGCGCTAACGGGCTTGTTTATTACCACTAGCTCGTTAGAAAATGTAACAGGCTTGTCTTAAGTTTCTTGCACGTTAGCCGTTGATTTCGCACAAAATTTAATGGCAATTAATAAAAATCAAAGCTTTTTATAGCGCTAACGTGCTTGTTTGCTACCACTAGCTCGTTAGAAAATGTAACGAGCTTGTCTTAAGTTTCTTGCACGTTAGCCGTTGATTTCGCACAAAATTTAATGACAATTAAAAAAATCAAAGCTTTTTATAGTCAAGTCCATATTTATGTGTAATATCTTTAGAAGTAATCAACCATTGGTTTTTTAGAATGTATTAACAAAATAAATCTGTTTGATTTTTAGCAGATTCATTTTGTTAATCTCTACTTATTTTTCAAAAATAAGTA